>CAZPTQ010000114.1:0-9836 GCA_964589365.1 uncultured Saprospiraceae bacterium
ATGGAAACACAATACCCACCCGTCGGCTTCCACTTCCGTGTGGAATTTCAGGGACTCCCCGGCAACTTGCCCGTGCAAGACGCTGCTTTTCAAGAAGTTACGGGGCTTTCACGCGAGCTGGAGACCGAGCAAGTGAAATCGGGAGGCGAAAACCGGTTCACGTTCAAACTTCCCAGCCGAGGGCAGTACCCCAACCTTGTGCTCAAACGAGGGCTGTTTACCGATTCGGGTATTTTGCCCTGGGTGAACGCAGCCATCCTTGATCTTGATATTACGCCCGTGAACGTTTTGGTGACCTTGCTCAACGAACAACACCAACCGCTTCAAACCTATCAATGTGTAAATGCTTGGCCACAAAAATGGTCGGTCGCCGACTTCAATGCCCAAGAGAGTCGCATTGTGGTGGAGAGTATGGAACTTGTGTATCAATACTTTACAATCATCAGATAACGAACCATGCCAATAGAAATCAATCAACTCACTGTAACCGCGAGGGTACGCGAAGAACTGCGGGATACGGCTTGTGGCGACAGCCCAAACTCGGCAAATCAAAACCGAAATGGCCGCCGAGGTCAAAACCCGACTTCACAACGTACCGCTACACGCCAGGCTGCCGAGGCCGCCGCTCAAATGATCAGACGCCAAAAAGAACGCTAAGCCATGATACCTAACTTGACCGGAAACATTTCTTCGTTGATGAACGTGGTGCCTACTCCCGGCACCATGACCATTATCCCAATCAAAATGGTAGGGCCGGTACCCTTACCCTTTGGGCTTCCTTATGTGGTAATGTTCAACCCCGAAAATTTCAACGAAAGGAAGGACTTCAATTACGATTGCGAACAAGCACCTGGTGATGCAGAAGGTACGCTGAGGTTCAGTTGGGTAGAACAGCCAGAAGTCCAGTTTGAGTTTTTGATTGATGGCACAGGGGCAAGTGGCGACAAACGCGAAGTGATGGCTGAAATTGAGCTGTTCCGAATCACCACAGGGTTCAACGGCGACCGACACATGCCCAACTATCTGGCGCTAATCTGGGGAACCTTCATTTTTCACGGTTTTTTAAAATCTCTGGATGTCCAATACACTCTTTTCAGGCCAAACGGCACGCCCTTGCGCGCTAAGCTGCGCTGTTCCTTTAAAGCCAGTACGACCAACATTTTGCGCGTATTGAGCATGGGTCTGCTTTCCCCAGACCTCACCCACAAGCACACCGTGAAATCGGGCGACCGTCTCGACAACCTTAGCCAGCAGTATTACGAAAGCCCACGCCACCATATTAACCTAGCCCAAGTCAACGGACTAACCAGTATCCGCAGCCTGCGCGAAGGCGATGCGGTGTTTTTGCCGCCACTAGAGAAATGAACTGGCCTTTGCCATAAATTTTTGAAAATCAGTCCCATTATGCGGGATTCTACTTCGATCAACAATAATTCGGAATGTTCGACCTAAGTCTCGACCAACTTTTGCCACCGATGCCTGACGACACCACCCTCGTCACGTTCACCATAAAAGTCAATCGGCTTCGGCTGCCCGACACCGTGCAGGTGCAGGCCATCAATATCTCTAAGTCCGCCAACCGAATCCCGTGGGCGAGCTTAACCGTGATTGATGGCAATGTGGCGGAACAGGAATTCGAGGTTAGCGACACCAATTTGCTTTGTCCCGGCAACCCCATCGAAATATCTGTCGGCTATCACCACGATGAACAGTTGGTTTTCAAGGGCATTATCGTTCGCCATGCCCTTAAGATCCGAGATGGCCGCACTTTTTTGGACATCGAGTGCAAAGACGAGGCGGTGAAACTTACCGTGGCACGTCAGAACAAGTACTTTTTTGGGCTAAAAGATTCAGAAATAATCGAGGAAATCCTAAACGGAAAGAACATTGCGAAAGACGTGCAAACCACTCAAGCAAAGCACCTCGAAATGGTGCAATACTCGGCTACCGACTGGGATTTTATCATCACCCGCGCAGAGGCCAACGCCATGCTGGTGGTTGCCGACAACGGCACGATCCGCATAAAAAAGCCTGATTTCCAACAAGATGCCAAGATAAACCTCTCGTTCGGCAGCAGCATTTTTGAACTGGAAGCCGAAATGGACGCACGTGACCAATACCCGGCTGCCAAGGTATTTGCATGGGATTCCAAAGACCTCGCGCTTCGTGAAGCAGAGGCCTCGGATGATGGCGTGAGCGGTGGTTTGATTGACACTGGAGGCTTTGGGGACGCACTTTCGGCAATTGGCAGCGCGGTATCGGCCATTGGCGGCGCACTGGGACTTGATCTTCCCGGGACACCTCCGAATACCGATTTCACTCAGGTGATGGGTTTGGCAAATTATCCCTCCCAACACCCTGGCAACCTTTCGGGAAAAGAAACAGAGGCTTGGGCTGAAGCGCAATTCACCAAAAGCAAATTGGCTAAATTGCGCGGCACAGTCAAGTTCCAAGGCACTACGGAAACCATCATCCCTGGCGACTGTATCGAACTGCGCGGCGTTGGCCAACGACATGAGGGCAAAGTGTTCGTGACGGGCGTGACGCATGAGATTTCTGATGGTTCATGGTTCATGCACGCCCAATTTGGCATGGGCCGCGAGTGGTTTGCCCGTACTTATCCTGACGTGAGCGACCTGCCTGCCGGCGGCCTTTTGCCTGCTATGAACGGCCTCCAAATCGGGATCGTCACCTCTTTGGAAGCAGACAGCGACCGCGATTTGTCCGACAAAAACCGGGTGCAGGTGCGCCTGCCGCTCGTCAGCCCACAGGGCGAAGGGGTTTGGATGCGCATGGCTTGCCAGGATGCGGGCGATGGGCGCGGCTCTTTCTGGCGACCCGAAATCGGCGATGAGGTGGTAGTAGGTTTCTTGAACGACGACCCCCGCGAGGCCATCATCCTAGGGATGCTCAACAGTCCCGCCAAGCCCGCGCCTTTTCAGGGCATACAAGACACCAACCACGAAAAAGGCTGGGTGACGCGCTCAGCGATGCGCATGATTTTTAACGACGACAAAAAAAGCCTTGTGATAGAAACCCCCGGCGGCAAAAAAGTGACGATTGACGAAGACGCGGACAAAATTCAAATTGAAGACGAGCACAGCAACAAGATAACGATGGACAGCAACGGCATTATCATTGATTCATCCAAAGACCTGACACTCAAGGCCGCCCAAAACCTTAAACTCGAAGCCCCCAACATTAGCAACAAAGCCCAAAGCTCCTTCAAGGCCGAAGCCCAAGGCCAGGCACAACTCACTGCTTCGGGTGACGTGACGGTAAAAGGAGCTTTTGTAAGAATTAACTAGTTCATTAGTTATGAGTAATGAGTCATACCCAACGCGGCACTCATAACTCATAACTCTTAACTCTTAAAAAATGCCTTTAGCAGCCAGAGTAGGAGATATGCATACTTGCCCCATCCCGGCAGCAGGTACCACACCACCACATGTAGGCGGGCCGGTGATGCCACCGGGCACCGTAACTGTAATGATCGAAGGGATGCCAGCCGCCACGGTAGGCAACATGTGTACCTGCACCGGCCCGCCCGACAGCATTGTGATGGGTTCGCAAACAGTGCTCATAGGCGGAAAACCAGCAGCCCGGATGGGCGACACCACCGCCCATGGGGGACAAATTACGGTGGGAGCAGCAACGGTGATGATCGGATAAAACAACCCCGTCTTTGGGTTATACCAGCGCAAAAAGTAAAACAGCAAAACGCAAAATAACAAGATGCAACTTGCAAGAAAATCATTCCTCGGCACCGGTTGGGCATTCCCAATAGCCTTTGACAAAAAGCCCGAATGTACGGTTCGGATGGTGTCGGAAGTAGAAGACATCGAGCAGAGTCTTAGCCTCCTGCTCAGCACCCGTCCTGGCGAACGGGTAATGCGTCCCGATTATGGCTGCAACCTGGAAGACATGCTCTTTGAGCCAGTGAGCACCAGCCTGATCACATATATTAAAGACCTGATTACCAAGGCAGTACTGTACTACGAGCCACGTGTAGATCTTCGAGAAGTTGTCATCCACACCAATGCAGTGGCCGAAGGGCTGGTGCTTATTGAACTCGACATCGTGGTGCGCACGAGCAATACCCGCTTCAATTTCGTGTATGATTATTACAAGCGCGAAGCGACGATACAGCAAGTGTAATTGACCACATTTTTACCCGCCGAAGTGCGCAGCACGAAGCGGGACCATTTTGACCACATTTTTTTGAAAAATGCCGACCCAAATTCATATAAAACACCCGCTCCGCAGCAACGGGTCCAGCCAATTGAGCCGATTGGTGAAAGCACTCTCGCCCACGCATTTCCGCTTGGACGAACGATCTTCGCAAGACCTCATCAATGCGGCTTACCAGTATGCCCAAATGCTGCGTTACCACAGCCCCGACAGCCCTGCTGGGGACAACTGGGCCTGTTTTTGGGAAATCGAGAACCTGACCTACATGGCAATCCTTGCTGCGCTTGACACGGATCAGATTCGGCAAGATTATGAGAAAATTGACCTTGAATTCGGTCTCGCGCTCGAAGGTCAGACCAATAAAAAAGGCAAAAAAAGTAATTCAGAACTGGAAGGCCAATACTTCCGCCTGCTCCTGCGCTATACCCGTGACACTGCCCGCCGCCTCGAACGCCACTACCAAACCCTACGTGAGGACATTCCACTCAAAGGCGAACTCCTGACACTTATTCGCCGCGACAACGACAAACGCTACGACGACCCGAAAGACATTGAAGGCGCACTCCAGCAACTCATCGCCTGGCACAAGGCATGGGACGACCATCTCGACTTCAAAGCTTACCGCGCTTTTTTCCAAGACCCATCCCGTTGGGGTGTGCGCAACTTGGACGAATATCATTGCATCCTGCCCGATGACTCGCTCAATGAAAGAGACGAGATACGCGGCCTTTTCCTGCGTTTTTTCAACGCACTGGTCGCCATAAAAACCCGTGCCCAACAATTGTTTGATGCTGAATCCGCACGGCTCGAGTTGCCCGAAGACCAGGACCCGCGTCCAATCGCACCACATATTGCGCTGTTCATCACGTTCCTCAACTTATTCCGACACGCGCAAGACAGCCTCAACGAGATACCCCAACGGCACCTTGATTTCTACTACGACCAAGTGCTGTGCCTCCAACGGCGACCCGCCGACCCTGACCATGCTTACCTGATTTTCACGCTTGCCAAAGAGTTCAACAACGAACTCGTCGAGAAAGGCACGACCCTGCTGGCGGGCAAAGACGACAAGGGCCAGCCGATCAAGTTCGAGACTTTGGAGCAGTGGAAGGTGACGAGGGCGGAAGTGGTGGAAGTGAAGGGGTTGAATTGGAGCAAGGGTGAAAACAAGTTGCTACTTTCTTCAAAATCAGGCGACTTAATCGTCAAGGAGAAGGAAGCATTTCGAGGGTTTGCCGATGGATTGATTCCAGTTAGCGGCACATTGGGTTTTGCTATCGCAAGCCCACAATTAATTCTCAAGGAAGGAGAGCGTACTATCAAGCTCATTTTCCAAACTAGCGCACCCTTAGCAAACGACTTCTTTACAACAGATTCGATAAGTGCTGTATCGCTGACTACCGATGAAGGTTGGAAAAAAATAATTAATTCAGACGCACCTTCTCAGGCAAGGTATGTGGTTCAAAATAACGAAAACAATGTTTTCACCATTTCCATTTCATTACCAAGGGATTATTCCCCTATAGTAAGGCTAGAAGAACTGGAGGAAATTTATGGGTTTGGTCCAAGCGAATGGCCCATGGTATTGGTAAATGTGGCACCCGAATGGATAAATGAGATAAGCGTTGAAGAAATCATGATCAGCGTGGACGTAGTAGGTGTGCGTGAACATCTGATAATCCAAACCGATCAAGGGGTGTTCGATGGCGTTCAAACGGTGTACCCTTTTGGCCCCACCCCAAAAATCGGAAACCGATTTTACTTGGGCAGTACCGAGATTTTTCAAAAGGCCCTGAGCGATCTAAATGTCAGGTTCACCTGGATAGCCCCGCCACCTAACCCTCCAGGTTTTTTAAGTTATTACGAACACTATACGGGTTATAATAGTCGCAACTTTCCAAACCTGAAAATCGAATTTGTAGACAAAGCTACAGAACGAGAATCAGGCGTAGAATTTCAAGTAGCCAGAGAAGGCATCCTGAGTGGCGATACCATTTTTATTACCGTAATAACACCGCTATCGGAGCCTGTGGATAAAATTCTGGTTAAAAAGGATGGCATTGTTAATGGCCTTTTGATAAACAAAAAGTCAGGCCAAGATTTTTTTGAGCTTCAGATTCCAAATACCGGCTTTAAGGGTAGTTTGGAATATAGTGTGGAGGACCATGAAAAAAGGTTCAACCCTGTATATTTCAATTTATTTCAGGATGGCATTATCTCACAGAACTATGATCTCTTCCTGAATCCAAAAACAATAGCTACCGAAATCTGGACAGAAGAAATAAGAATAAGGCTCTTAAATCCTGAGGCAGTTCCCGCTAACCTATCTATGACAATTGAAGGACAAGCTGCAAAAACACCGATTGTTAAAGAAGGCATCGCAATTTTCGATGTAACAACCTTACCTCATAAATTCACCCTCAAGATCAGCCCCTATACCGACTTAGAAATCACAACCCATAATTTCTCGGAATTCGATGTTTTTTTCCAAGAACCCGGTTCGCCGCTGCCGCCAGACGTGCCCGTCGGCTTTGGAACTGGCGAAGACTTTGGGACACTAAATATCACATTACTAAGGCCTGACACGACTGATTTAAAATTTGCCGGAATCCCGGTGATTGTAAATGGTGTTCGTTATCACACCAACGACAAGGGTAAAATTGCTGTTCCTGGCATTACAGATGAAACAGTTTGGAGCGTTGAACCATCTTTCCACCCAAATTTCCAGCAAATTAGTGGTACTGTAAGCGACAAAGGGCCAAAAGATATTACCATAACTCTTTGGCCTATAAATATCTCTTACATTACGGAGATTGCACTGCAAGATACTCAACTTGTAACAGTGGATTTCAGAGATACTGAACTTCAGATTTGGAGGAACAATGGCAACTTTTTCGCACTCACCGAAGCCTCCACCTCGAATGACAAAAGACGGGTTGTTTTGCCAATCCCGGAGTTGAGGAATTATTTGGTCATCCAAAACAAGAATTTTCAAATAGCCTATACTGATTTTACAGATAATCAACTATATGACTGGTACATCCCCAGCCAATCAGAGCGAAACAATTCAAAGATTGCTATAAGACTTCACGAGAAAATTACCAAATTCTCCATGATCCAAAATGAGCGCACCATACAAGACAATTTTGATGTGCTCATTAGTAGTCTGAACCTAAAGCGTGATACACGAACCCAATACTTTGAAAAATACACCCCAACGCTTAAGCGGGGGTTTATCCGAATGGTGTTAGCGCAGAACGATTTTTTGCATACAGAATATATCAAACTATTGGCCAACCCAGATTTAGCCAAGTTAATTAACCCGCCTTACACCCCTTCCTCCAACGGTATCTCGGTGGATTATAAATCAACGCAGTCCATCATCAACGAAAACGACCGAATTGACAAGTTTTACCTGATCCATCCTTATGGCGGGTTTGAAGAAGTCTCAATCTATGAACCCAAAAAACCCATACCCTTCACGCCCTCATTTTACCCAAATGTGCTGGTCAAAGAGGTCAGCAACCTGTTCATCGGCCTCGAGCTACTCATCCCCGGTGATACCCTTTCCCTGCTTATTCAACTTTCAGAAGGCAGCGAGCAAAATTTTGACGCATTGCCTCCAGCTGTAGAGTGGTTCTACCTTTCCAAAAATGAGTGGAAGCCCTTGGGGGCTGAAAAAATCATTTCAGATTCCACATTTGGGCTTCGGCGTACCGGGTTAATCCAGTTCGCCATTCCAAGAGATGCCTCTAACGGCAATACAGTCCTGGATGCCAAATACCACTGGCTCAGCGCGAAAGTGGTAGAAGGAACAGGTGAATCCATCGGTGCATTCGCCTCCATCAAATCCATCCGCGCTCAAGCCTTGGAAGCCGTCTTTGCCCCCACCGAGCGCAGCTACCTCACACGGCTGGAAAAGCCCCTGGATGCCCTCACCATTTCTAAACTCGAAACCAGTCGCTCCGCCGTCAAGAAAGTGGAGCAGCCTTTCGCCTCGTTTGGCGGGCGCAAGCCAGAGACCGATCCCGGCGAATACCACCGCCGCGTCAGCGAGCGGCTGCGACACAAAGACCGGGCTATCACTGCATGGGACTACGAGCACCTGCTCCTGGAGCAATACGGCCTGGTTGCGGTAGCCAAGTGCATCCCGCACACGCGCTACGAAGCATCGGGCGAATACCTTGTTCCCAGCGAACTCGCGCCCGGATTTGTTTCCCTAGCGGTGGTACCGGATTTGTTGCGCCGACCCAATATGGTGCGCGAAGAACCTCGGTTCTCCCGTGGTGACCTTAATGAAATGCGCGATTTCCTGCTGCCCAAAACCAACCTGTTCCTCCAACCGCAGCCCGCTACAGAAAACCCCGACGACGAAGACCATTTCCTGCAAGTCGTGAACCCGCAGTACGAACCCATCCACATCGCGCTCCGCGTGTGGCTTCGGCGTGGCGCTGACCAGCATCTTGCCAAATATCAAATCAATGAAGCCCTGCGTCGCTATCTCGCACCTTGGCTCTACGACGCCACACAAGGCCCCACCTTCGGACGAGATATCCGCCGTTCAAAACTGGTGCAACTGATTGAAAATCTCGATGCTGTGGATGTGATTCAGGAATTAAAGGTCTATCAATCCGCAACCGAAAAATTCCCAACGAACAGCCAGCCACTGGATGGGGGCTGGGAAGCCTTCGAGGTGCCTGGAACGGTCATCAAGCCACAAACGGCCCGCTCAATTCTTACCACCGTTTCGCAGCATCAAATTGAAATCGCTACGGACAATACTGGAGGCACTGTTGCACCACGGATGGTGTCAGGGCCTCCTCTGACGTCGGTTTCAGAAAAAAAGGAGGCCGCTGTGCCACCAAAAATTGAATCGAAAACCGCTCGAAAGGTACCCGCCAAAGTCACAGCAAAATCTAAACCAAGCACCTCTAACCGCAAGTGATCATGCAAGCCAGCAACGCCATCATAAACGTCATACCCAAGGGCCGCCCCGAGCACATCAGTCTCGACTTCGATCGCTTGCGTGCCGAGGGCATCCGTCATTTGGAAAACCTCGCTACCGAGATCTGGACGGATTTCAACGCCCACGATCCCGGTATCACCCTGCTTGAGCTACTTTGCTATGCCATTACCGACCTTGGGTACCGCACCCGAATGTTGCCCATCCAGGACATTGCAGCCGGGCAGAGCGGTGAAAAACCCTGGTTCGACGCACACGAGATACTGCCCGTATCGCCCGTGACCGCATACGATTTGCGCAAGATTCTGATAGATATGGAAGGGGTAAAAAACGCGTGGCTCGAACGGGCGAAGCCTCAGGATTTTCTGATCAAAGACTTTAAAGGAGGCGGCAAGTATTTGAAAAAGAACCCGCCATTTAAGGTTACGTTGCCCGATGGCGAAGACCTGAAAATTGTAGCGAAACACTTCGCTAAGCAGTTTGGGGCCGTGGCAGGCCATGGTTTTGCGGCGGCAGTTGCCCAGTTTAGGCGTTCGGTTGAACAATTTAATCAGCAATCCTTCCCCAATCAGTTGAAGCTGATTGCAAAATTTCAGGAAAATTTTGGATCGAAAATAACTGATTACATACTCTGCCATTTCGGCCATTTTCATCAGGAAAAATTTAACCCCAATGACCCCAA
>CAZPTQ010000114.1:9936-17409 GCA_964589365.1 uncultured Saprospiraceae bacterium
AATGACCCCAATGACCCTAATGACAATAATGACCCCAAAGATGCCCTCCCCCTCAACGGCATCTACCGCGTCCTGCTCGAGCTCGACGACCATCTTGACCCCGCCAGCGAAAAAGTGTGCAAGCGCTATACCACCCGTGCCCGCCGCCGACTACACCAAGACCGTGGTATTTGCCAAGACTACCTCCAACCCGAAGTGGTGCAAAACTGGCCGTATTGCATTTGCCTTGACCTTGAGGTAGACCCTGATAGGAACGAAAAAGAAGTGGCTGCTGAAGTGCTCTACCGCATCCAAGAATTCCTTGTGCCTACCGTGCGCTCCTACAATTTCAAGCAAATGCAACAACGCGGCTTGCCCTGCGACCAGATTTTCAATGGCCCATTGCTCACAAACGGTTTCATCCCCGACGACGAACTCAAAGCCTCTGCCCGGCTGCCGCGCTACATCTACCGGTCTGATTTGCAGCGCATTGCCTCAGAAACTCCGGGAGTGCTCGACGTCCGCGACCTGCGTCTTAAAGTACCCGATGGCACCGCTTACAGCGACACTTGGCAAATTCCGGTTGTACCAGGCGATTCGCCTTTGCTAAACACTCCTTCTCCATATCCCAGCGACCCAAGCGACCCCAACTACCCGCCCGGCAACCTCAAGCCCTTGCTCGATCCTTGCTGCAGCAAAGTCACCATCCACCGCAACGGATTGGTAAATCGGTTGACCGGCCATACCCTTGAGGATCAGTACAAGACCTTGCGCATGGCGCGCCAATCGCTTGCCAATGAAGACCCTGGAGGCCCAGAAGTACAGAACGGGGTGTTCCGCAACGACCTGAACGACTTTGTGAGCATCCAATACGATCTGCCGGACATCTACAGTGTTGGCAACAACCAACCCCGTCCCGGACACATATTTCCCGCCAAACAGCTGCAAGCCTACCTGCTTTTTTACGATCAAATATTGGCGGGCTATCTCGCCCAACTCGGCCAAGTACGGCGCTTATTTGCCGTGGATCAAAACCCCGCCGACCCGACTATGGTGCTCCAACCCCTGTTCGAGGTGCCGGGAGCGAAGGAACTAATGGGCGATTTCGCCGACATGGTTTTCCCATCCGATGCACTTTTGTCGGTCGAGCTGGCGGTAAATTCTGACAAATCGGTTTTGGAAAAACAACTCCAGAACCTCAAAATAGCGCTTTTAGAGGCCAAAGACGAGGCTATGATAAAGTCCCTTGAAATCGGAATAAAAGATGCCCAATTGCAATTGGGACAATTAGAACAAATCCCTGAATTGCTGCAACCCTTTGTTGGAAAAACGTTCAAAAACGGGCTTTCCCAATTGCGCGCTGAATTGGAAAATGTACTGGGCGCAAAATATTTTGCAGCATACGGCCTTGTGGCAGAAGACACTGTTTGGCAATATTTTACAGCGCAAAAAAACAACAACCTCGTGCAGTTGCTGGACAAAATAGCCGACCCATTGGCCCACCGTCAACAACGGCGCAACCGCCTGCTCGACCACCTGATCGCCCGTTTTGGAGAGTCATTCAGCGAGTACGTTGCCACCCTCTCCAGGCCCGATGCCGACCCGGAAGACAACCCTTGGCGGCAGGATTTCTCAGAATATCTCCGGGATAAAGCCAGCTTTCTCCAGACCATCCACACAACCGGCACAGCTCGAGGAAGTGGCTTCGACTACCGTTTGCACGACCAATATGAAAAGCCCGATGTGTGGAACAGCAACAACGTCTCTGGTCTGCAAAAGCGCGTGTGCCGACTGCTCGGCATTGGCTCGTTTCGCTCGCGCTCGTTGCTAGGCACCTTGCCTTACCGGGTTGAAGTGGTATCGCGGCCAAACCGTCAGGGGGCACCTGTTCATTATGTGCAACTCGAAAGTCGGGAAGAAGCTGGAGCAAAGCGTCTAAACCCCTTGCGGCCTGGCCCTATTATGCGAAGTAATTCGTTCAAAAGCAAAGCGTTGGCCGAGAAATTTCAATTGCTTGTTTACCAAAATATTTGGCAAAAAGATTTTCTCAAAGGAAGAAATATTGAGGGCGATATAGCGCATTCTGAAGTTTATTTTGACTACTCGTTTAAGGTTCCAATTGGAGACAAAGAGGTAATTTACGAATTGAAATGTGAGCCAATACCAGAGGAAGCCCTTGACACCTTCCTCAGCGATTTGAGGGACCTGGTGAAACCGCAATCTGCGCAAGACCAAGAAGGATTCCACCTCGTGGAGCATATCCTGTTGCGCCCTGACGACGAGCGCGACGAACTGCTCCAGCTTCCGCTCGGTTGCTACCTCGACGAAACGCCCCGCGACCCATACTCTTTCTGGCTCACCGTAGTGCTGCCCAAGGAGGCCGGGCGTTTTGAATACGAAGATTTCCAACAGTTCGTAGAACAGAGCTTCCGACGAGAATCCCCGGCACACCTCGCCCTGCGCTTTTGCTGGGTCACCCGTGAGCAACTGCTTCATTTTGAGCCCCTTTTCGAGGCTTGGCTGGAAGCCAAAGCGCGTTGCAGCCCTGAGGAATGTCATGTGACCGATGCAGCCAACAATCTTATCAAGTGGCTCAACGAAACAACCTGTAGCTGTGCCTGCGAGCAACAGTTGGAGCAGAAATCACCTTGCGCGTGAACGAATTACGCCTAAACCTATAAGGTTTTTCAAACCTTATAGGTTTCCGAACCAAATAAACTAACTAAAATCCGAGAACCCACCAATCACCATCGTCATGGCAAAAAGGACAGCCGCAGCAGAAAGCAACACCCCCTTGGAGCAACTCGACGCGCTCCATAAAATATTCCTCGACCGGTTCAACCGAAACTCGGTGCCGATGGGCGAACAGCTCACTTCAGTGCTTGGGCTTTTGCAGGAGATGTTCGGCGACATCAACAAGCAACTAGAAGACGACGATAAAAAATTGGCCGAACTCGAAGCCTTGCTGAAGAAGGCCGAGGAAATCCTCAAACGTCTTGAAGGCATCAATCTCGACGAACTCGATCCCGAAAAAATAAAGCAGCGGGTGCTTACTGCATTGGCCGCTTGGCAAGCCGAAGTGAAGGCCGAGTTGGATGCGCTGCGCGGTGAAGACCAAAAGCAAAATGCTCGGCTCGACAAATTGGAGAGCGAGCTTGCAGCATTGCAACAAAAAGTCGAAAGCATTGATTTTGCAAATCTTGATCCGGAAAAAATAAAGCAAAAAGTACTGGATGCGCTCGCCAACTGGCGCAATGAAGTCGGCAACGCATTGCTCACTATTCAGACCGAACTCCGTGCACTGGCCGATAAAATAAACGTGCTTGAACAAGGTTTGGCAGCACTGACAGAAAAGGTAAACGGAATTGATGTTGACCCGGAAAAAATCAAACAGCGAGTGCTCGATGCCCTGGCTGGTTGGCAAAAGCAATTAAGTTCCTCGCTGGAAAAGATCGAGGCAAGCCTCTCGACCCTTGCAGCCCGTGTTGCCACGCTGGAATCATGGCGCCCAACTGTGGATACCCGCCTAGACGACCATGGCAAACACCTGACAAAACACGACGGCGACATAGCAAAGTTAGCCGCTGATCTCAAAGCATTGGGAGATGAAGTAGACCGCATCATCGCAAAAGGAGGTGCCGATCCCGAAGACATCAAAAACCGCGTCCTGGCCGCTCTTGAAGCTTGGAAGAACGACATTTCAGATAAAATTACGGCCCTCACAGAGCGAATGACAAAAGGGGAGGCAGGCATTCAGCAGCACGAAAAATGGATACTGGAGCTTCAAAAACAGGTGGCCGATATCCTGAAAAATCCTGGCGGCGGAATCGTTGACCCTGAGGACATCAAAAACCGTGTGTTAGCGGCTTTAGCAGAATGGAAAAAGAAAGTGGACGATGAAGTAACCGCATTGAAAAACCGCCTCACCGAAGACGAAAAAACCATTCAGGTACAAGGAAACGCGATTTCCGATTTGATCCAAAAAGTGGAGGGGATTTTGAAAAAAATCCCTGAACTGGAAACAGTCCGGGGCGAACTGCTGCTCTCCCTCCAGTTTGTAAAAACACAGCTGGAAGAGCGTTTGGGCAAGTTGGAGCAAGAACTGGCCGCACAAGTGAAGCGGTTGGATGCCCGGATTTCGGCCATCGAAACAACAGGCATTGACCCTGACGATGTTCGGAAAATCATCGAAGAGGAGTTCAAAGAATGGAAGTTGGAAATCGAAGCGAAGTTTGCTTCCAAAACAGACCTGGCTGCACTGCAAACCGCGCTCAATGATCTAATTAATCGCGTGGATGCCCTTAAAACCGATGGCCTCAACGCAGAACAGGTAAAGGCGCTCCTGCACGCTGAACTGGACGTTTGGCGCAAGGCGACCGATTTGGCAATTGCCAATCTGGTAGCGCGAGTAGGTAAGATTGAAGGCGATTTGGCTGCGTTCGATTCACGCTTGGGTGGTGCCGAGCTGGCCATTGAAAAACTCAAAAACAACCTCGCCGGGCTACAAAAATTGGTGGAGGAAAAATTGAAAAGCGGCGCAAACCCAGAGGAAGTAAAAGAACTGGTGCTCTCTGAACTGGCCAAGTTGCGCGACGAAGTGAACGACCGATTGCATTCGGCAGAGAAAAGAATAATGCTGCTCAAATCCAACCTCGAACAGCTTAGAGAGGCATTGGAGAAACTCGCTGCCAACACTCCAAGCGCCGAAGCTATCAGAACCCAAATCTTGCTCTTGCTTGCCAAATGGCAAGCTGATTTAGAACGAAACTTTGCCGACCTGAAGGGGGATGTCAAAAAAGACCTCAAAGACTTGCGCTATGGATTGGACGAACTGGAAAAGCGGGTGAACGAAATCGTACTCACAGGCGGCACACCCGCCGACGTGGAGGAGCGCATCCGAAAGGCTATCGAAGCATGGGAGGCAAAACTCGTGCGCGAACTGGATGCTATCCGCAGGCGCAATGAAGAAGACCGGATTGGGATACTAACCCTCCGCGATTTACTAGCCACGCTTCAGGAGCGGGTGAGAATTCTGGAAGTCCAGGACTTTGGCAAAGCCATCAAAGACCTTGGTGACAAATTGGTCAAAATTGGAAAGGAAGCCAAAGACGCCAAGGAAAAGGCGGAAGACCTCTCCGAAGATTTGGAAAAACTGACCAAGCAAGGTGGACTGCTGGACGTATTGCAAAAACATTTGAATATACTCAGCCAGCATTCAAAAAACTGGGTCAACAAAGAAGACGTCCAGACCTTGATTGAGGAAGCATTGAAAGACATCGAGGCCTGCAAAAAAGATTTGTGCGAACAAATCAAAGCCTTGGAAACCAAACAATTGGAACAAGAAAATGCGATACGGGATTTGACAGAAGCGGATGAAAAACTGAGGGATGATTTTGAAAAAAAGACCGAAGAACTAGAAGAAAGAATTGGACAAGTGGGTGTGCTGATGGCAGAAGCCGACGATGAGCTGGAAGGCAAAATAAAGGATGCTGAAAAGGACGCGAAGGAATACGCCCGCGACCGGGACCAGGACTTGGAAAACAAACTTGACAGGCGCCTCGACAAGGCAGAACGGCGTATTGAAAAAGCAGAAGAACGGCTCGAAGATGACGATGAGCGCGACGAAGCACAACGCCTGCGCATCGAAGACCTGCAACGCCAAATTGACGAATGGCAGCCCGACCCCTCCGGCGATGCAGCCGACCGCCTGGCCCGGCGTTGCCTCGAAGGACGCGGAATAATATGCGGTTTCGATGTGTGGCATTCGTGGAAATTTACACTCTATATCGGCCCTGGCGCAGGTGTTACGTCCGACGGACACATTGCAAAGTGGAACGAATTAGAACATTTCACGCATTATCAGGCATTGGAAAATGCCTCGGAGTATCCCTTTTTTGTCAGAAACAAAGATAAAAATGACAAAAAGGAGACCTGGAAAGTCTGGCGGCTGCTGGCCGAAAAAGAAGACGAAACACAGGACGGCGTATATCCGCTCTCGCCGCAACAACGGACCAAGCTCGCCACGCCATTTATCCACGACAAGGTGGTGCTTGCCCTGCTCAACCAGGTAAGCCATCCCGACCCCGACAAAGTGACTTTTGTGCTGATGAGCCGCCACGATGCCATAGCCGCACTGAACCGCAAAGACAAACTTCAACGGCGCATAGCGCAGCACCCCGACACAGATTTCCTTTTTGAGGAGGATTTTAGTCCGCTGGATGAAACCCCTTATGAGGACGATATTTTCCACGCCCTTCGGCCAGAACTTGGCCTGCGCGAAATCCCGCTCCCCCGCTTTGGCTTGCACTTGCAAGACGGCTGCAGTGCCGACGAACTCGACCAAACGGACTTCCCCAACCCGCTTACACTCGCTCAACTTTTCAGCAAATATTCGGTCATCACCGGAGAGGTTTTTGAAAAAGTGGACCGGGAAATGCGCCGGGTCGTGAAATTGTACCACCGACTTTTGTTCCCGCAGTTTGGCGAGGATTATTTCTCCGATGCGCTCGACCGTTTGGATGAAAAGTGGACGGAGTACAAGAATTTTTGCGAAAAGCATGCAAAAAAGCCAAACGATCCGCTCGATGCCCGTCACTTCATCCAATATTTTTACGACTGGGCGCGCGACCTTATTAACGCCTACCACGAGCTCCGATCCGAACTGTTGCAACTCATGGTCGCTTGCTGTATCAGCGATGCCAACGAACACCCGCGCCACCTGCTGCTCGGCCTTGCCATGCGCGAAGAGCACAACGGGCTGGCCTCCCCGCTGCGCCACGAGTTTGCCCAGCCGCCGATCTACAACGGAAATGCTGCTCGATTGGAAACCAGTCGGCTATACTTGCGGCGTTGGCTGCTCTTGGTGAAAGGCTTCCTGTTGCCTATCCATGATGACCCCAAAACCAACCCTGTATGCTGCTGCGACGAGGGCGAGGATTACCCGTCATTGCCTGATTACGAACAAATCAAAATCACGCCAGGGCGCAGTTATTTCCATCCGCTGAGCCGCCAAAGCATTCCTTTCTATTATCTTGTAACGCTCGGAACACAGTCCGTACACCGTTTCTGGGATTACCGCCGCGCGAAAACGCTGACCGAGAACCAGCACCTCTGCTACCACGCCAACGATATGGAGGAAAGTTACAGCCACCTCCAGCAGGTCATACGTCCGCTGCGTTTTACCCTCGATCCGTATGATTTTTACAGGGTAGAGGGGCATATCGGGAAGGCGGGAAAAGCAGGGGAAGTCAAAGACAAAATTTTGAAAATAGCACGGAAGTACAACCTTGATTTTGATGTACTAGAGATGGAGGCCAAGGATGCGATTGAAAGTTACCCACCCGGCAGTGCTGCAAAAAAGATTGAGTTTAACACCTTTATTGCCAAGATTCAGGGCGCGGAACACCTTGCAGGCGTACCAAAGGGCGGGACGTTTATCCTTGTCACAGAGGGCGGTAAAGTGGTTGGAGATTTTTGTGTGCCGTATCGCTGTTG
>CAZPTQ010000115.1:0-17266 GCA_964589365.1 uncultured Saprospiraceae bacterium
AGTATGCCCAAGGACATTGCCAATGTGAAGCCCGGCGGCTACTTCATCTACGACAGCACCAAGGAGCTGTACAAGGATTTTATCCGCGAAGACATCCACTACCTCGGCATCCCGATGATGCAAATGTGTATGGACAAATTTTCCGACCCCAGGCAGCGGCAGCTGCTCAAAAACATGGTATACGTGGGAGCGCTTTCGGCTTTGCTCGACATCGAACTGGAGGTGCTGCATGGCATTATTACGGAAAAATTCAAGAACAAGGAAAAACTGATCACCGCCAACTACGAGGCCATGGACATGGGCATCCAGTATGTCCATGCTAATTTCAAATACCCGCTAGAACACCGCGTGGAACGCCGCGACAAGGTGAAAGACTGGATTATGATGGACGGTAACTCCGCTTGCGGACTCGGAGCGGTGTATGCCGGCGCAACGGTGTTGGCCTGGTATCCCATCACGCCCTCTACCTCGCTAGCCGATGCTTTTGGCAAATACGCCAAAAAACTCCGGGTTGACCCCGAAACAGGTCGGAACAATTTTGCCATCGTGCAGGCCGAAGATGAACTTGCCGCCATTGGCGTGGTCATCGGCGCCAACTGGAACGGCGCACGCTCCTTTACCGCCACCAGTGGCCCTGGGGTGTCGTTGATGAGCGAGTTTCTGGGACTGGCCTATTTCGCAGAAATCCCCACCGTGCTCGTGGATGTGCAGCGCGGTGGCCCCAGCACAGGGATGCCCACCCGCACACAACAGTCTGACATTCTGTTGGCGGCCTATGCTTCTCATGGCGACACCAAGCAGGTGCTTTTGTTTCCCAGCACGCCCGCCGAGTGTTTTTCGATGATGGCCGATGCCTTTGATCTTGCCGAGCGGCTACAGACACCCATCCTCGTCATGACCGACCTCGACCTCGGCATGAACGAAAACATGTCGCCTCCACTTCAGTGGGACGACAGCCGCGTGTTTGACCGTGGCAAAGTGCTGACGGCAGAAGAATTGGAGGCTTCGGCAGAGCGTTTTGGCCGTTATCTGGATGTTGATGGAGACGGGATTACCTATCGCACCATCCCAGGCACACACCCTACAAAAGGTTCGTTTTTCACCCGGGGCACCTCACGCGATGAATACGCTGTGTACACTGAGGAAGGCCCTGCCTACGTCCGCAACATGGACCGTTTGGTGAAAAAATGGGAGACTGCGAAGCAGCACGTCCCAGGCCCGGAGTTTTACCAAAAGAAAAAACAAAGCGCGTTCGCGATGCTGTTCTTTGGAACAACTACCTACGCTGCCATTGAAGCCCAGGATTTGCTCAATGAGCAAGGCATTACGCTCGATTCTATGCGTGTGAAAGCATTTCCGTTTAATGCAGAGGTGCAGCAATTTATTGACGAGCACCAGCGGGTTTTTGTGGTGGAGCAAAATCGGGATGCGCAGTTCAAATCATTGTTAGTCAACGAACTAGGCATAAATCCGACCAAACTGACCTCGATTTTGAACTACGATGGCTTCCCAATAACGGCCGATGTGATCCGGCAGAAAATCTTCCAAAGCCTGGTGGGCAAATTGAACCCGGCGTTTGCGGAACATGATTTGGGTGAGCCGAATTTGTCGGAGGTAAGCGAGTGAGCGTTGACTTGAAACTTGTAACTTGTAACTTGTAACTTGTAACTTTTTTTTCCGTTGTTGGCGTCCTCGCCAACAACAAGCCACGAAGCGAAATACCAAGCCCGGAGCGACAGATACTCTTGACTTTTGACTTCCGTTTGTTGTTGGCGAGGACGCCAACAACGGCAGCAAAAAAAACTCAAATCACCCAATCACCAACTACTCAAATCAACAAGCATACATGACATTCGTCCGACCTACTTTCCGCCACCCCGATTCGCCCACCAACGCGCTCGGGTATACCAAAAAATTCTACGAAGGCGCGCTGTCTACGCTTTGCGCGGGCTGTGGCCATGACTCTGTTAGCGGCGCCATCATCCAATCTTGTTTTGAAATGGCGGTGGAGCCGCACCGGGTTGCAAAGCTCTCCGGCATCGGCTGTTCCTCCAAAACGCCGACGTACTTCCTGGCTAACTCCCACGGTTTCAACTCGGTACATGGCCGTATGCCCTCCGTGGCAACTGGAGCCTACCTCGCCAACCGCGACTTGATGTACATCGGCGTTTCAGGCGACGGCGATTCGGCTTCCATCGGGATGGGGCAGTTCGTGCACGCCATCCGCCGCAACCTGAACATCACCTATATCATCATGAACAACGGTTGCTATGGCCTCACCAAAGGCCAGGATTCAGCCACTGCCGATGTGGGATCGGTCAACAAAAGCGGCGCGGCCAATATGTACAACGCCATTGACATGGTCGGACTGGCGCTGGAATTGGGTGCTTCGTTCATAGCCCGGAGTTTTTCGGGCGACAAGGAGCAATTGATTCCGCTCATAAAAGCCGCTATGTCGCACCCCGGTTTTGCGCTGATTGACGTGGTGTCGCCCTGTGTGACTTTCAATAACAATGTCGGTTCCACCAAGTCATACGATTACACAAGGGAGCATATTGAAGCAACCGCAGCCGTTGATTTTGTGCCAATTATGGAAGAAATCACCACCGAATACAACGAAGGAGATTCTGTGGCCGTGCAGCTGCACGATGGCTCGACCATTTATCTGAACAAACTCGCCAAAGACTTCAATCCACGGGATCGGCATTCGGCCGTCAACAAATTATACGAATCCAAGGCCAGCGGCGAAATCCTCACCGGACTGATTTTTATTGATCCCGATGGGCGCGATTTGCACAGCATTTTGAATACCGCAGCCACTCCGCTCAATGCACTTGGGAAAGAGGTGCTTTGCCCTGGTTCCAAGGTATTGGAGGGCATTAATGCGGGACTTCGATAAAGTGGTAATGTTAAGTGATAAGGGGTAGCGCGCGCCCTCGCAGTCATTTAACACTTACCATTAAACACTTAACACTCAGTATGAAAATAGCGCTCCTCGGTGCAGGCCATCTTGGCAAAATCCACCTCAAATGTATCCTTGCCACTGATTGTTGGGAACTTGCAGGCTTCTACGATCTCGACGATAAAAATGCCGAGTCGGCCATTGCCCAATACGGCGCAAAACGCTACAAATCTTTAGCGAAACTCCTCGCCGATTGCGATGCTGTGGACATTGTGACTCCTACCCCTTCGCACTTCGATTTGGCGGCCAAAGCCATACGTGCTGGCAAGCACTGTTTCATCGAAAAGCCTGTTACCCAAACGATTCCAGAGGGAAGAAAACTCCTGCAACTTGCTGAAAAACACAACGTAAAAGTCCAGGTCGGACACGTCGAACGTTTCAATCCCGCCTTTACTGCTTTAGGCGGAATGACGCTGAACCCCATGTTTATTGAAAGCCACCGATTGGCGGCTTTTCAACCTAGGGGCACGGAGGTATCGGTCATTTTGGACCTCATGATCCACGACCTTGATCTGATATTGCACCTGGTCAAATCGCCTGTGACCAAAGTCAGTGCGAGCGGGGTGGAAGTACTGAGCAATACACCCGATATTGCCAATGCCCGCATAGAATTTGCCAATGGCTGCGTGGCCAACCTCACAGCCAGCCGAATTTCGATGAAGCAAATGCGGAAAATGCGGCTCTTCCAGCCCGACCATTATTTGAGCCTCGACTTTTTGGAGAAGAACGCGCAAATAGTGCGGCTTTTCGCACAAGATGCCTCAAACCTTCCGCCCAGCGAGCAACTCATGGAATTCGACACGCCTTTGGGGAAAAAATGGCTGCAACTTTCCATGCCCGAAGTTGCGCCCGTGAACGCCATCCAACGCGAATTGGAAACTTTCCACGATGCGATTGCGATGGATTCGGATCCTGTTGTCACGCTCAGAGATGGTTTCGAAGCACTCAAATTGGCACACAGGATTTTGAAGGAAATTGAAGCCAGGAAGGGGGCGGCAATTCGTAGCAGCAAAAAGTAGCGGACACAAAAATGTCATTATTTTTGTAACCGCTATGAAAAAATTCCTCCCTTTCTTCTTGCTACCGATTTCACTTTTCAGTCAAAACTTCTTTGCGGTTGACAAACTCGCGTTGAACACCCCACCCAATAAAACCGCTTCCATTAAAATACTCTCCGATTACCTCTGCGCTGAACAGCCCAATGATGCGCACAAAGCCCGCGCGCTCTACGCCTGGGTAACGCTCAATATCGCATACGTGGACAGTTCGGGAGGCCGTGAACTGTGGGCAACCCCCGAATTTACTAAACGCCAAGCCCCCACGCGGGTGCTTCAAAACCGCACTGCCGTATGCCAGGGATATGCCAATCTCTTTTGTGCATTGATGGGGGAAGCGGGCTTGCCTTGCGAGGTGGTAACCGGTTTGGTAAAAAACCAGGACGGCGATGTGGAGCAGATTGGTCATGCCTGGGCGGCGGCTCGTATCGGTAAGGAATGGCAACTTTTCGATCCGACTTGGGGCGTTCCGCCAACCGGGCTGGAACGCTGGAAGGTGGTTGACAATTACTTTATGGCCAATCCGCTGGAATTTGTGCTCACACATTTGCCAGATGATCCGGTGTGGCAATTATTGGAAAACCCCGTTACAGAACGCCGTTTCATTCAATATTCGGAAGAAGAAAATTGGGTCTTTCTTCAAGAAGAAGAAGAAGAAGAATTCAAATTCCGCGACACTTTGGAACTGTGGGCTTCGATGGATTCTTTGAGCCGAAAATTTGCCGCAGAAAGCCGGGTGTTGCGCTTTAATGGCAGCAATGAGCGGGTGGTTTTTGGCCTTGGGCAAAGTTATTGGGGCTTGTTTTTCGAACTGCTCAACGCATTAGATTCTATTACTACTGAAGCGATTATGACCGAAACATTGGTAATTGATACGACTTGGTTTGAGGCACAAATTGATTTGATGGATCGCTATCACAATAGGTCAAGGGCTTTGTTTGAACAATTGGAAACCCCGGAGAGAATCGAAAAGGCAGAAAGGTTTTATACCCCAAAAGACGTGGCTGCTTTGTTCGATAAAATCCGCGGTGACATGCGCACAGGTTATTTTGAATACCTGCACCACACCATGCAAGAGGGCGTTTTGGAGGAGCACCAAATCGCCCAACTCCGCTATCAGACAGCGCTCGCCAGACAATCGTACCAGCTGGCAGAACGAAGGATAGACTGCGCCAAAATGGCGGGCCATTGTTTTGATATCAGCCACAACCGAAGCCTTGTAGCCATTCAGTTGGCGCGACGCCAATTGCGCTTTGCACAGGAATTGGCAAATGACAAAACAGCAATTAAAAGTTTGAAAACCATTGGACTTAACTTGCGCGAAGCCCGCTCACTCTTTTTTCAAGCCATAGAAGATTGCGAACTTATGCGCCGCCGACCCCCAAGGTTTGCTTTTTTGGAGGAACGGATCGCCTCAGCAAAGCAGGGGCTATTGACCTTGCGGGCCTGCGAAATCCGCACCGAAAGAGCTATCATTTCTCCTGAAATGGAGGAGGTATTGACCACACAAAAACTTCCTTCTAGAAAAGCAGTGCATTTAGTGGAAAAAATGACGGCAATTGAACGCGACATGGCGGGATTGAAAGACACGATAAAAAATGCTTCCACTATCTTGGGGACTGAGTTTGTCAACATTGCACTCTTCAATCTCCAACTTGAAAGCTTCTCGCTTCAATTCAACCTTGCCAACCTCCGCTACCGCATTGCACTGCACGATTACGATAATGCCATTGCCAAAAACAGTCTCCCGACCCAAGCGGTCCAGATCAGATACAGCGCCAACCTTGCGATGCAAACACTCAAAGAAGCTACAACTGCGCTGGATTTTTTAGAGGATTCCGGGCGCTTGCCAGAAGCGTCTATCAGTCAAAAACAACTGCAGATCAACAAATTATCTAAGACATTGCGGGATTTTTTGGACGGACTTTGATCCTATTCCCTTACAAACTCCAACTCCTGGTAGCGATCGAGCATAGCGATGGACGAAGGCTCGGCAGGTTCTTTGTCGTCCTGCCTGTACTTGACAACATAGTCCACGGCGACAAGAATTTCGCTGCTGATGCCACCAAAAGTGGGCGGAAATGGCTCTCCGGTCTTGTTGGCAGAAGTGCTTATTATGGGATTTCCGAACGCCTCTATCAGTTCGCGACAGAATTCGTCGGTAGCTACACGTATAGCTGCTGAGCCATCGGGTGCTTTTACCCAAGGAGGCAACCCCACCGTCTCCGCGTATATCATCGTGAGTGGCCGTTGGTGGTGCGCCAGCAGCGTTTCCAGGCGAGGGGGTATCTTGGGCACAAAGCGTTTGAGCATCTCGATACTGGAAACCAGAAGGACGAAGCCTTTTTCGGGCTTTCGGCCTTTGAGGATACTGATTCTATCCACGGCGGCTTCGTGCAGCGCGTCGCCACCTATGCCCCAGACGGTATCGGTAGGGTAACAAATGATGTTGCCCTTATGAAGGAGGGAGACAATTTCAGAAATGTCGTCGCGTAGCAGGAACATGGGATACAAATTGATTTTGAAATGAATGTAGGCTGTACTTTTGGCGGGGACAAAGGTAGCAAGCGGATTTGCGATTTTGGATTTTGGATTTACGATTGCAACGATTCCAATTCCAAGCACAACGCAGGATCGTGGCAATCGTAATTCCAAAATCGTTATACTCCTTTACCTAATCGGTTAATATGAAACGAAACGCCGCCTATTTAACGCTCCTATTTTTTGCAGCTTTTTTTTCTCCTATTATGGTCGAAGCCAAACACATCATTGGGGGCGACGTCACTTACGAATGTTTGGGCGAAACCAGCCCAGGGGTAAAACGCTGGAGGTTTACCATGCATGTGTACCGCGATTGCATTGGTGGAGGACCTGGCTTTGACCAGCCCATTGAATTCGCTATCTATCAAGGCTCGGAAGCAACTAACTCGCTTTATTCCACAAAGGAGGTTTATTTCAACTACTTGGCTGAACTCATTCCAGATACGCCGCAATGCGTGACCCAAGTCCCATTTGTCTGTGTGGAAGAGGCTATTTATACTTTTGAGGAAGACCTCCCGGTGCTGGCGAACGAAAGTTATTTTATCGTGTATCAACGTTGCTGCCGAAACGAAACCATCACCAATATTCTTGATCCTGGCGACGTGGGGGCTACTTATTCCATCGAACTGACTGCTGCCGCAATGGCGGTCGGCAACAATAGTCCGGTATACACTGAATTCCCGCCCATCATAATTTGCAACAACCTGCCCTTCCATTTCAACCATTCGGCTACGGATGCTGAAGGGGATATTGTGGTGTACAGTTTTTGTCAGGCATTGGCGGGCGGAGGCAACCCAATCAATTCTTCTGACCCATTTGGTTGCGATGGCGTGATACCTACCCCACCCTGCGGCCCGCCTTTTGACATGGTGCCTTATACCGTTCCAACTTACAATTTTAACAACCCGATGGCTGGCGACCCTCAAGTCAGCATCAATCCAGTTACGGGAGAAATTTCTGGAACGCCGGAACTAGTCGGACAATTTGTAGTGGCCGTATGCATGCAAGAATATCGCAACGGACAACTGCTCTCTACAGTGCGACGTGAGTTTCAGTTCAATGTAGCCGATTGCACCCCTAACATTGATGCCAAACTCAGCGCAGACTCCCTGACCGTCCTTTTGGAAGATTATACCATAAAGTCTTGTGGCGACAAGACTATTTTTTTTCAAAATAAGACAACGATAGCCGCCAACGTGAAGGACGTGGAATGGCGTTTCGATATCAATGGCACAAGTGTGAGCGACCATGTGAACAAATGGTTCACCGCTTTTACCTTTCCTGATACGGGGCTATATCACGGGATGCTATTGATAAACCAAAGCGATGGCGCTTGCAGCGACACAGCCTTCATCCATGTCCAAATTTTCCCGGAAGTGCATGCGCGTTTTGCGTACGATTACGACACTTGTGTGGCAGAACGGGTAGTATTTACAGACCACTCTACGGGCGATGGCGGCTTGAACCTATGGAAATGGAATTTTGGGATACCCGGATCGGCGTCAAGCCTGCAAAATCCCAGTTATCAATACCCGATTCCCGGCAATCACCCCGTTTATCTGAAAGCAACAGACAAGAACCAATGCACAGACGATACAACAGCCATTATCCAATGGTTTCCTGTGCCGCCTGTAATCATTATCCAGCCTAGCAGCTATTTCGGCTGTGTGCCTGCCAGTATTTACTTCGGCAACCTTTCTACGCCCATTGACGAAAGCTACAACATTGTATGGTACTTTGGGGATGGTGATTCGGTCCAGAACGTAATCAGCCCAACCCATGTGTACGATGAACCGGGAGTGTACGACGTGCGTGTAGAAATCACTTCGCCGATTGGGTGTTATATTTATGACGATTTTTTCAAACTAATCAGCGTAGAGCCGCCACCCGTTGCTGATTTCAAGTGTGACCCAGATTCGGGCCTGAGCAACTTCAACAATACGGTTCATTTCATTGACAACTCGACGGGAGCAGCACATTGGAACTGGCAGATCGGGTCAAATTTTACGACTATTGAACAAAATCCAACGCACAGCTTTCTTGATACGGGCAAAGTCAGTGTTCGGCTTCTTGTGACACATCCAGCGGGCTGCATAGATTCCATGACGAAAGAACTGGACATCCGCCCGGAAATCACTTGGTTTATGCCCAATGCGTTCACACCTAACGGCGACGGGATAAACGACGATTTCTTTGGGAAAGGTTTTCTCAACGGAGTCACGAATTTTAAAATGAGCATCTGGAACCGTTGGGGCGAAATGGTGTTCGACACCAATAACCCCAATGACAAGTGGAACGGCGAAAGGCAAAACGCTGGTAGTATGTCGCCAGAAGGTATGTACATTTATACCGTTTCCTTCACCGGGCCACGTGGTGAGGTCAAGGAGTTTAAAGGATTTGCGACCGTGGTGCGTTGACAAAGTCCAATTATTAACCAGAATACAAAAACATGAACTGTACCAATATTTTTTCGCTCTGTGCGCTCTTAGCGCTTTTCCTTTTCCCTTCTATTATCGAAGCCCGCCACATCATAGGTGGCGACATCACTTACGAATGCTTGGGCGAACCCAGCCCTGGGATGAAGCGTTGGCGGTTCACGATGCACATCTATCGCGATTGTTACGGCAATGGTGCTAATTTCGATAACCCAGCCACCTTCGCTATTTATCGCGGCACAGAAACGGTCAACTCTTTGCATTCCACTTACAGCGTAAACAATTATGCCTATACCAAACTGATTCCAGACACCCCGCAATGCGTGACGAATGTCCCGCTCGTCTGTGTGGAAGAAGCAGTTTATTCCTTTGAGGCAACCCTTCCGGTTCTTACCAATGAAAGTTATTTTATTGTGTATCAACGCTGCTGCAGAAATAATACCATTACCAATATCATTAGCCCCGGCGATGTGGGCGCCACTTATACGATAGAACTGAACCCAGCGGCAATGGCCGCTTGCAACAACAGCCCAACATTCACCAACTTCCCGCCCATCATCATTTGCAACAACCTTCCGCTCACGTTCAACCACTCGGCCACTGACTCTGACGGGGATATTTTGGTGTACAGTTTTTGCCAAGCACTGGCAGGCGGTGGCAACATCACGTTCACTCCTGAATTATATTCTTGTATTGGAGCCTTGCCTACGCCGCCTTGCGCACCCCCTTTCGATAATGTGCCTTATGCGGTACCAAACTATAATTTCAACAATCCAGTTGGCGGCGACCCTCAGATTACGATCAACCCGGTTTCGGGTGTAATCACCGGAACCCCTGAAATCATCGGGCAATTTGTGGTGGCGGTTTGTGTGCAAGAGTACCGCAACGGCCAGCTGCTTTCTACAGTTCAGCGTGAATTTCAGTTCAATGTGACAGATTGTACTCCCGACATTGATGCAAAACTGGGCGCTGACTCTTTGACCATAAACAATGAAAATTACACCATCAAATCCTGTGGCGAAAAGACCATTTTCTTTCAAAACAAAACAACGGATGCAAGCAATGTCGAGGATGTAGAATGGAGGTTTGACATCAACGGGACTATCGTTACGGACAACGTGAACAAGTGGTTCACTGCATTCACTTTCCCAGATACCGGGCTGTACCACGGGATGCTTTTAATCAACCAGGCCAGCGGCAGCTGCAGCGATACGGCTTACATCCATGTGCGTATCTTCCCGGAGGTAAACGCCAGTTTTGTGTATGATTATGACACCTGTGATGCCGGCCCGGTAATCTTCACAGACCATTCCACTGGCGAGGGCGGCATAAACCAATGGAAATGGAACTTTGGCATACCCGGTTCCGCTTCCAGCCTACAAGATCCGACATATCAATACCCTATCCCTGGAAACCACCCAGTGAAACTCAAAGTGACGGACATGAACCAATGCTCGGACGATACCACTGTGGTCATTCAATGGTTTCCGGTGCCTCCTGTTATTATCATTCAACCCAGCAGTTATCTGGGTTGCGTCCCGGCGGAAATTTACTTCGACAACCTTTCCACACCCATTGACGGTAGTTACAAGATCGTCTGGTATTTTGGCGACGGCGATTCTACCATTGGTGTTATCAGTCCCAGCCATTTGTATGATGTTGAAGGAGTGTATGATGTGCGGGTGGAAATCACATCGCCTATTGGATGCTATGTGGACGCGGATTTTCCGAACCTAATTCGGGTAGAACCATCCCCCACAGCTGATTTTACCTTCAGTCCTGAAACTGATCTGACCAATTTTAACAACACCATTCAATTTATTGACCAATCAATCGGTGCAGCACATTGGAACTGGCAACTTGGCCCAAACTACACCACCTTGGAACAAAATCCTTCGCACACCTTCCTCGATACAGGTCGCGTGACCGTTCGGCTCATTGTGACCCACCCGGCCGGCTGCAAAGATTCTATTTCAAGAGAACTGGACTTCCGACCGGTAGTCACCTGGTTTATGCCCAATGCCTTCACACCCAACGGCGATGGTATGAACGACGATTTTTTTGGAAAGGGATACCTCAATGGGGCGTCCAACTTCAAAATGGCCATCTGGAACCGTTGGGGCGAACTTGTGTTTGAAACCACCAACCCAAATGACAAATGGAACGGGGAAAAACGTAACTCTGGAGGCATGTCGCCTGAAGGCGTGTACACCTATGTGGTTAGCTTTACTGGCCCTCGAGGCGAGATCAATGAGTTCAAAGGTTTTGCCACCGTGGTGCGATGAGCTTGTTAAGGTCGTGCCCTAAAGTTGGAAAGGCAGAAAGGTATCTTCACCTTTGTGCCTTTCCGGCTTTTTAGCCTATATGTTACAGAAAAACAGAACAAACGATGCTGAAAACAACCCTTATCGCCTTTTCAGGCTTAGTACTGCTTTCTTCCGCCTCTTGTGTCAAACCCCGCATTTACCGCGCCGAACTCGCGGCCCGCTCCGCCGCCGAAGCGCGTGAAAAGGTGCTGGTTCAGGAACTTCTCGACCGAAAACGCGAAACTGCCCAACTCACCAAAACCACCGAAAACCTTGCCCGCGATCTCGGAAACCAGGACAACCAAATTGCGGATTTAAAAGAAAAACTCGCCGCCACCACCCAATCCATGGGCGAATCGGCCAGTTTACTCGTCTTAGAAAAATCCGCACTGGAAAAAAATCTTGCCACCACCAAGACCACCCTCGACCAGCGCAACGCCTTGATAAACAGGGTAAAAGCAGTGCAGGACAAACGGAAGAAAATACTAACTGAGCTCGAATTCGAATTGGTGAAAGCCTACTTCCCGCAAAGCAGCGCGGGCGTGACCGCCATAACAGAAGGAGAATCCATTATGCTGAGCCTGCCCGATGCTTCGCTTTTTGATCCAACAGGGCTGAACATCAGTGCAAAGGGCAAGGAATTGCTCAAGCCGCTCGCCGAATTCCTCGCAGCACGTCCTGCGCTTTCTGTGGAATTGGTCGCTTACACCGACAACGTATTGCCGCCAAAAGAAAAAATATTGAAAGATACCTGGGACTGGAGCCTTGCCCGTGCCACCAACGTTGTTCGGATGCTTATCCGCGATTTCAACGTGAACGCCAATCAAATTACCCCAATCGGGAAAGGGGAATTTTATCCCGTCACTTCCAACGAAACTCCCGAAGGCCGCCAGAAGAACCGACGGACTGTGGTGGTGTTGAGGCCGATATTGCCTAATGTGCCGGTGGCGGAGTAAGTTTTACTCCCCCAAAATCCCCGCAGCCCACTGCAAACCGGCCTCTGCTTTGCGTAGTTCGCTGAGCAGTTTGAGGTATTTCAACTGCGCATCCAGCCAACGCTGCTCTCGGGTGTTGACCAAAAAGATAGAGCTCTCGCCCAGGAAGAATTTCTCATTTTCCCCATCCAAAAGTCGGCGGTAATTGGCTGTTACGTCGCGGAAAAGGACGGCCTGCGCGCGAAGATTCACCAGGTCATTGGCATACTGTTGAACTTTGATTTCTACGGTTTGCCGTTTTTGCTGCAATTCAAGTTCTGTCTGGACAATTTTGAGCTGGGTCAGTTGCCAGTCGCCCCGCGCTTTTCGGTTCAGCAGTGGGTAACTGAAATCCAAACCCCATTTTACATCATTGGCCAACATGGCAGGGCCTTCGACGGAGGCCGTTGGAAAGAATTGCCAATTATTGCCCAAGAGGTTGTAACTCACATCCAGCACTGGTTTTCGCTTTTCATTTTTGAGGCGGCGTTCGGTCTCTAGTTGGCGAAGTTTGACTTGATACAGACGCAATTCAGGATGTTGAGCAAGCGCAGTCTGGCGTAAACTTTCCACATCAGAAGGCATTCCTGCCCCAATTTCGGCCGTCAAAAGTGCAGGCGCAGCAGGTATGTTTTCAGGTGTAAGCACTTGATTTTCAGCATCCCATAAAAATACAGTCAGCGCTAATGCAGCATTTTGGGCATCCACGCGGGCAAACTGCAACTCGACTTGTCGGTTCTGAACTTGAATGAAGGTTTCCAACGTATCGAAAGCCGACCGCTCGCCTTGCTGGAAACTTTGTCGGAGTCCATCGTGCCGGATTTCGGCCTGACGCAGTGCATCTTCTATGATGCCCACCGCATTGTCAGCAAAATTCCAGGTCCAATAGGTTTTGGCTGCTTCAAGCATCAGGTCATTGCGGGCTGCCAAACGTTCGGCATCGCCCATTTCGAGTCCTGCACGGGCGAATTGAAGCCCGGCCCTCCGTTCATCAAATAGCAGCCCTTGACCCAGCGTCCAATTTAAACCAAAACTGGCCTGACCTTTTTCAGGCAATCGGTTCTCGCTGTTCAAAAAACTTCCCGATGCAAGATTGTACGCGCCTTTGAATTCCAAACCAGCCCAGGTGGGAATTTTCAGACCAGCTTCCGTGTATTGGAAATAGGTTTTCCCGTTGAAATTTTTACCAAAATGCTCCCCGTACGCCTTTGGATCAAACCCTCCTTTAGCACGGAGTAACATAGCACTGGCCTGATCCCGATACAAGTCAGCATGTCGTGCAAGTGGATGATTTTCAAGGACTTGCTGACGAAATGAAGGGTATTCAAGTGTTTGGGCAGCGGCAAAAAACGGCAAAAAACAAAGGGCAATAGAGCAAATCGCGAGGGCAAACCATGCTTTTTTCATTTCTTTTCCTCCTTTTCCTTCTTGCCAGCAGCACCCGGCAAGTTTTTATACAAGTCAGGCGGAAAGCTGTTGAGCACACGCCAGAGTTCATACCAGACCGGTACATCGCTGAGGAGCGCGATGCCTTTGGCGCCTCCGCCAGGCAAAATTGCCGTAGGCCAGGGATGATCCGCAACATCAGGTGCGACCAACACCCGGAACTTCCCGTTTCCACTGATGTTTCGGTCAATGGCTGCAACATGCCCCCCAAAAGTGCCGAAAGAAATTCCTGGCCAGCCCCTGAAAAAGAAGGCCGGCCAGCCATCAAAAATGAAGCGCACGGGGCTTCCTACCGACAAGAGCGGCAGATCAAGCGGTTTCACATACATCTCAACAGCCAATTGATAATCAGCGGGTTGGATACTGAGCAAAGGTTCGCCTTCATTGATAATTTCGCCTATGCCAGGTTTGATGGCTTGCACCACAAAACCGTCTTGAGGGGCTAGGATGTAGTAGAATGACTGACGGCGGGCGTAATTCTCGCGTTCGATTTGAAGTTTGCTCATATTGGCCTGTGCATCGAATTGGTCGCTGAGCGTGCTGAATCTGTCGCTTTGGGCCTTGGCTATTTTATTGGCGGTTTCGTTCTGCACAAGGCGTAGTTCCGTGATGTAGATGACAAGGTCGTTGCGGCTACTGCCGAGTTGGTTTTCGGCGGCTACAAGTTTGGTCTCTGCATCCTGGAGTTTCAGACGGCGTTCTTCCAGTTTGGTGAGCGGCTCAAGCCCTTTGTCGTACAAGCTTTTTGCGCCATTCAACTGACGTTGAGCTACTTGCAGGTCAATCCGGGTTTGCACGATCTTTAGCGTATCACTTTGAATTTTTAGCCGCGCTTGCTCGATCTTGTTACGGATCTGTATGATTTTGCTGTCGAGTTCGCGGCGCATGGCCTCCATTTGATCTTCCAATGCATCCGCTTTTTGGCCGTAGGAGTTGATGGAACTTTTTTTGGCGGAGACCTGATCACTCACCCGCGCTACTAGTTCGGGATCGAAATACTCGGATTTTACTTCCGATAAGAAAACCAGCGTATCCCCACGTTTGATGGCCTGGCCTTCCGCTATGTACCAGCGTTCAATACGACCGGAGATAGTGGCGTGTACGGTTTGAGGACGATGTTCAGGGCGAAGGGTGGTCACGCGCCCATCCGCTCGGACGTTTTGGGTCCAAGGGAGGAACATAAAAATCAGGAAAACTGCCATCAAAACAGCCATTAATCGCCGAAATGTCCAGTGCCAATTGGGTAGCCGGGTCTTACTCATGGATATGCTGGATTTCGGGTACGCCGAAGTGGGCAGGGTGTTGTCTGATATGTTGAGCATGTGGTAGATTGAAAAATTAGACCAGGTTTGAACGAAAAACCTTTTCAAAATCCTTGGTTTGCTGTGCTGCTTCAAATGTTCCGTCAAAAATAATTCCCCCGTCTTTCATGATTAAAACCCGGTCACAAAGCGCCGCCAAAACAGGGTCTTCAGTGACACAGATCAAGGTCCAAGGCTTGGTTTTATCCGTCAAAAATTGCGCGATGTTCAGGCGATCTTTGAAATTCAGGGCCGCCAATGGTTCTTCCATGACGAGCAGGTTCGGTTTGCCCACCACTGCTCGGGCCACTAATATCTTAGTGATTGTGCTACGCGGGATGTTGATACCGCTCGGAAGCAGCGCAGTGTCCAGCCCCGCAGAATTTTCCCGGACGAACTCGTTCAAGCCCACTTTTTCTACCATTTCAAGCACTTGGGGGAGATTAATTCGGGGATTTCCGAGGGTAATATTTTCAAGAATCGAACCTTTGAAAATATCTTCCTGTGACGACAAATCGCCAATGTGCTCTCGAAGGCTACGCAAATCTAGATTTTGTTTGGGCAGACCATTATACAGAAGTCCCCCCGTAAAATCGCGGCGCACTCCGGAAATGATTTGCATCAAAGTGCTTTTCCCTGAGGCATTGTACCCTACTACCGCGACCCGTTCTCCCCCATTGATATTCAAAGAGATATTTTTGAGCACCTTGGAATTGCCGTCTGAAAATTGGTAGCTCAGGTCGCGGAGTTCCACAGCCAGGGGTTGGGTAGTCGCACAAAATTCCTCCACTCGAATCCCGCCCTCGCGTTCGAGGGGCAGATCGGTTACTTGCCCCAGTTTTTCAGTTGCTGTGAGCACATCGTAGCCCGTTTCGTGCAAAACGATGAGTTTGTCCACCGATTCGATGACGTACAGAATCAAAATTTCTGCGGCTACAAATTGCCCAAGATTCAGTTCATTTTGCATGACCAACAAGCTGCCCAGGACTAAAAAACTGCCCAGCGCCAGCACTCGGAACGCCCCGCTGCTGACATATTTCACCATCAAAACCCGCCAATGTTTGGCGCGTGCCTCGAGGTAGGCTGCTGTGATGGCATCAGTTCTACGAAGTGGAAAATCGTTTTCACCTGCCAACTTGAAGGTGGCCGCAACACGCCCCAGTTCTTCCAGCCAAAAAACCAGTTTATATTTGTATTTAGACTCCTGAAGGCTGGATTTTATGCCCGCTGGGGCTATTAAGTAGAACAAAATGCCCAAAACACCCAGTAATACCAGCGAAAACAACAAAAAAGAGGAGTGGTACACAGAGAGGAGGAGCAGGCTGAAAAATATCTGTAGAATAGCGGTACTACCGTCAATCAGAAGTTTTGGCAAACCTTTTTGAATCGCAACGGTGTCAAAAAAACGATTCACCAACTCGGGCAGATATTCATTTCGGAGCAGTTCGAGGTTCAATCTTGGGATTCTAACCGCAAACTCAACAGCCGATTCCGTGAAAATCCGACGCTGCATATATTCCATCACCGAAAGTTGCATGATGCGCAGGATGCCCGTGAGCGCAGCGCCCACCAGTACAAAAAGCACCAGAACGCCCCAGGAGGCATTGATGCCGCCACCGGCTATTTGGCCGATAATTGCTTGAATACCAAGTGGTAAGGAAAGATTGATGGCACCTGCGACTAAGGCATACAGAAAGATATAGCGGACTTCCCGGCGGTATTGGCCGAGCAGGCGGAGAAGACGCCGTGGTGGCGTCAAGGAGGTGGCAGTTAATTCGGGCATGAAGTTTTAACGCGGTTTTATGCCCAAAAACACAAGTTGGGCGGCTTTGTTTAATCCATAAATTGATTGGACTGAATGTACCTAACTATTAAATGCAGCCCGTTGCCCTTAGCCAACGAATCCGCGAATATCCGCCTCTTTCGCGTAATTCGCGTTCCCTACCTTTGTCCCTCAAATCCAACCCATCCGTGACGCTCCAGCAACGTATTGACCTCCTCGCCGAACTCGGCCACTTTATCCGCTCCGGCGGCGATGATGAACTCGACGAAATCATCCAGCAATCCTATTTGGAGAACAAGTGGTTTACCGAAGAAAACACGCGCAAAGCATTGAATGCCATTGCCAACGAATTTCTGGACAAAGCCAAATTGGAAGCCTGGGCGGCGCAATATCGTCATTGGTCATTGGGTCATTGGTCATTGGGTCATTGGTCATTGGGTCATTGGTCATTGGGTCATTGGTC
>CAZPTQ010000116.1:0-16981 GCA_964589365.1 uncultured Saprospiraceae bacterium
GCAGATTTTTGAACACTCCCGAAAATTGCTTTGCTACCTTTGCCTGCCAATTTTCCACACAATCCACCAATCCACCAGTCCACCAGTCACCAATCCACCAGTCACCATTATGGGCATACACCAAAAGACAAAGTCGCTCAGTTCCAGGCACAGCGCATTGGCAGATACTTTTTTTCAACTCAAAGTGCTGAACAGCAAGGAGTTGTCCGACATGCATTTTCCGCTTTTTTCCGAAAAAATTAAGGAAGCGGGATTCTTGGATGGAGTGCTCAAACCGACGAGCATCGAAATTTTCCAAGTCAATATCGGCAAACTCTGCAACCAGACTTGTGCTCATTGCCATGTAGACGCAGGTCCTGATAAAAAGGAAGAGAACATGGGGCGTGAAGGCTTGGAAAAATGCCTTGAAATCCTTGCTGCGCACGATATTATGACGGTGGACATCACCGGTGGCGCACCCGAAATGAATCCGCATTTTCGCTGGTTTGTAACGGAATGTCGCAAATTGGGCAAAAAAGTGATGGACCGCTGCAACCTGACCATCATCGTATCCAACAAAAAATACCATGACCTGCCTGAGTTTTTTGCGGAATATCAGGTGGAAGTGGTGTCGTCGCTGCCGCATTATTCGGCCCATCGAACGGATGCGCAGCGCGGCGACGGGGTTTTTGAAGACAGCATCAAAGCGCTGCAAATGCTCAATGCAGTGGGGTATGGGAAGGAAGATTCGGGTTTGAAATTGGATCTCGTGTACAATCCTACGGGGACTTTTTTGCCCGGGAACCAAGCGTCGCTGGAGGCAGAATTCAAACGTCAACTCAAACGCAAGTTCGACATTGATTTCAATTCGCTTTATGCCATCACGAATATGCCCATCAGTCGGTTTCTTGATTATATGCTCGAAAACGGCCAGTATGAGACCTATATGCAGACTTTGCTCGACGCTTTCAACCCTTCAGCGGTGGCGGGCGTGATGTGTCGGAATACCATTTCCGTTGGCTGGGATGGCTATCTGTACGACTGCGATTTCAACCAAATGCTTGATCTTAAGGTGGCTGGAACACGCACCCATATCAAAGACTTCGATTTGGCTGCACTTGAAAACCGCGATATTGTGCTCAACCAGCATTGCTATGGCTGCACGGCGGGCGCGGGGTCTAGTTGCGGGGGACAGGTTACGTAAGGTGTGAAATTTGGATATTTGGATATTGGCAGGATATGTCTAAAAATCGCTTTGTGGCTTCCAACCCAAAGGCGATTTTTGCGTTGTATGCCCTACCTTCGCCGCTTTATCTGCCGTAGCCTTGGCGAAGGAAGGCTAAATTCTCCTTTCATGGCCGTTTAGTGTTTTCAAGAACCTCAAGGCAATTTGACAAACCAGCCAGCATTTATGTCACAAATACTTGAAACCCAAGATATCCGCGCCCTTGGCAGTAACCTCGAACTGCTCGCCAGCCAAGTAGTGGAGGGCTTTATCGTGGGACTTCACCGCAGCCCATTCCACGGTTTTTCGGTCGAATTCGCGGAACACCGGCTTTACAACGCTGGCGACAGCACGCGCAATTTGGATTGGAAGGTGTACGGCCGCACCGACAAACTTTTTTCCAAACGGTATGAGGAAGAAACGAACCTGCGCTGTCATATCGTGGTGGATGCTTCCTCCACCATGTATTACCCCTGGGACGAGAAAGACCCCGAAAAATACAAGTACAGCAACAAGTTTTGCTTTGCCGCCCAATCGGCTGCGGTACTGATGAATGCGCTCAAACGCCAGCGCGATGCGTTCGGGCTGACGCTTTTCGACGACGAACTGCGCTTCAGCACCGGGGCGAAGTCCAGCACGGTCCATTACCGTCTACTGCTTTCCAAACTTATCGAACGCATTGAAAATCCGCAACTCAACAAGCCTACCGACCTCGCTTCCAGTCTGCACCAAGTGGCCGAAGCTTTCCATCGTCGCTCTCTTGTGGTTGTTTTTACCGACGTGATGGAGAACCCGGAAAAATCAGAGGAAGTTTTTGCTGCATTGCAACACTTGCGACATGCCAAACACGAGGTCATCTTGTTCCACGTCACCGACAAAAGCAAAGAGTTGGATTTTGAGTTCGAGAACCGTCCCTACGTTTTCATTGACATGGAAAATGGCGAGGAAGTGCGCCTTCAACCCAATCAGGTGAAGGAATATTACACCAAACAAGTGGGCGTGTTTACCGAGCAGTTGCGGATGAAGTGCCTGCAATTTAAGATTGACTTTGTGGAGGCTGATATCAATCAAGGGTTTTTGCCAATCCTGCAGACCTGGATGGCAAAGCGGGCAAGGATGCATTAACTTTGCAGTAAAATTATTCAGACTCATGAGCACAGCAACGCGCATACAAAATGAAGTCACCACATTACCTAGCGACTTGCAAAGCAAGGTTTTGGCTTATGTAGAATGGCTAAAGTACCGCGACTTGGTTCAAAAAGCCGCTCAAATGGCGACTGAATTGGGTGGTATCCAAGTTTTCACAGAGGAAGATAACTACCGCTTGTTTGAGCAAAGTACCAAAAGTGAATCGCAAGAAGAATTGGCTGAAAAAGCCGCCATTGTAGAGCGTGTTAGTGCAACTTTGAACAGATGCGACTAGGGGTAGAGGGTGTCTCCAATCAAAGTTTGAAAACCCAAGCAAAGCAATGGCGAAAACAGTAGTCTGGGATACCGAGACATCTGACGATTTTCACTCGCTTTATGCTTTTCATTCTGAAAAATCAGAGAATTAAGCTGACGTGCTTTTGGATGCTATTTTTGACCGTGTGGAACTGATAGAGCAATTCCCTTTACTTGGAAAAGTAGTCGCAGAAATCGGCCTCCCATCCATCCTAGAGCTGGTGGTGGAAAAATACCGCATCATTTATTTTGTTTCCCAATCTCCTGAAATCAGGATTCTGGCGGTTCGGCACAGTGCTAAACCGTTGAACCCGCCTCTGATTTCCTAATCCGCCCCCTAGAATCATTCAAATCTCCGAATACACAAATTAACCAGCCTAACCATTTCATTATCAATATGCAAGAAGTATTCATAATCTCCGCCGTTCGCACACCCATTGGCAGTTTTGGCGGAGTTTTGGCGGGCGTGTCCGCTACCCAACTCGGTGCAACAGCCATTCGTGGCGCGCTCGAAAAAGCAGGCGTTGCCGCCGATCAAGTGAACGAAGTGCTGATGGGCAATGTCGTGAGTGCCAACCTCGGTCAAGCCCCTGCACGTCAGGCAGCGCGTTTTGCGGGCATCCCCGATTCTGTGCCTTGCACTACGGTCAATAAGGTCTGCGCTTCCGGCATGAAGTGCATCACCCTTGGGGCGCAAAGCATCATGCTGGGCCTGAATGACATCGTGGTGGCGGGCGGCATGGAAAATATGTCGCAGATACCCTACTACCTCCCCAATGCCCGCTGGGGCTACAAATACGGCAACGGCGAACTCGTGGATGGCCTCGCCAAAGACGGGCTAACCGATGTGTACAACCAAAAAGCCATGGGCGTGTGTGCCGATGCTACTGCGGTTAAATACGCCATCAGCCGCGAAGCACAGGATGCTTTTGCCATTGATTCCTACAAACGCTCCGCTGCTGCCACGGAGGCGGGTCTTTTCAAATCTGAAATCGTTCCCGTTAGCATTGCGCAGAAAAAAGGCGATCCGATTCAAATCATTGAAGATGAGGAGTTTAAAAAGGTGATGTTCGACAAAATTCCTGGTTTGCGTCCCGCCTTCACGCCTGAAGGAACCGTTACGGCCGCCAATGCCAGCACGATCAATGACGGTGCAGCCGCGCTCATTTTGGCCAGTGCAGATGCGGTAAAACGTCTCGGACTAAAACCCATTGCCAAGATTCGCGGTTTTGCCGATGCAGAGCAAGCGCCAGAATGGTTCACCACTTCACCGACCATCGCCGCACCAAAAGCCCTGAAAATGGCGGGTGTTTCGAAAAACGATATTGACTTTTTTGAAGTGAACGAAGCCTTCGCGGTGGTCACTATGGCATTTGAACAAGTGATGGACATCCGTCACGACCAGACCAATGTGTTTGGCGGTGCGGTATCGCTTGGACACCCCCTGGGAGCATCCGGCGCGCGTATCGTAACCACCTTGAATAATGTGCTGCAACAGAAAAATGGCACCCTTGGCCTGGCAGCGATTTGCAACGGGGGAGGGGGGGCTACGGCATTGGTCATCGAGAAATTGTAAGAATGTACTCATTCTCAATGAAAAAGGTATGTTTTCCAATATTTCCCTGCTGCTGACTTTTGGTGCTTACCTCGCGCTTGTTCAGTTCAGCAAGACAAAGCCGCCCAGCGGTGATTACGCCGTGGGACATGCTTGGGTACTGCTCTTGATAGGCTTTGCGCTCTTTGTGACGAGCCTTTTGGCCACTGTCGCCATCAATTTGAAGGGCGGTTTTGCCTGGGCACCTGGCCAAGGTCTGAGCCGTAAACTGCTCCTTGCCATAGGCTGGCTGGCTTTTTGTGCTTCCACGCTGATCTGTGCTAATTTGCCTTGGAAATCTTCACCATCGGCCACCCGCTGGGTGCATCCGGCGCGCATATCGTGACCACGCTGAACAACGTATTGCAGCAGAAAAACGGCAAATTGGGACTCGCAGCGATTTGTAATGGAGGAAGGGGAGAAACAGCGATAGTGATAGAGAAGATTCAATACTTCACCACCCCCACCGTCAAATTGCTCTCCGGCGTAGCCAAACGAACATAATAAGTGCCATTGGGCAAGTGACTCAAATCAAGCGGTAAGGCTTGTGGGCCAACAAAAAGCCAATCGTTGTCCAGCAGCGTTGCGACCAATCGTCCACTGGAATCAAAAACATCCACCGAAGCGCGGGCTTCCTGGAACATCCAGAACTCAAATACCGCCCGCCCCGCAATGGCAGGGTTTGGGACGATTTTGGGCGACTTCGGGTAGTCGTTTGTGATGAACGTTTCTGTCAGGAAAACGGGGCTTCCCGTAAGTTTCAATTGCTTGGCATTCATCAGGTAATGCGCCCCCGACTGGCTGTGGTGCCAAGGCTTGGCATCCATGTATTTCAGCGTGAATTCTGGTGGGAAAGCGTACTCAGCCTCGGCGGTTTCGTCGCGGTCATAAGTGGTAACTGCCCAAAGCACATAGGTGTACTGACCTTGTTCATTGCGGAATGCTGCACCACGAACGTTGGAGGGCAATTTCAACTCCGCTGTTCTTGAAGGGTCAAATCTGGCGTTATGGAGGAGAAAAGCAGTAGTTCTCATGGCCCATGCGATGGCGTTCGGTTGGGCTTTGCCGCTTTGAACCTGATCGAGATTTTTGAACAAACCCATAAAGGCGAACTCGTTTTCAGCCTTGTTTTCCGTTTTTTCATCGGCGATGGAGTAGACGTGCATTTGCGCCATGTCGTGCATTTGCGCTGTTACGAGTGTTTTGATCAAAAAATTGACCTGTGCGGCTTCCGAACCGATATAGTCGCCAAAGGTCCGCCGGGGAATGTTGTATTCCGAGCACACCCAAATTTTTTCCGGATAGATGCTGTTGTTATAGCCGTATTTGTCAAGCACGGTTTTGAACTTGTTTTTTTGAGCCCATACGCCCTCTACTGCCGCATCGGAATGCCGGAAATTGCGGAAATCCCCTGTAGTTTCGTCCCACTCCCGCAACGAATTGTCGAAATGTGGGTAGGCATGGAAGCTCATGCAATCGAAATACGCTCCTCCTTTAAGCGGGTATTTGTCGGGGTCTTCTTTGCCCTCGAAAGGCTCGTCGGTATAACGACAAATCACATCCAGAAAACTCGGCCAGCCCAAGCCTCCAACAGCTACAAGGGCATCATGATCTACGCTTTTGATGATTTCGTAACTAATGCGGAGTGTGCGGATATAAAAGAATGGAGGTGATTTCAACTTTGTTTCGCAGGGTTGTGGCACATTTTCCCACCAGTTTCCGGGTTGACCGGGCTGGAGCCATCCATTGTTGCTGCCGAAATCCGGCTCGTTCCACACCTCATACGTTTTAATCAGTCCTTTGTAAGTCGTTGCTATTTTCCAAACATAAAGGGCGTATGGATTTGCGTCGTTCACGGGCGTTCCGTTTTCGCCATTGTCCCAAATTGGTTTGTAAAGATTATCAAACATTTCGCTGCGTTCGTTGGGGCAATAAAAGGCCGGGTCGCGGGCGGTTTCAGCCGGGAAACCTATGATAGCCATCACGTTGCGCAAACCAATGCTGTCGTAATACTGGAAATGTTCCTTGCGGCTATCGTAGCCCCAGGTGTCCAAAAAATGATGAAACAGGCCTGGGCGGATACTCGTCGCACCGTATGCTTGCGCAAGAGCGGCCAATGCTTTGTCACCATAGTTGGGTGGAAAATAACCCATGTTCGACCCATAGTCAAAGGTTCCGGGCATGGGCGGCACGATGTCGTTGGCAGTGAAACTGGGTTGGGAGCAGGCGGGTAGGGAAAAAATTAGAAGCAGCGTCAAATTTGCCAGCCATAGTTTCAACGGAAACTGGGGAGTATAAACCTGTGAGGTTTTAAAAATCTCACAGGTTTCAGAAACCAGGCAACAGGCCTTAACAACTATTGGCAAAGTCTTTGTCTTACAAGCCATTGTTCACGGGAGGTTTGCGCCAAATGTCAGGCTTTTGGTCGAGTTTTTACAATTTTTCCTACCTTGGGGCAGCGAACCACCACGACAATTGTTCTTGCGACCGATTATATCGCCCAACCATCCCGCTCATGCGCCTTGTCACGCTTGGATTATTCCTTATTTTTATTTCAACCAGCTTTCGCGCCAGCTCCAGCGAAGTAGACAGTATTCGCGCTATCGTTACGCCCGTACAGTGCTTTGGGTTGCGTAATGGTGTGATTCATGTGGACACTGTGTACGGTGGCGAAAAGCCGTTTTTTTATTCCCTCGACGGACAAACATTCACTACCAACCCGTCTTTCGAACGGCTCTGGGCGGGCGAATACATGCTCTATGTCCGCGATGCTTCAGGTGGGACAAAAAGCTGGCCCTACCTGGTCAAAGAACCTGCTGAATTGGAGGTAAAACTTGTTGTCAGCGCGACCACCGTCGTGGCTGGAGAATCGCTAAATATTCGCGCATTAGCAAGCGTCGAGACCGAATTTCTGCAACAAATCGAATGGAGGCCTCCAGCGCTATTTCCTCAACAGGACACGCTCCGACATACCGTAAGTATCTCTGAATCAACACAATTTGCCATCATAGTACACGACAAATACGGCTGCGCGGCGCGAGATGAACTAACTGTGGAGGTGGAAAAAACGAACATTTATTTCCCCAACGTCATCAAGCCAGGAAGTGCGGCAGATGCTAATTTTACGGTTTTTGCTGGAGAAGGGGTGCGACGTGTGGTTTCGCTCCAAGTTTATAGTCGGGGTGGTTCACTCGTGTTTGAACGGCTTGATTTTCAGCCGAACGCCCCGCTGCTTGGCTGGGGCGGTCGTTGGGATGGCAAATCGGCACAAACAGGTGTGTACCCTTATTTGGCTGTTGTAGAGTTTTGGGATGGGAAACAAAAGCGGTATGAAGGATCTGTCACTGTGGTTTATTGAGGGTTCTTCGGGCGGTTAATTTTCAAACCGCAGGTTTTCAAAACCTACGAAGTTTGTTATGCCGAGAACGAAGTTCCACAGCCACAAGTACTTTTGGCATTGGGGTTCTCAAACGTGAACCCGCGATTGTCCAGACCATTGTGAAAATCCACTTCCATGCCGAGCAGATAGATTGCGTGTGCTTTGTTCATTGCTACGCGAATACCGCTGATTTCAAAAGTATCATCGGTTTCGTTTGCCTTGTCAAATCCCAGCACATAAGAAAAACCTGAGCAGCCGCCGCCTTTCACGCCCAAGCGGAGAAAGTAATCGGCAGGGATATTCTCTTGATTGCGAATGAGATTGAGTTGTTCCACCGCGCCTTCGGTAAGGCTGACGGGTGCCATCGTGTCGGTATTTTCGAGCATCGTTTCCATGAATAGTGTACCGTTTGTTTGAGCAGCAAAATTACAAAGACAAACAGGAAATTGCAGAGATTGTTCGTGTCTGATTCCCGTTATTATGCAAAAAGTTCGTTTACAGTAACTTGTAGGTCGTCCAGTATGGGAGAGGCGGAGCATACATCGTTTTCAAAACAGATTGTGACATCGCGAACGGAGCGTCACACTTCTACCTTTTGGATTTGCGGGAAAATGCCCCACATTACCTGCACCCCATCTGCAAAGTGTTCTTTTAACTTTTTCTCCACTTCGTTTATCTGGTCGTTTTTGGAAATCACTTCCGCCACAAAAGCGCACACACTTGGGTCGCCATTTCGGAAGGCTTTCATTTGTTCCCCAGAGAGGTAAGCAATGTCGACAAGGCGGGTGCGCTCGGCTTTTGGGAGGAACATATCTACTTCACAAATCATCCCGCCCATTGTAGTATAAGCAGTTGTTCTGGCAAAGAGGCGCATCAGTTTTTGGAGGATTTCGAATTGGTTTCTGTTCATGGTTCTTGGTTTTTTTTCAACGATGCCTTTGTTCCATTCATACTTGAATGGGTCTTCGCGGTTGGTGTGGCGGAGGAGGAATTGCTCCAAGGACATGAGCCGTTTGGCCTTTGGTTGGGAAGCCTTTGTAGCGGTTTTTTGACCAGAATCTTTTTTGGGCAGCGCGGTTGCGGTTTGCATGGCAGCAGTGATTTTTGTGCAAATTTAACGGGAAAAAGTATAACAAGCAATAATTCAAAAAGCTCTTGAATTGGATACACAACTAATCAAAGAGGAGATTATCTTTGCCGCCTTTTTTACCGCCGAAGCCTTGGCGAAGGCGGTTTATTGACCAATGGTAAGGTGGAACACGGATGACACGGATGGGACACGGATTTGCACAGGTTTCTGGGAGATTGCACAAAAAATCTGTGCAAATCCGTGTCCCATCCGTGTCATCCGTGTTCTACCTTACCAGTTATGACCAATTTTTACCACATTGACCACATTCCCCTATGGAGTTTTTTCTCGACATCTTAAAGCTCACTATTCCAGCCATCATAGTTGGTGCCACAGCTTATATGCTGCTGAAATCCCTTTTGGACGAGCGCCAGCGCATGGACCGTGCCTTATTTCGCAATGACGCGCAAAAAATCACGCTTCCGCTTCGCCTATCAGCTTATGAACGCCTCATGTTGCTCTGCGATCGTGCTGACATAGCAAACACCATGCTCCGGGTACGGATGCCTAATATGAAAGTACGCGAATTGCGCGGCGTGTTGTTGATGGCCATTAACCAGGAATTTGAACACAACGTTTCGCAGCAATTGTATGTGTCCGATACCCTTTGGCAAATCATCCGCATGGCAAAGAACAACACGCTGGCTTTGGTCACTATTACAGGCACCGAACTCGACCCGGATGCCCCCGCCGAAGCACTCGCCAATGCCCTGCTCCAAGCCCTCGATGAGCAAAACATAACGCCTTTGCAAACGGCCATTCTTGCAGTGCGCACCGAGGCTGGTCAGTTGTTTTAACAACCCATTGAAAATGATAGCTTTGGGTTTTTTCGTGATCAAATAACAATACTTACACAAGGTTTTTCAAAAGTATTCCAAACGTCTTTGCCTTAAATCTATGCAATGAATGAAGGAATATTTTTTATGAACAATTTGTTTTTTTATGCGCATTGTTTTTTCTTTTGTGCTGAATTTCAACCCTTTTGTAAAATTGATTAACCCTAAAAATTTGTTTCAAAGATAAATTCTGCTCAACAGCAGATGTTTTGGGAAAAATTATGTAAGTCGCTTTCTGAGCGTTTATTGTTTGGGAAATTATAGTTGTTGTGATATTAATTTTGAAAAAGTGCCTAAATAAAGATTTCGCCCCAAGTATTTTTTTGACTTGGGGGAATTGCTTTTTTGCAAAGTGTTCGTTTTCAAGTTGTTTTGAAAATGCAAAAAAAATTCTCGAAAAAAGTTAAATTTTATTTGTGCAGGTCGTGAGTTTGCCCAATCTTTGTCGCCCTACTCGACTGAACAGCTTCACCAAGACGAATTTCTTAACGGGTCCTTCCTAAAACCCAAATGTGCCCATCTGGTATGACAAGAGACAGCCGGATGGTATGGGACGATTGTCTGCGTACCATCAAAAAAAGCGTAAGCCCACAGAGTTTCAAAACGTGGTTTGAACCTATAAAACCCGTGCAACTTGACACCGAGGTGCTTACTATCCAAGTGCCCAACAAATTCTTTTTCGAGTGGCTCGAAGAACACTACGTGCAGCTCCTGAAAAAGAGCATTCGCCAGGAACTTGGCGAGCGTGGTCGCTTGGTGTACCACATCCCTGAAAGCGGGACACAGTCCAACGGTCATAGCAGCAACAGCGGCAAATTGGACACCCGGCCTTCTGCCGATAAAGACAGCGAGCCGGTACCGGGCTCTTTCGATGCGGAGATGATCAAAAACCCGTTCATCATCCCAGGCATCAAGCGGATAAAAGTTGACCCGCAACTCAACCCAAACTACACCTTCGAGAATTTTATCGAAGGTGATTGCAACCGCTTGGCACGCAACGCCGGACTTGCCATTGCAAAAAAGCCGGGGGGCACGGCCTTCAACCCGCTGTTCATTTTTGGCGACGTTGGTTTGGGCAAAACCCACCTGGCACAAGCCATTGGCAACGATGTAGTGAGCAAAATTGAGTCGAAAGCCGTGCTCTACGTTTCGGCAGAGAAATTCACCAACCAGATCATTCAGGCGATTAAGAACAACTCGGTCAACGATTTCGTCAATTTCTACCAAATGATTGACGTGCTGATTATTGACGATATCCAGTTTCTTTCTGGAAAACAAAAGACGCAAGAGATTTTCTTCCATATTTTCAACCAGTTGCACCAAAACGGCAAGCAGATCATCCTCACATCCGATCGCCCCCCCAAGGACTTGGAAGGCATGGAAGAGCGGCTCATCTCCCGCTTCAAATGGGGCCTAAGTGCCGATTTACAGGCTCCCGATTTGGAGACGCGCATGGCGATTCTGGAAACCAAAATGGAAGAAGAAGGCGTGGACATCCCCAGCGACGTGCTGGAGTTCATCTGCTACAACATCAAAAACAACATCCGTGAACTGGAAGGCGTGATGGTATCGCTGCTTGCGCAAAGCACGCTCATCCGCCGCGATGTGGACATGGATTTGGCCAAAGAGGTGATCCGTAATTTTGTGACCACCATCAACAAGGAAATCACGGTCGAATTCATCCAGCAACTTGTGGCCGAACATTTCAGTGTTCCGGTAGAAAAACTCCAACATGAAACGCGCAAACGCAACATCGTGATCGCCCGGCAACTCTCCATGTACCTCGCCAAGAAGTTGACGAACAAGTCATTGAAATCTATCGGCGAGCAATTCGGCGGCCGCGATCACAGCACCGTGATCTATTCCTGCAAAGCGGTGCAGGACATGATGGACACGGACATTGTGTTCAAAGACACAGTGGAAGAGGTGGAAAAGAAATTGAAGATGAGCTTGAATATGTGAGGAGTTGGAGCATAAATCCACCCCTACCAATTTCGCCTCAAATCCCCGCCCATCCCCCGATGGTGCGGGGATTTTTGCTTCCCATTTGCAAAATCCCTGATTTCCCCTAAACCCCCATAATCATACAAGCAAGCCTTCATTAAACCTTCTGCCTTTCGTCCCCTCAAACTGCTAAAATCTGTATCAAACAAGTATTTCCTATGAAAAACGTATCCATCTCCGCCTTGCTGGCGATGTTGTTTTTGACCCAAAACATTTCAGGGCAAAACCTCCCAAATTCCATGTATCTTGCTGAAAATGAACACACGCTTTATACGAATGGGCGGGTTTCAACAGGGTTTTATGACGAAAGCACCTTGCGCGACATATATCTTTGGTTTTCACAGCCCGATTATTTTCAACAGTTGAAAAACAACTACCAAAGCGGCACCGATTTGCCAGCAACCATGGTTGTGGGGGGCGACACCTTCCCCAACGTCGGAGTTCGTTTCAAAGGCCAAACCTCTTATTCGCAAACACAGAACTCTGACAAAAAATCCTTCAACATTACCATGGATTATGCCGTGGAAGGACAAAATTTTGAAGGGTATTCCACGCTGAACCTGAACAACTGTTTTCAAGATGCCTCTTTTATGCGCGAGGTGTCGTACCTCCACCAAATCAGGCGGCATATCCCGGCAGCACAAGCAAATTTTGTGCGGCTTTTTATCAATGGAGTGAGTTGGGGCATTTACCCCAGCGTGCAACAAATCAATGGAGATTTCCTGAACGAATGGTTCTTTAGCAACGACGGCACACGGTGGCGCGCAGATCGTCCCGCTGGAAGCGGCGGCGGCCCCATGTGGGGAGACGGTACCGCTGGACTTAATTTTCTTGGAACTGATACTGCATTGTACCAGGTGCATTACACCCTAAAAAAAGCCAATAAACCCACGCCTTGGGACGACCTTGTGAACGTATGTGAAGTCTTGAACACCACCCCGCTATCCAATCTTGAAACAGAAATTGCAGAGGTATTGGACCTTGACCGCACCCTATGGTTTCTAGCATCCGAAATCGCTTTTTCCGATGACGACAGTTACGTTTTTAAAGGCAGGATGGATTATTACCTTTATTGGGATCCTGAAACACAACGCATGACCCCGCTCGAATGTGATGGCAACTCCGTGATGAAAAGCAATGCCGTAAACTGGGGTGTTTTCTATAATGAAACAAAGGTGAATTACCCCCTGCTCAACCGGCTTTTGGCCGTGCCGAGCATCCGCCAACGCTACCTTGCCCACTTCCGTACCCTCGTGGCCGACGAGATGAACACTACCGAATTCAATGCGCTTGTTGACCAATATGATGCACTGATAAACGCTGGCGTACAAGCAGATACCAAAAAACTGTACTCCTACAGCAATTATGGTACTGAAAAAACAGCGATAAAAAATTTCGTTCTCAACCACCGCAACACACTTCTGAACAATGTGGAAATGAATGTTGCCGCTCCCCTCATCAGCAATGCAAACATGACAAGCTCAAATGGGGCATGGACTGACCCTGCTGCTGACGAAGTGGTCATAATTAATGCTTCCATAAGCTCGGTGGATGGAATCTCAAGCGTTTCGCTATTCTATTGCCCTGCGGTGTACGGCAATTTTTTTAAAACCACGATGTTCGATGATGGTCAACACAATGATGGCGCTGCCAACGATGGTGTTTATGGCGCACAAATCCCTGGCTTTGCTACCGGAACCCTGGTTCGATTCTATCTGGAGGCCGCAGCCAACAATACCGCAAAAACCATGGCATACCTCCCTGTCGGCGCCGAACACGACGTGTTTTATTACAACATTGGCGCGGCTTGGGTTGAAAACCCGCCCGTGATTATCAATGAAATCATGGCCTCAAATACCAGCACAGCCACAGATGAAGAGGGCGAACATGAAGACTGGATAGAACTCCACAACCTAAGCGACCAAGACTTGGACCTGACAGGTTACGCGCTTTCCGATAATCCCGCGAACCTCCGAAAATGGGATTTTCCCACGGGTATCACCATCCCCGCCCATGGCTACCTGATCGTATGGGCTGACGAAGACGGTACTCAAGGGCCTCTCCACGCCAGTTTCAAACTCTCGGCTTCTGGAGAAACCCTGAGCCTCGTGGATGCACAGAGTTACTTTCTCGACAACGTCAGTTTTGACCAGCAGACTACCGACATGGGCTACGCTCGCGTGCCCAATGGTACAGGTCCATTTGTGATACAGGAACCTACTTTTGGGACATTCAATGGTACGGTACCCACATTTGAACCGGGCAATTTGGCTGCCAATGCTATCTCAATTGCACCAAACCCAGCCAGCGAAATATTGAATATCAAACTTTTAGGAGAAAAAATAGAAGGCCGCGTCATTGCCACGGATGCTACTGGCCGCACTGTTTTGGAGATGGAAGCTGTGCCTTCGCAAACGCTTTTAGTTGCCGACTGGCCAAGCGGAGTCTATTTTTTGAAATGGGGAAATGTGGCGGCAAAAGTGGTGCTGCGTTGATTTGGCAAGTGCGGTGTATCTTCGCGATCTGTGATTCCACCGCTCGATTCTCGCATCTTTCCGGCCAAACTCCTCTTGTTCGGCGAACACGTCCTGCTGCTAGGGGCCACGGCATTGGCTGTTCCTGTGGGAGTGTTTGGTGGACAATGGCACTGGGGCGAACAACGAGACAGGCATCATAATCGCTTGCTTCAATTCGCTCATAGTATGGCCTTGAAATCGGTAGAGACAATTGATAGAGAACAATTTGTGCGTGAATTGGAAGCAGGGCTTTTGTTTAAATCCAACATCCCAACGGGTTACGGGCTTGGTAGTTCAGGGGCATTGTGCGCGGCTATTTATGCGCGATATGCCCGTGAGAAAACGGACGATTTGGCTTCGCTGAAAAGCATTTTTGCCCGCATGGAAAGTTTTTTTCACGGCAACAGCTCGGGCATTGATCCGCTTACAAGTTTTCTGGGCGAACCAATTTTGATCAAAAACAAAACGGAGGTTCAACGTGCCTACCCTAAAAATTGGGAAACCGACAAGCCCACTATTCTCTTGCTGGATTCACAATTGCCTCGACGTACGGGGCCGCTCGTAGCGTGGTTTTTGGCCCAAAACCTGGACCCTGCGTTTGCCCATAAACTTTCAAAGGAATATCTGCCAGCACATGAAGCTGCTCTTGATGCCTGGCTTTCCGCCGATGCCGAATTATTTTGGTCTAATTTGCAGCGCATTTCTATCTTTCAAGTTGAAAATTTCGGGCCCATGATTCCGAAAACACTGCAAGACTTTTGGGAACAAAGCCTTGAAAGCCAAGACTTTGTTCTGAAAATATGCGGTGCAGGTGGTGGTGGTTTTGTGTTGGGTTTTGCTCGAAATGTTGAAACGGGGCAAAGCCTTGCGAAGGAGTTCAAAATCTTATTCCCATTCACCTGAATTTTGTTTTGAACATACCATGTCAAATAAAGCCTCCTTTTGGTTTCTCGGCTTTCTGCTTTTTATGGCCGTTTTCCGCGATGTCATAGCCAATGGCAGGCCCTTGTATTGTCGCATAGGGGGGGAGGCATATTGGCCGGGTCTTCGGTCAGTTTTTGTGGACCCAAACGTGAGATTTAATACGCCTGCGCTAAACGCCTTGGCAGAAAAATCGCAGTACGAAGCCTGGAAAGACTTTTCCAACTACGATGAACCACCCGTATTTGCCCCCATCCCATTCTCGCCAGGAGAATATTCAACACGCCATATTTCTGGCCTTTTGTCGCCCGGCACGGTGCAACCCGGCCTTGCACCGCCATTCAAGCATTGGCTTGGCACCGATTCCGACGGGCGCGACGTGGCTGCAACCCTTGTCTCAGGCGCACGTGTAGCACTCCTCACGGGCGGTGTGGCGATGATTATGGCATTACTCATTGGGTTGACGCTCGGCACAGTGGCCGGTTATTATGGAGACGAGCGTTTGAGGGTACGTCGAGGCCGACTTTGGCTGACTTTTTTAGGCATTCCTGTGGCGTTTTTCTGTGCGTTTATTTTCCGACAATACGAACTTTCTGTGGCCGAATCCTCTACTGTTTGGTGGGAGCGTTTCGGCATTTTTTTTGGAATAATCTTGATTTTCAATGTCTTGGGATGGATTCTAAGTCGCGTAGCGTTTTTTTCAAAACCAGTAGTACTGCCTGCCGACCTTGCTATCATGCGTTTGGCGGAGGTGTTCAGTGCCTTGCCCAGAATGATCGTTATTATCTCTCTTTCTGTGCTGATGCAAAGGCAAAACGATTCTATTTGGCTGCTTATAGCCCTCATAGGAGTGATGGCCTGGACAGGGGTGGCGCGTTTTGTTCGTGCCGAACTTTTGCGGGTGCGCGAATTGGATTTCGTGACGGCAGCCCGAGGATTGGGGCTTCCCAATTGGCGTATTTTGCTCCGTCACGCCCTGCCCAACGCGATGCGCCCACTGATGGTGGCCTTGGCTTTCGGGGTTGCTGGAGCAGTGCTATTGGAGGCATCATTGTCGTTTTTAGGTTTTGGAGGTACGGGGCTTAAGGGCGTTTCCTGGGGGAGTTTGTTGGCAAAGGACAATGCACAGACCAATCCGATAAAATCCTGGTGGGTGATGATGCCGTCGGGCTTGTTGATTTGTTTTACTGTATTGGCATTCAACGCTTTGAGTGAGAATAGGAGTGGAAAGTAGCGAGGATTTGGTTATTGGGGGATTTTCTGCTGGCGGAAAACGCTCAAAAAAAATGGTATGAAATCACACTTTCTCTAAACGGCACATGGGCGCGTTATATTTGTCCCCGCATCCGCTCAACAACGCCAAATATGCAATTCTGGAATCTCCCGCTTGCGTTTCCGCCCGAACAAGCCGCCGCCCTCCGCCGTGAGTAAACCCAACTTTCCGAAAGCCTTGAAAAACACGGCGCACTCGATGCCGAACACCTCAACCGCCTTCGCGCCGCGCTCATCGTTGCCCTGAGCAGCCAACAATCTGCCATCCCCGGCTTCCTCTAAAACCTCCGCGACGACCGCGCCCGGCACCACCTGCTCCACTTGCACACAGTCGAAGCCGGGGACGAACTGCTCGACCTTCCTTGGCACATCGCTTTATAAGACAGCCCAAATGTGCTGGTTTCCAAAGGCCTGCCCCGACCCGGCAGTGATGAATGGCGCACATTTGCCCCGGATTTGCCCCTGCCGCTCAAAGTCCTCGTGATGGTAGCCGCGCCCGAATCCGACAAATCCGCCCGGCTCGACTACGAGTCAGAAGAAAACATCGTCCTCGATGCCCTCTCCCCGCTGATGCGCTCCGGCGAAGTGGAAGTAGATTTTCCGATGACGGCTCACTGGAAAGCCTCCAGCGCCGGGTCAGCCTTTGCAATAGGGGCTGCCTTTTTTGGGGTTTGTATCGTATC
>CAZPTQ010000117.1:0-16950 GCA_964589365.1 uncultured Saprospiraceae bacterium
AGAAATCAGCCTGACCGACACGGCCATTTTATGCGCCTATGCGGGTAAAGTGATCATTGTGCCGGGTTATGGCCTAGCCGTGGCTCAAGCCCAACATATCTGCCATGAGTTGGAGAAAAAACTCGAGGAAAAGGGCGTGGAGGTTAGTTTCGCCATCCACCCTGTGGCCGGTCGTATGCCGGGCCACATGAACGTCCTGCTCGCTGAAGCCGACGTTCCCTATCCAAAACTCGTGGAAATGGAAGACGCCAACCCTACGATGAACTCCACCGACGTGGTCATCATCGTAGGCGCCAACGACGTAGTGAATCCCGCTGCCGAAAACGATCCCAGCAGCCCGATTTACGGGATGCCCGTGCTGAAAGTTTGGGAGGCAAAAAATGTGATCGTGCTAAAACGCTCTATGCGCGCAGGCTACGCTGGCATCGAAAACGAACTTTTCTTCCACCCAAAAACAAAGATGCTTTTTGGGGACGCTAAGGATACATTGCAGAAGTTGGTGGGAGAACTGAAAGACTTATAAACGGTTCCATTCTAATGATGAATGATTTGGGGTGACACCTCCGATCCCGAGCATCGGGATCGGAGGTGTCACCCCAAATCATTTTAGATAAAGCTCACAGCACCTAAATAATATAGCATCAGTCCTTCGCTTCGCGGCGCTTCATCTCGTCGCGGATTTTAGCAGCCATTTCATATTCCTCATTATCGAGCGCTTCTTGCAAACGCCCTCGCAATGCGTCAATTGGCCAAGTCTCCATGGCGTTTTCGTCAAGGTGCGAAGTCGCGGGCACTGCTGTAAAGCCACCTCCTTCTTGTTCTTCCAAGATTACACCCGCAGCTTCGAGAATAAAATCGTAGGTAAAAATAGGGCATTCAAAACGAACCGCCATCGCTATGGCGTCCGAGGTGCGCGAGTCAATTTCGAAAAGTTCACCATGCTTCATGCACACGAGTCGGGCATAAAAAATGCCGTCGAGCAAATTACTAATAATGACCTCTTTCAACTGGATTTCAAAAGTGTCGAAAGCATTTTTAAATAAGTCGTGCGTGAGTGGCCGATTGGGCACCATCCGCTCCAGGGCTACTGCAATTGCCTGGGCCTCAAAACTACCGATAACAATAGGTAGCCGACGTTTTCCACGGCGTTCGCCCAGTACTACCGCATAGTTATGCGATTGCGTCATGCTGTGCGAGAGGGCCACTATTTCAAGTTCGATGCGTCTCATACGTGTAGGGCGAAATTTATTTCGCCTTATTTGTTTTCGTTGTTTCAGGAACCGCGAAATTTATTCGCTGTGTTTGTTTTTGATGGATAATCGGCGAAATAAATTTCACCCTACCCTGCCTTAAACTTCTTAAACGCCTCATTCAGTCGCGGCACAATTTCAAATAAATCGCCCACCACGCCATAATCCGCGGCCTTAAAGAACGGGGCTTCAGCATCTTTGTTTATGACTACGATGACTTTCGAGTTGTTCACCCCTGCCAAATGCTGGATTGCACCACTGATTCCGATGGCAATGTACAAATTTGGGCGAATCGCTATGCCAGTTTGTCCCACATGTTCGTGGTGAGGTCGCCAATGTGCGTCGGCAACTGGGCGTGAGCAAGCCGTAGTAGCACCCAAGGTCGCAGCCAAATCTTCTACCATGCCCCAGTTTTCGGGGCCTTTCATGCCCCGCCCCGCCGACACAACGATCTCCGCCTCCGGCAACGGCACGGTGCCTTCCTGGGTTTTAACTGATTTTACCCGGATGCGGCCTTTAACTGAAGCAACAGAAACTGTTTCAACTGAAACTGCACTGCCCAAAGTTTCTGGTTTCACCGCGTTGCCCATAAGCGAGAGCACTTTTACCGCGCTCGAAATTTCGTATTCTGCAATAGCTTTGCCCGAAAACACCGATTTTTTTACCCGGAGGGCTGCACCATTGGCCGTTGGCAAACTGTTCACGCCCGAAACAAGCCCTGCGTTCAGTCGAACTGCCAAGCGACCGGCAACCGATTTCCCGGTGGAGGTATGGCTGAGGACGACAACGCCAGCACCGTTGTTTTTTGCCACTTCCGCAATGGCTGCTGCATAGGCCTGGCTGTCAAAATTGTCGAAAGACGCATCGGCAACATGGAGCACACGGTTTGCACCGTAGCGCCCCAATTCTCCCGCATCTTTGGCAGCGCCAAGCGTGAGCGCAATGCAGGTGGTACCCAGCAAGTCGGCTACTTTTCTTCCGTAGGTGACGGCCTCGAAAGCCGATTTCTTGAACTGTCCACGGGGGGATTCTGCAAAAACCAAAACCATATATTCTGGAATGATGAATTATGAATGATGAATGAGGAATGAGGAATGATGAATGATGAATGATGAATGAGGAATGATGATACAGCAAAACCATCATTCGCCTGTTCATCATTCATCATTCATAATTCATCATTAAATTACTTTCGCTTCTTCGTGTAGCAGCCGCACCAACTCGTCCATTTGGTCAGGCTGCACGAGTTTCACACCTACTTTAGCGGCCGGGAGCGTGAATTTCACAGCTTTTGCTGCCTCTTCGAAAGCCACGGCGGGCACTTCTTTGAGCGGTTTGCTGCGTGCGGTCATGATGCCGCGCATATTTGGAATCCGTTGTTCGGCCATGCCTTTGGCAGCACTGAGCACAAAGGGCAAATCTACTTCCAGCACCTCTACCCCACCCTCGATGTCGCGCTCGAGCGTCGCCGTTGAGCCATTGAGATCGAGTTTCGAGGCATAAGAAACATACGGGAGATCAAGGTGCTCTGCTACCATGGCACCGACTTCCGAGCCGTTGTGGTCAATGGTTTCTTTTCCAAAGAAGATAATATCGAAGTTCTCTGCGCGGGCGTGTTCCGCAATTTGTTTTGCAACAAAGCCCGCTCCTTTTGGTTCGCAGTCAATGCGCACGGCTTCGTCCGCACCAATGGCGAGGGCTTTTCGGATGGTGGTCTCGTTGGCTGCAGTGCCTACGTTGAGCGCGACGACCGTACCTCCAAGCGTCTCGCGCAGTTCGCAAGCGCGCACAAGTGCATACCATTCGTCGTAAGGGTTCATGATGAATTGCACACCCGCAGCGTTGAACTCCGTGCCATCGGCATTGAAGGAGATTTTTGAGGTGGTGTCGGGTGTTTGAGAAATACAGACCAATAATTTCATTGTAAAAATAGCCGCTACTTTTGTGGGCGCGCAAAGGTAGGGAGCAGTAGAGTAAAGTTAGAGATTCCTCAATCTTTGTGCCTGTAAATTTTCAAAACGATGCAAACAACTCGCCAACAATACCTCATCAAACTCCTCGAAGCCACCCCAAATGACGCTTTTTTGCTTTTTGCCCTCGCCAAAGAACTCGAAAGTGCGGGTGACGATATGCAATCCCTTTCGTTTTACCTGCGTTTGATAGAAACCGAACCGACCTATGTTGGGACATATTACCACCTTGGCAAACTTTATGAGCGACTGGAGGATTTTCAAAACGCCATATTAACCTACAAACAAGGTATCGAAATCAGCAAAAATGCGGGCGACCGCCACTCCATGAGCGAGCTGCAGGCTGCACTTTTAAATTTAGAAGACCCAGAATGAAGTATCAAGTATCAAGTATCAAGTATCAAAAGGCAAGGGGCAAGGGGCAAGTTGCAACTTTCAACTTGCAACTTGCAACGCTTTTCGTTGCAGTTCTAATGCTGCTTTCAGCCAAAGAAACGGGTTGCCGAAAAAGTTCAAACTTTGCCGAATCCCGTCCAGCCACCGAAGTGCGCAGCCAGGCGTTTTTGAAGAAAAAACTGCGAAACAATGAACACCCTAACCTGAATTTCGTAACAGCACAGGCAAAGGTTTTTATGGAAGGCGACGGTCAGTCCTTGGGTGCAACAGCGAACATCATTTTGATACGGGACAGCGTTATGTGGTTGAATATCAAGAAATTTGGTCTTGAAGCGGCCAGGGTTTTAGTAACGCGCGACTCCGTTTTTGTACTAAACCGGTTGGAGAAAACCTATTCTGCGCGGGCGCTGGAATCTTTGCAGCGGCAGTACAGCCTCCCCGCTGGTTTCGACCTCGTACAAAGCCTGCTATTGGCCTCGCCTTGGTTTTTTTCTGACATTAAATTGGATTCAGACATCAAGGACGGACTGCACCGGCTTTCAGGAACCAATGGCCGCTTTGCAGCCGATTATCGAATGGAAGAGGAGTCTTTTTGGCTGCGGCAGGAGATGTTTTTGCAGCCACGAGATGCCCGAAATTTGTCAGTTCTGTTTGAAAACTACAAAAAAACCGAGTTGGCGGGTTGGTTTCCCTATCTTCGCACCATAGAGGCATTCAGCCCTGAGTCTGGTGACCTTCGTCTTTCCATCGAACTCAACGATGTCGAATTCAATGTTCCCAAAAGTTTTCGCTTTGAGATTCCCAAACATTACAAACCTGCGAAGTAGCTTGTTTTGCAGGAACTACCCGAAAGTTCAAAACTTTCGGGCAGTAGTAAAGTTGGCAGGCATACTGCTCGCCATTGTACTCCTATTCCCCGTTTCAGCATTCTCCCAATCTAAAAAAGAGCTCGAGGAAAAGCGCAAAAAAATCATTCGTGACATTCAGTCCACCCAACGGATGATCCAAAAAACAGCCAAAACTAAGGAAGCCGCTTACGACCGTTACCTCGCATTGCAAAGTCAAATTGAAAGCCGCGAGGCCCTCATTCGAACATTGCAACAAGAAATCGTGGCTGTTGAGGATGGCATCGTTCGCAACCAGACAGTGATTAATTCGCTCAGCTCCGATGTGACGAAAATGCGCGACGAATATGGCCGTACCGTTCGAAACGCATTCAGGCGCAAGACCTTGAGCAACCCGATCCTATACCTCCTTTCTGCGGAAAACCTCAACCAAGCCTTTCGTCGCTGGCTGTTTTTGCGCAAATACGACGAACGGCGGAGCGAACAGGCAGAAGCTATCCGGTTTACTCAAGAAATGTTGTCGAAAAAATCCACTAACCTCGAGGAAACACGTTTGGACAAAGAAAACTTGCTCATTTCTATTCAAGGGCAGAAATCAACGCTGACGGGCGAGCTCACGGAAAAGAATTTAATGCTGAAAGATTTGGGCAATGACGAAGCCCGATTAAAATCTGATTTAGAGAAAAAACAATCCGCCCACGAAGCGCTCAACAACGCGATAGAAGCCGTGATTCAAGAGGAGGTGCGAAAACGAGTAGAGGAAGTGCGGAGCAAGCCAAAGCCCTCCGCGCCCAAGTCAGAAACCCCTGAAAAAGACCCGGTCAGGACATCCACTCCTGCCTCGACCAAAGCCCTTGCATCGGAGGCAAAGCCACGCGCTGAAGAAGATAACGTAACGTTCAATTTCCGAAAGAACAAAGGCCGCCTGCCGTGGCCAGTGGAAAGTGGATTTATTTCACGCGGTTATGGCAAGCAAAAACACCCGACTTTGAAGAACATCGAGATCACAAACAACGGTGTGGACATCCGTACCGATGAAGGCGCAGCCGTGCGCTGTGTGGCCGATGGAAAAATAGCGGGGATACAATTTGTACCCGGACACGACTACACCGTGATTGTACAACATGGCGATTATTACACCGTATATACCAATCTCGCTTCCACCAACCTCTTAAAAGGCGATGAAGTAAAAGCAAGACAAAATATTGGCCAGGTAAGCACCAATAACATCACCGGAACCTCTGAATTGCATTTTGAGTTGTGGCAACAAAAGGAACGGCTGAACCCTGCGCTTTGGATAAAAAAATAAATTAATGTGGTCAATGTTTCCCAAATCTGCTTTCTTCTTGATCTATTCTGTGCTAATAATTGCACCCTTAATGGTGACAGCACAAAAAACGTCCACCCCAAAATCGCCGCCAAAAACCGCTGTTGATTCCATGATGCTTGAAAGCAGCGTCTTTGTTTTCAAACAGACAAGCCTTAGTGCCGACACGTTCAAAGCAACATTGCGGGTACGCGTGTTGGAAAAAGGTGGCGATACCGAACCGATTCAAGGTGCTACAGTGTTGCTGCGCCGAGACAAAGACAAGATGCTGGGTCGGGTAACGAAGCACGACGGTCGTTGTCTGTTTGCACCTACACCCGACAGCTACACCGTGCGGGTACAGATGACAGGACTTAAGTCATTTGAAAAACCGGGCTTCACGCTTGAAGCGGGCAAAGTGTACGATATGGAAATCTTGATGGCGCGAAATTGACGTAAAAAAGCCATTCCGAACATTCGGAATGGCTTTTTTGTGATGAAATCTTGAAACCCAAGGCAATTACTCTTCTTGTTCGTAGTAGCCTTTTGCCCTGTATTTTATTTTTTCTACAGGTTTGAGTTTTTTCTTTTTGTGGTCTTGGTCTTGTAGACGGAAGTCCAGGTCGTCGGCGCGACGGGGGTCTTTTTTGTTGTTCTTTTCCCAATGTCTCATGGCAAAAGTGAAGGAAGGTTTTTGAGTTCTCTTATACTGTCCTTAGAAAGTTTTTGCAGAGAACGCAGGTGAAAAAAATAGGTTTTTATGTTTCGGCAAACAGCAGGTTTTGAAGGTGATGACCGCCGAATCGTTTTACAAAAATAGTCCCTCTCTCCAAAATAGCAAGCGGCCTAGTGTTAAAATTTTTGGAGAAGCCTATTACATTTGGCTCGGCTAGGAATCACGAGATGGGAAAATAATGATTTTGTAAAATCTTTTAAATTATTTTCTAAATGTGTTTTCTTCGCAAATGATTAATAATCAACTAATTATCTATTTGAACTCTACTAAAAAACTTTCCTTACTTAGCATGAAAAAACTTTTTCCCATCTTGCTTTTGTTGCAGGCAATTTGTTTGCCGGCGTTTTCTCAACGCACATTGCCCGTGTATTTTGCGCATGGTACAGAAATTTTTCCCGAAAATTTTGCCACTACCCGACAAACCCCCAACGTATCCGCGAACGAGTTGGTGAACGGTGTGTACCCGCGGTACATCCAATTGGAAAAAATCATGAACGCTCAAGAACGTTCTGATTTTGAGGCCACTGGAGCGCATGTCATTGGCTATGTCCAGTTCGGGGCATACTTGGTTTTGTTGCCGCAAAATTTTGATTTTCAAAAAATTGATGCGTTTTCACCGCGGAGTGTATTGCCGGTTAAATCTGAATGGAAAATGGCACATAGCTTGCGCGAACAACCATTTGGCGCATGGGCTGTACGCGGTGATTACGTTGACGTGAACCTCCAAGTTTACCCATCGCTCAGTATCGCCGAAGGTGCTGCCTTGTGCCGCAAACATGACCTGGAAGTAATTAAAGAAGGCACACAAAATGGCTTTGTGCAACTTCGTATCCACAAAGACAAAATAAGCGAAGTGGCAGCCATGCCTTTCGTTCAGTATCTTGAACTGGTGCCGCCCCCTGGTCAAAAGGAAGATAGTCGGGGCCGTTCCCTCCACCGCTCAAACCTGGTGGCCAGTGATGCGCCTATGGGCAAAAAATATGATGGCACTGGCGTGGGCGTGCTTGTGCGCGACGACGGCCAACTTGGCCCACACATAGATATGCAAGGCCGATTGTACAATTTTGCCCTGGAAGAGCCAACCGTTGGAACGCACGGCGACGGAGTAGTGGGAATAGTAGGTGGTGCCGGCAACCTCGACCCGACCAAAAAAGGGATGGCTGCCGGGGCCGATCTGTTTTCGGTGGATTATATCAATGACTTTCAGGACCTTACCCTGCCGCTCCACTTCAACGAAGGGGTCACGTTGACAAACTCATCGTATTCTGACGGCTGCAATGCGGGCTATACCTTGGCGACTCAAACCGTTGACCAGCAGTTGTTCCAAAACCCAACGTTGATGCACGTCTTTTCGGCAGGCAACTCAAACAACTTGAGCTGTGGCTATGGTGCTGGCAATCAGTGGGGTAACATCACAGGTGGACATAAAATAGCAAAAAATGCCATCGCAACAGCCAACCTTTATGCAGACGCTTCTTTGGTCGCTAGTTCGAGCCGTGGCCCAGCCCACGATGGCCGCTTGAAACCTGATATCGCGGCCAACGGCGAAGACCAGGAATCGCTCAATCCAAACAATGCTTATCAAGTTTTTGGTGGAACTTCTGGGGCAGCACCCGGCATCGCGGGCTGTCTTGCACAACTTACACACGCGTTCAGAACTATCCATGCAGTGGATGACGCACCTGCGGCACTATTAAAAGCGACCATCCTCAATACCGCCAACGATTTAGGAAACGTAGGTCCTGATTTCAAATTCGGCTGGGGGCATGTGAACGCTTGGCGTGCATTACGGCTTTTGGAACAAAACCAATGGCACGAAGGGGATGCCGATCAAAGCGGAGATGTAACCCATACTATCCAAATACCTACGGGCGTGCAGGAAGCCAAAATTATGCTTTATTGGGCCGAGCCGCCTTCTGCTCTGAACAACGCCAAGGCTTTGCTCAATGATCTCGATCTGACTGTGGAGGATACCAGCGGGACAGTGAGCCTGCCTTGGAAACTCAACCCTACACCCAACCCAAGCCTCTTGGATTCACCTGCCGGAAAAGGCCGCGATTCCTTAAACAACGTAGAACAGGTACTGCTCACAAATCCTGTTGCTGGCACCTACACCATCCATATAAAAGGAACAGAAGTGCCTTTAGGCCCACAGCATTACTACCTTGTTTGGGAATTTGTTAAAGATGAAATCAAAGTCACTTACCCCAGTGGCGGTGAAGGTTTCGTGCCAGGCGAAGTAGAACGGCTTCACTGGGATGCTTATGGCAATACCGGCATTTTCTCTTTGCGGTACTCCACAGATGGCGGCACTACTTTTTCGGGTATCACCAACGTAAGCGGCGACCGCCGAATGTACGACTGGACAGTACCAAACACTGTAAGTGGCAAAGTACACCTTTTGGTGGTACGCGGTTCGAAACGCGATACCTCAGACTTCCCCTGCAGCATCGTTGGGGTACCCCAAAACCTCCAGGTGGTAAAAGTTTGTCCGGACTCCATGACGCTGACATGGACAGAAATACTTGACACGCTTAGTTACGACGGCTATCTATTGGGAGACAAGTACATGGAAATCAAAGGGACCACAGATACCAATATCATCATTTTCCCCATCCAAAATGCCGGTGCTGAAAAGTGGGTTTCTGTGCGTGCCAGTCATCCTGATGGATTGGCTGGGCGTCGCGCTATAGCGATAAACTGGCCTGGCCAACTGTACAATTGTCCCCAACCCTACGATATCGCTGTTCGAGAACTGCTTTCGCCGGGCGGCAATGCCATCATCACCTGTGGCGAGTCTGAACTGGCTGTTGCCATTCAGGTACGAAATGAAGGGTTGAATATTTCCACCGGAGCAACCGCATTTTACCAAGTGAACAATGATCCGGCAGTTTCAGAACCCTTGCCAGACATTCCTTCAGGAGGCTCAATAGATTTTTCTTTCCAAACGCCCCTGATACTTGGCACAAACGGGAATATTGACCTCAAAACCTGGGTCGTTTTCCCTGGTGATGTGGCTACATATAATGATACGCTTGCCTTGTCTTTTCCTGTTATATCACAGGCCATCAATCAATTTTTTATCGAAAATTTTGAAGCATCACCCGGCTACCCAGATGGGTGGGATTCTGTTAACCCTGACGGTTTAATTGGATGGCAGACAACTGACAACTTGATCTTGCCTGTTGTAGGCCCTGACGACTTGATCGGACGTTCTTTCCACCTCAACTTCTACGAGTATGGCCCAAATGATATCGGACAGGAGGACTACCTCTATATGATTCCGGTTGATCTGGCTGGCTTGGACAACCCTGGACTTACATTTTCGGTGGCACATGCCCGATACAACAATACTTATGTAGATGGCTTGCGCGTGGAAGTTTTTGCCAATTGCGAATTAGGGGGAACACCCGTAACCGTTTGGGAGAAAAGTGACCCAGCGCTGGCAACAGTGCCAAATCAAACCGCTTATTATTATGCCGGAAGCGGAGCAGACTGGCGGGCAGAGTCGGTGGACCTCAGCCCTTTTGCTGGACAAAAAATTATCATCCGTTTTGTCTCCATTAATGGCTATGGCAATAGCCTTTATCTCGACCATATAGGCATAGCGGCGTTTCAAACACCGTTTCCACCATTGGCAGAATTTATCGCACCAGATTCTATCTGTCGATTGGATATTTTGACTTACCAAGCTACTCCTTCAACGAACGATGCGGTCTACACATGGAGTTTTGGCACGGGCGCACTCCCCAATTCGGCTACTGGCATAGGGCCACACAATGTCTCCTACCCTACAATAGGCAACAAAACCGTGCGCTTGATCGTAAACAATAGCACTGGTGCTGACACTATGATTCAGATCGTGACGGTACGTGTGCTCTCCATCGCAAACTTCACAGCAATACAAAACGGACTAACAGTAACATTCTCCAATATGAGCACGAATGCAAGCTCATACCTATGGGATTTTGGCGATGGCATGACGAGTACACTGGCCAGCCCGGTACACACTTATGCCGCTTCTGGCAATTATGTAGTAACGCTTTCGGCAACAAATGTTTGTCGTACACATCTGAAGACCCTGAATGTAGGGGTAACTGGAGTGAACGAACTGGCTGAACGTATCGGGATCAACATTTTGCCCAACCCGACTGAGGGTGACTTTACCGTTGAGTTGGATAGCCGTATCGTGGGCAATGTGCAGCTTGCCTTGTTTGACGCTGCTGGCCGAAAGGTTTCGGTGCAAGAAACAAGGGTCATACAAGGCATCACTCGGGTTGCGTTTGAAAACCTGAACTTGCCAAAAGGCTTGTATCAACTGAACGTACAGGCAGAGGGGAAGCAGGCTACCTTTAGCGTGGCAGTGCAATAGCAGAGATTTTTCCAAGTTTTTTCAAATATGAGCCACCACTTCGTTGGGGTGGCTCATATTTTTTGATGCCGTATCAACTGTCGCTCAAATCCTATGTACAGCTTACATTTGCCCTGAACCCGGAGGCTGGGCCAATTCAAAAGACCTGAACTATGAGCAAAATCATTTATCGTGATCCCCACGTCACGATTTTTCAAAGCGCACTCTTCCAAACCAATTCTACAGTGGTTTGTATGGAAGATGTCGTGCTCGTATTCGACCCGGCATGGTTGCCCGATGAGGTGGAGGCCATCCGTCAATATGTGGAAAGTGTTCGCGGCAAACGGCACGTTTTCTTGTTATTTACACATTCCGATTTCGACCACATCATTGGCTATGGAGCGTTCAAAGCCGACAAGGTTTTCATGTCTAAGGCAATGGCCGAAAACCCTGACCACGAACTTTGCGTGGAGAAATGTCTTGAGTTCGACGAACAATATTACATACAGCGCCCCTACCCCATCGTGTACCCAAAAGGCGATTTTCTGGTGTTTAGAGATGGGGTGCAATACCGATACGGCAATACTAAAATGTCGTTTTACCTCACCCCGGGGCATACTGCCGATAGCATGATGGTCATCGTGTGGCAGCTTGGCCTTTGCATTGCAGGTGATTATTTGTGCAATTGCGAGTTTCCCTTCATTTACCACAGCAGCGTAGACTACGAACAAACTTTGGAGAAACTCCCGCGCATTCATGACCGAAACTGGTTTACCCGAATGGTGCCAGGACACGGAGATCCTTCATTGAACATCAACGACTGGTTGCAACGCCGCACCGAGGCGCAGGCTTATTTGTTCGCGCTTCGTGAAAGCATTGCAACCGAGGTGCCTTTTGATGAAGATTCATTGTGGTCACGATACCATTTTCCGCGATTGCAGCGCAAGTACCATCTGGATAATATTGCGCTCATGACCCGCGAATATGAGCAGGGCTTGTGGGCTTGGGACCCTGACTTTGAACTGACTTCTCCTATGCTGCAAGAGACGTATATCTCTGACACTCCTACTATTGACAGTGATGACGAAGGCTGAAACCCGGGAATGGCTGGAAGCTCAAATCCTCGCCGAACACAGCAAGGCACAAACGATGCGCATCGTCCGTTGGGTTGGTCACGATTCCGGGCGTTTGGAAATCCTGATGGAAATCTTCTTGAATAACCCGCCTTCCAAGCCCTTACCAAAAGGAAGGGGCTACCAATATATTTTTACCCAAAGAAGTTCTTGGGCATTACGGTATGTGGGAGAAAAATCGCCCGAAATCATGGCACCGTGGTTGCGCATATTGGTGGCTCACCTGCGCCAACCACACCTGCACGATGCGATAAAACGCAACACACTCAATGTTTTCGAACCCCTCGATTTCCCAGCCGAATTGGACGACGAATTGGCCGACCTGTGTTTTGGCTACCTCGCAGACCCAAAAGAACCCATTGCAATTCGATGTGCGTCAATGACCGTTTTGGAAAAAATTTGCCGACGTGTACCTGAATTGACAAGTGAATTGCGCCTGCTTTTGGAGGAACATTTGCAGCACGGTTCGGCGGGTTTCAAAAGCAGGGCGAAGAAGGTTTTGAAAAATTTAAAGGGCTAGACTGCCATTTTGTGCAAAACACAGGTGACATTCTGGCACTTTTCCCAAAAAGAAGCCTTACTTTTGCGGGCGCAAAAAGCGCAGCGATTTAAATGCTTTACGATTCAAACCCGACCCTTGAAGGGGTTAAGACAATAGATGAAGCCTTGCAAGGCAGCGTGTTTTTCAAAGAGCACGGTATGGTGGGCAATACGCCCGGGCTGAAGCATTTTTACATCGAGAGCTATGGCTGCCAGATGAATTTCTCCGATTCGGAAATCGTGGCCAGCATCCTCGGCGACATCGGTTACGCCCCTACGCGCAACATGGAGGAGAGCGACCTGATCCTCGTAAATACCTGCTCCATCCGCGAAAAAGCAGAGGAAACCGTGCGCAAGCGCCTGAAAGTGTTTGCTTTAATGAAACGTGCCCGTCCCGGAATAAAAGTCGGCGTACTCGGATGCATGGCCGAGCGTCTCAAGAAACAATGGCTCGAAGAGGAAAAACTTGTTGACCTCGTAGTCGGCCCCGACGCTTACCGTGACCTGCCCAATCTTATCGGCGGCGCAGAAGAGGGCGGACGGATGGTGAACGTGCTCCTCAGTCGTGAAGAAACTTACGCCGATATCAGCCCGGTGCGCCTTGATTCAAATGGTGTTACGGCTTTCATCTCCATCATGCGCGGCTGCGACAACATGTGCTCGTTCTGTGTGGTGCCCTTTACTCGAGGCCGCGAACGTTCTCGCGAACCGTTCAGCATTGTTGCAGAAGCACAGGACTTGTTTGAAAAAGGCTACCGCGAAGTAACACTACTGGGCCAAAACGTGGATTCTTACAAGTGGGAAAATCCAGAGACAAATGAGCGTGCCGACTTTGCCGACCTGCTGGCCATGACCGCAGCCATTCATCCTGACCTTCGGGTTCGGTTCAGCACCAGCCACCCGAAAGACATGACAGACAAGGTGTTGCACACCATGGCGACCCACGACAATATCTGCAAATACATCCATTTGCCCGTTCAATCCGGCAATTCGCGCGTGCTGGAAATGATGAACCGCACGTATGATCGCGCCTGGTACATGGAGCGCGTAGAAAGTATCCGACGCATCATGCCAGACGCCGCGATTTCGAGCGATATCATCACGGGTTTCTGTTCGGAAACGGAAGAAGAGCATCAGGATACGCTTTCGATGGTCGAATGGGCGGGCTACTCCATGTCGTACATGTTTTCCTACTCTGAGCGACCAGGAACGCTGGCGGCCCGAAAATACGCCGATGACGTCCCGGAAGACGTGAAAAAACGCCGTCTCCAAGAGGTTATCGCGCTGCAACGGGCGGTGGGTTTCCGATACAATCAGGGCGAAATTGGGAAGACGTTTCGGGTTTTGATTGAGCGGGATTCGAGCAAATCTGACCAGGAATTTTGTGGCCGGAATTCACAAAACAGTATGTGTGTCTTTCCCAAAAAAGAGGGTTTGAAGCCAGGGGATTATGTGATGGTGAAGATTAAGGAGGTGACGAGCGCGACGTTGTTGGGGGAGCTGGTTTAGAGCTTTTTAAAATCAATAAAAAGATGAATGACATACTTGTTCTTCAAGAGCGAATCAAAAATTCGATTTTGGTTGGAGAAAGCGATTTTAGAGAATTCAAATCAGCTTGGGAAGGCAAACCAGGCAGTAAAAAACCTATTTCTGTTGTTAAACATTTGTGCCAATACATCGCAGAAGCATTAGTCGCTTTTGCAAATTCTGATGGTGGAGAGGTGGTTATTGGAGTTGAAGATGACGGTACAATAACTGGAGTGCCTCATGGAGAGGAGGAGTTAAATTCTACGCTAAATGCTATAAGTACGCATGTTTTTCGTGGCCAACATTTGCCTATAATTTACAAACTTAAGGTTGAGATTGATAATAAAACTGTACTGTTTTTTCAAGTAGATAAAGGCTCTACTGAAGTTTATCAACTTCCTGATGGGAGGGTTATGATTCGAAAAGATAAAAGGACTGTTCCTGGCAGTTCAACCCTATTGCAGTTTGAGCGGCAAGAAATTAGATCAAGAGAATATGATCGTCAATTTGTGGATGGGGCGACAATGGCGGACTTGGATTTATTGCAGATTCAAAGTCTTGCAGACAGGTATATTAAAGGTTTAACGCCAGAAAAGTTTTTACAACAAGTTGGGCTTGCTGAATATTCAGTTGGGGGTCTTAAATTACGAATGGCATCTCTTTTACTTTTTGCTAAAGATATACAAAAATGGCATCCACGTTGCCAAGTAAGATATTTGAAAGTATCAGGGACAACATTACTTTCCGGTGATCAATATAATGTTGTTAGCGATGAGTTTGTTCAGGGAAATATATATGAGCTGATTGTAAAGAGTTGGGAATGGCTAAGGCCATATTTGGCCTATAAAACTGAATTTGGGCCTGATGCTCAGTTTCAACAAAGGTATATTTACCCAGAAGAGGCATGTAGAGAAGCGCTTCTTAATGCGATAGCGCATCGTGATTATAGTAGTCATAATGGAATTGAAGTACTGATTTATGATAATCGATTGGAAATTAAAAGCCCAGGTGCGCTCCTATCCACTTTGACAGTTGATGATTTATATGCTCTTGAAAATCGTCATGAATCAAGAAATGTGAAAATAACGTACATATTGAAGGTGACGGCTTTTATGCGAGAGATAGGGGAGGGTATGAAACGGATATTTAAGTTGATGGAGAGTATTGACCGACTAAGACCTTCTCTTTATTCAAATACAAATTGGTTTACAGTATCATTTTTCAATATTTCAATTTTTACGCCCCGGAAAGATGTTTTTTTAAGAAAATTTAGATACTTTAATTTAACGGAGAATCAACAGAAAATTGTACTCTTAGGTATTGATGGGGCTGAAATTGCTCCTGAAGACATATCCAGGGCGATGAATACTTCTGATAGGGATACTTACGACCGTGAAGTAACGGGTTTGAGAAAAATGGGCCTTTTAAATGAAACTAGAACAAATCCACAAGCAGGTAAAATTTCAGAAGCTACAGGTATCCCGAAGAAAAAAATCGCCAGGTTCAAAGTCAATGTGCCGAAGTAGCTTAAATTCTAAACCGCATAAATGGCTAACCATCACCTCCAATCCATAAAAGCCCGTTTCGGCATCGTAGGCTCCTCGCCTGCGCTGGATGCGGCACTTGAAACCGCTACCCGTGTGGCGCCTACCGACCTTTCTGTGCTCATCACGGGCGAGAGCGGCGTGGGCAAGGAAGTTTTTTCGAAGATCATCCACGCGCTGTCGGCGCGAAAGCACAACGATTTTATCGCTGTCAACTGCGGCGCAATACCCGAAGGCACCATCAATTCCGAACTGTTTGGCCATGAAAAAGGCTCATTCACGGGCGCGGTGGGCGAGCGCAAGGGATATTTCGAGACGGTGAACGGCGGTACGATTTTCCTGGACGAGATCGCTGAAATGCCCAACGACACACAGGCCTACCTGCTGCGCGTGCTTGAATCGGGCGAGTTTATCCGCGTGGGTGCAAGCAAGTCCATGAAGACCGATGTGCGTGTGATTGCTGCCACAAATGTCAATCTGGAAGAAGCCGTGCGCAAGGGCAAGTTCCGCGAAGACCTTTTTTACCGGCTTAATACGGTGCCGATCCGAGTGCCCTCGCTAAACGAACGCCCTGAAGATGTCACCTTGCTTTTCCGTCGTTTTGCGGGCGATTTTGCAGAGAAATATCGGATGCAGCCCGTTCGCCTCGACGAGCGGGCCGAGCTCGTGCTCGAAAACTACCGTTGGCCCGGCAATATTCGCGAACTCAAAAACGTGGCGGAACAACTTTCGGTCCTCTCTGAAGAGCGGGCCATCACCGCTGAAGCCTTGCAGCGCACCATGCCCCAACTTTTCAGCCGCCATCTGCCAGTGCCCTCGAGCAAAAATGGTTTTGCAGGAAAAAATGGCGGCGAGTTCCAGGAGCGGGAACTGCTGTACAAGGTCTTGTTCGACATGAAGAACGACCTGAACGAACTCAAGTCCATGTTTTTCAAACTCGTGGAAAGCAACAATCTGCGGATGCCGGAATTGGGCAATTTGAGGCAATTGCCCTCGAATTATCCCCAAAACACGGAGTCGATTTTTGAAGAAAACAGCTATTCCAACGATACCTCCACCCGCTTTCACCCCTTTGAAAATGAACGGGTAAAACCGATTATCATTGATCCAGGCAACACTTCTGCCAACTTCGACGACAGCGAAGAAGAAGACGTACCGCTCACGATGGATGAGATCGAAAAAGAAGCCATCAAGAAGACGCTTACAAAATACAAGGGCCGTCGCAAAGAAGCAGCCGATGAACTTCGCATCTCCGAGCGAACGCTGTATAGGAAGATTAAACAGTATGACCTTTGACGATTTACGATTTTGGATTTACGATTTACGATTTTGGATTTACGATTTTGGATTTA
>CAZPTQ010000118.1:0-2265 GCA_964589365.1 uncultured Saprospiraceae bacterium
TTTTTTGTGCAATCTTCCAGAAATCCGTGCAAATCCGTGTCTAATCCGTGTCATCCGTGTTCCCCCTTTATCAAGCGGCGTTTTTCAAAAAACATCCTAAAATGAGTCTCCTTACCGTTGGCACCGTAGCATTCGACGACATCGAAACCCCCACAGGCCGGGCAGAAAAAGTAGTGGGCGGCGCCTGCACATACATTTCCCTGGCGGCATCCTATTTCACCAGTCCCGTGCGCGTTGTCTCTGTAATCGGCGACGATTTTCCTGAAGAAACGCTTGATTATCTCCGCAGTCGAGGGGTTGACCTCGAAGGTCTGCAAATCAAAAAAGGCGAGAAATCCTTTTTTTGGGCTGGTCGGTACCACAGCAATTTCAACAGCCGCGATACACTCGACACGCAACTGAACGTGTTGGCGAACTTCGATCCGATTCTGCCGGAAAGTTACCGTCAGAGCGATTATCTGATGCTTGGCAACCTCACCCCGCAAGTGCAGATGCGGGTGCTGGAACAACTCTCTCATCGCCCCAAACTCGTGGCACTGGATACCATGAATTTCTGGATGGACATTGCACTCGCCGACCTTTTGAAAGTAATTGAAAAAGTGGATGTGCTGACCATCAACGATGAAGAAGCGCGCCAACTTTCTGGGGAGCATTCGTTGCTGAAAGCCTCCAGGGTAATCCACGAAATGGGCCCTAAGTATTTGATTATCAAAAAGGGGGAGCATGGTGCACTCTTGTTTCATCAGGGCAAAATCTTCTTCGCACCCGCGCTCCCGCTAGCCGAATTGGTAGACCCCACCGGCGCGGGCGACACCTTTGCCGGAGGGTTCATGGGCTATATTGCCAAGACCGGCGACACTTCTTTTGACAACATGAAACGCGCCGTGATATATGGCTCAGCGATGGCTTCCTTTTGCGTTGAAAAATTCAGCATTGAGCGCTTGAAAGGGCTAAGCCCAGCCATGATCGAAAATCGCGTTGGACAGTTTGCGGAACTGGTGCGATTTTAAGCGGCCTGCTTCAGTCTTTGGCATATATACCTCGTAGTTTTGTGAGATATGATTTGCGCTAGTCTATGAAACATCTCTCTGTATTTTTGCCCTTTTTAACACTGGGCTTTTGCGGCCTACACTGCCAGCAGGATACTTCGCACAAAATCGAAGCACAGGTACTGCCATCGCCTGCTTATCCTTTCTCGGGAGAATTTCCGCCCAATGAAAAAATGCACGGACTAACCTTCGTCGCACCGCCAGAGCCATTCCCTGAAAACCCCATGCCGCATGTCAAGGAAGTCGGAGCGTCGTGGATTTCAGTGGTTCCTTATGCATTCACACGAATGGATGTGCCAGACGTGCGCTTCAGCGAGCATGGCGGACAATGGTGGGGCGAGCGTCCTGAAGGGGTACGCGAAACCATCCGCGCGGCCCACGAACACGGGATCAAAGTAATGCTCAAACCTCAAGTCTATGTGCCACGGGGCTGGACGGGCGCACTTGATTTCAAGACCGACGAGGACTGGCAGAAATGGGAAGCAGCCTACGAGCGATACATCTTGCGCTTTGCGGGCTTGGCCGACAGTTCAGGTGCAGAACTGTTCTGCATCGGCACGGAATTCAACAACGCGGTTCAGAAACGACCGCAGTATTGGACGGGATTGATAAAAAAAATCAAGTCGGTTTATCGGGGCAAACTGACCTACTCTTCCAATTGGGATGACTGGGAGCGCGTGCCTTTTTGGAGCGAACTGGATTACATTGGTCTTGGCGGTTATTTCCCGCTGGTAGAGGCCGCCACGCCCGAAGTGACTCAGTTAATGGACGCGTGGAAACCCATCCAACAGCGTTTGAAAAATTTCAGCAAGGAAAAAAGGAAGCCTGTTTTGTTCACCGAATTCGGCTACCTGAGTGTGGATGGCTGCGGCTGGCGAAATTGGGAACTGGAACGCGGCATCGAAGGGCGGAACATCAACGAACAAGCCCAAGCCAACTGCCTCGAAGCACTTTTTGCCACTTTCCAGCCCGAAGATTGGTGGGCTGGCGGCTTTCTTTGGAAATGGTTTCCCAACATGCGCGGCCATGAAGGATACCCGGAACGCGACTATACGCCGCAAGGGAAAATGGGGGAGATGGTGTTGAAGAAATATTATAGATAAACCGCAAAATGTAAAACAGGAGAACCGCAAAATGTAAAATCACTCAACATGATCTGAAGTGGACCAAAATCTTCCTTTTTCGAGATCAACCGTTTCTTGATTTTACATTTTGC
>CAZPTQ010000118.1:2365-16775 GCA_964589365.1 uncultured Saprospiraceae bacterium
TTTCGGTTGGTGTCTTGCTTCGCGAACACTTTTTTCAGCAGTTCAGAAGTCCGTGCGCCTTTATTGCGACGGATGTTCTTCTCCTCCTGTTCGATTTTGGCAAAAAGGCCTTTTAGGGCTTCTTTAGTCACGTAGTCGTCAAGGTCATTGTTGACTTTGGTGACGAGCGGGATTTTGTTGTAGACATCGGCGGCTTTTTTCCAGAGGTCATTTGCGCCAATTTTGTTCAGGGAGGCTACGATTTTCGGATTAAACTTATCGTACAGCGGCTGACTGGTGGTGCGGTTGAGGTATTGCGTAGCGGCATTGTCGCTGCCCAGCAGGATGTTGGTTGCATCGCTGAAGGTAAGTCCGGTAATGGCGGCCACGAAAATGGGTTTGGCTTCTTTGGCTGCATCCTCGGCGCCACGGTTCATTTTTTCCAACAGCTCGTTTTCCAGGTTACTGAATCCGGGCACATTCTTGAGCTTGTCTGTCACCTTGCGAACATCGGCTGGAAGGAGGATTTTATAAGCGCTTTTGAAATAACCATCACGCTGCGAAAGCGCATCAGCACCCTTGCTGATACCGTTTTTGAGGGCTTCCTTGAGGCCTTGACCAATCTCAGCGAGACTTGGCTCGGAAAGGGCTTTGTTGGCTACTTCTTGCAGGATATCACAGGAAGAAAAGGCGAGTAATGAGGCGAAAAAGGCAAACATTGCAATTTTTTTCATGGTAAATGAATGTGTTGATTTAAGCAGTGGAGACTGCCGAACGATAGTTAAGTCACGCAAAGGAAAAGTGGGTTATCAGCGGATAAAAATCCGCTCCGCATGGAGCGCAATCGAAGCTGCCACCGCTTCGTCTTCTGGATCAATTCTGCCTACAAGTGAATGCGCCTCATTGCCCTCTATTGGGTCATAAATACAATTCACATCAGGGAAAGCGTGTGGAATAGCCGCATGAAATCGAAAGATCGAGAACTTAGAATCATCCAAGATACTGCGCTCAAATGTGGTAATCTGTTCAACATCAACTGAAAGAAACCCCTCATCTTTGGGGCGAGGCGAGAAAGCGCGAGGAGAAACAGAGCCATCAGGTTTGATTTGGTTTAGGAATACTCTTCGCCAAAGCCACCTTTCATCTGGAATCCGGTCTCCTTTTTCCATATATCTTTTAGGACAATTCAGTGGTTAAGCCAACGAAGAAGCGATGGCAAATCTGTGTTATCATAATTTCCCTGCCTCGCCAGTACTTTATCTTCGAAGGCTGTATATTTCCATTTACCTGCGGGATAAAAAACAAATTCCATGTATTTCGTGCCGAATTTTAATTCAACCGAAACTTCCCCATTGGGGCCGGGAGCAGTGAAGTCAATGTGCTGCCTTAGACGGTCTAATGCCCTAACAAACCGCTTACCTGCTTGAATTGCGTCTTCAGAAGGAGCCATAGCACCACAACTATCCCAGTCGTCCGGTATCCTCCTGAATTTATCCAAACGGCGAAGCATTGCTTCTGCATTTTCACTTAATTCAAACTCACCTATGCTTCCAGTGGTGACACTTGTTCGAGTTCTATGACCCATTCCAGGTCGCTCTTGAGAGAAGGACGTGTTATAGGCGAATACAGGCAATGGTCTTTTTTGTTGATATTTAGTGTCCGGCATAGGCAAAAGATTTGAAAAATTCAGGGCTAACCATCTTTTTAAATAGTTCTGAGGCAACTGAATGAGCGCGATCTAACCAACTAATAATATTTAATTTGTCAAACTCGCCAGTTTTTATGATTGCATTTTGCCAAATAACTGCGGGTTGCTGGTCTTGAGTCCTTACGCCTGATGCAATTACTAGGTTCAATAGCGAATCATCTTCAAGTTGGTATGTTTCATCGAAATTTAAGTCAGAAAGAACTCCTGGAACTTCAAAATGCTTCCTAAAATCTGTTTGCAAATTTGACTTAATGAACTCTAAAATATTTGTTTTATTTTCTATGCTCAAATCGACAGCATCAATATAGCGTAATTCAACTTTAGTAAAGACAATTTCGTTTTCGTAGCTTCTGCAGAGTTGATCCAATGCAAATTTTATTTCAGGGAAAAAACCTGACTCCCAGACATAATTTTTATCAGTTTCATTTACGGATAAAACGCCTGGGCCAAATTGAATAAGGGGAAAGTGCCCCTTTTCTTTCCAAAAACGGTGAATTATAGTTCTGTTTGATAATGAACCTGGCATATAAGGAACTTTCATGCGCTCATAATGTGAATATCTCTCTCTGAGATTATTTCGTAAAATACCTTGTGCCATCTCAAAACCACCATCATGATCACGAGGTATGTCTGCGCTAGTTTCGAGCATCCAATGAATCTCAAAAATAACCTCTTGTAACGGAGGGTTTGGAAGCCTTTCAATATGTTTAGTTGGCTGCATTAAAATCGTAGAAAGGGAGTATTAAGGCACATCTTTCGCTGCAAATAAACGGGGCTTTAAGTATATTTTGTCCAAAAAATGTTCTTTTTTCAAAGCACCCCATCCCTTTTCAACAAGTCCAAGTACTTCATACTCCCTTTTTTGTTCGGGTGCATAAAATCTCCAAAATCTGCGGGATCGCTCAGTGCATCGCGGTAATCGTGTACCCTTAGCCCTGTTGCTTTTTCAACTTCCGCTTTGAGCGCATCCAGGTTTTTAATCTGAAATCCCGGAAAATACGGGCTGATGACCAATTCCATCCTAATATTCGATTGTTGAGCCAATGCTACGATTTCTTTCAAATGCTGAATCAAATACGGGTGGATTTCCAAATCGTAAGCATGTTTGGAAACCTCGTCGGACAAGGATTTAGGAATCTCGCGGTCAAGTAACCAATCCTTGTCGGATGTGTTTTGGTAAAACAGTGCTCGTTGGAAAATCTCGTTGTTGTACCGGAACAACCACGACACTTGTCCTCCCCACCAAACTTTGGGCAACTTATTGTGAATCAGCGTGTCAAGGTGCTTTGACCGATGCGAATACATAAGAAAACCAGCCAGCAATTCGTCGTTCTCCCGGTCGCACATCGTGATGTCGAGCAGCCAGGTTTCGGGTTTCTTCGTGCCATCGAAATGCTTCAAATCATGATAGTCGAGCACGAGACATTTGGCGGCATCTATCGGAAGGCCATTGTAACTGAGATTGCAGGTCGTTAACCCCGTTATTTCTTCGATATAGGGCTGATAAAACGTCAATCCGCGCGAATTCCCCATCAGCAAAATATCAGCCTCTCCTAACCTGCCATAGAGTTGTGAATACCGAAATTGACTCTTGCTGGCTTGTATTCGCAAGAGCAACCCTGCAACCCGGTCGCCCACAAAAAGGAGGATTATGAAGGCTATGTACCAAAGGAGATGCCTCATTGCTGAATGCTTTATTTTGCTTTGAAGGAATGAATGGTATTTCACGCAACGGCGCAACGGCGTTGCGTGAAATAACAATTACGCCGCCACCGCCGCCAAAAACTGCTTTTCATACAACTCCCGGTACTTGCCATCCTCAATTTCCACTAGTGCCTCATGCGGCCCAAATTCCTGTACCTGCCCCTTGTCCAGCACCAATATATTGGTGGCTTTACGGATAGTGCTGAGTCGGTGTGCAATGATAATGCTCGTTCGGCGGGCGATGAGTTTTTCGATGGCGTGCTGTATGATGGACTCTGATTCCGGGTCAATAGAAGACGTAGCCTCATCCAAAATCAGGATTTCAGGGTTGAAAACGAGCGCCCGAACGAACGAAATCAATTGCCGCTGCCCCATCGAAAGCGTGGCACCACGTTCCATGACCTGATAATCGTATCCGCCAGGAAGTTTTTTGATGAATTTGTGCGCCCCAATCATTTTGGCCGCTTCAATGACTTTGGCTTCCGAGATATTTGGGTCGCGCAGGGTGATATTTTCCAACACGGTACCAGAAAAAAGGAAAACATCCTGCAGCACCACTGCGATATGGCGGCGCAGCGCAAACACATCATAGTCGTGTATGTCGCGCCCATCCACCCGGATATGTCCCTGCTGGATTTCGTAAAAACGATTGAGCAGACTAATGATGGTCGTCTTACCGCTACCAGTGCTGCCCACGATGGCGAGCGTTTCGCCGGGGTTGATATTGAACGACACGTTTTTCAATACCGCATCGGTTTCGAGATTGTCGGAGTAAGAAAACCAGACCTTGTCGAAAGCTACCTCACCGCGCAGTCTTTCGGGTGCGAGCGTTCCAGTGTTTTGAACCGTGTCGTTGTTTTCCAATAATTTAAACACCCGTTCTGCCGCGATGAGACCCATCTGAAGCGTGTTGAATTTGTCGGCCAGCATCCGAATCGGGCGGTAGAGCATGGAGATATACAGCGGAAAAGCAATCAGCACTCCGATAGTAATCTCCTCACTGAGCACCTCGCCCGCACCGTACCAAACCATCAATCCCAGCGAGAGCGCCGAGATAATATCCACCACGGGGAAAAAGATGGCATAGGCAAAGATTGCTTTTAGGTTGGCAGCAGTATAATCGCGGTTTATCTGGCGGAATTTATCGGCTTCGCGCGTTTCGGCGTTGAAAATCTGCACGATACGCATCCCGCTGATTCGTTCCTGTAAAAACGAGTTCATGGTGGCGATGTGGTTGCGCACGTTCTCGTAGCTTTTTCGAACACTTTCTTTGAACTGGTAACTACCCCAAATCAGGAGCGGAAAGACGGAAAGCACCACCAGCGTCAGTTTCCAGGAAGTGAAAAACATGACCACCAGAACCGCAAAAATCGTCACCAAATCAGCCAAAATGGTCACGCTCCCTTCGCTGAAAATCGTGTTGATGGCTTCAATGTCGTTGATGGTGCGCGTGCTGCTCTGACCGATGGGGGTTTTGTCGAAGTACCTGAGATTCAGCGAGGTAATGTGGTTAAACACCTTCACGCGCAAGTCACGGATGGTGGCTTGACCCAGCCAATCGGCGTGATACAGGAAAAAATACCGCAGGATCACTTCCAGAATCAGCGCTCCCAAAATAACGCAGGCCATCATGGTCAGGCCGCTTACATCACCGGGGAGGATGTAGTCGTCCACCATGTTCTCAATGAGTTTGGGGCGCAGCACCGCGAGCGGAGATAGTACCAGCGTAAGGCCAACCGTTAGCCAAAAAACCCGTTTGTAGGGTTTTACCATGCGCATCACCTGGCGGAATAGGGAGAAGTTGAATTTTTGAGTATCGGCCATGGGAAATGCAAAAACCGCAGGAAATTATTTAAAGACGATTGTGTTGGTAGATTGAGTTTACAAAGGGAACACGGATGACACGGATTAGACACAGATTCTAAGGATAAAAAATGCCAAATCCGTGTCCCATCCGTGTCATCCGTGTTCCCTTTGCTAACAATTATATTCTCTTTTAAACCGTTCGGCACTTTTCCGAAAACCCAAACCAATTTATTGCGGCAAGGTTTCAAGAATGAATAGTTTCACCTTTTTCAAATCACAAATCAATCAAAATTTTCACAGGACAATGATCTGAATGCACTACGTCATTGAGTTGTCGGGCGTAAGTGATTTTGTCTTTTAAGTTGTCTGTTACTGCCTGATAATCAATGCGCCAGCCCTTATTGTTGCCGCGCGACCCAGCCCGGAAACTCCACCAGCTATATTCTTTCATGTCCGGGTTTTTGAAGCGGAAAGCATCTGTAAAGCCACTCGCCAGCCAATTCGTCAGCCAGGCCCGTTCTTCCGGCAGAAAGCCCGAGCTGTTCTTGTTTCCTTTTGGGTCGTGAATGTCAATTTCCTGATGGGCAATATTGTAATCGCCCACGATGATGAGTTTCGGACGTTCCTTTTTTAAGGCTTCAATCCAACCGGAGAAATATTCCAGAAATTTCATCTTGAAATCCTGCCGTACATCGCCCGTAGTGCCGGAAGGGAAGTAACAATTCAGCAGTGTCCAATCGCCAAAATCAGTGCGCAGGATGCGGCCTTCACCGTCGTAGCCCGGCATTCCACAGCCCTGCGCCACGAGGGTTGGGGCTATTTTAGAAAACGTTGCCACACCACTGTAGCCTTTTTTTTCGGCAGAAAACCAGTGGTGCTGGTAGCCCAGGGCTTCCAGTTCGAGCAACGGGACATCGCTTTGGAGGGCTTTGATTTCCTGGAGACAAATGATGTCGGGATTCTCTTTCTCCAGCCATTCCCAAAAACCTTTGGAAATGGCAGAGCGGATGCCGTTGACGTTGTAGGTGATGATGTTGAGCATGTTGACTGTTTGCTTTTTACAAATTTGGTACTAATAGGGGATATTTAACCACATAGTTCACATAGCACACATAGTTAATGATTTGCTGATTGTCAAAACTATGTGTGCTATGTGAACTATGTGGTTAAAACATCCGCATTATAGTTTTTCTCTACCCTCTGCCCAAAGATTCAAAAACCTCCTCTATCTGATCATAAGATTTCACGCCCACCCGTTCCTCTTCTCCGCCCACGATGCTTAGTCCCGCGAGTCCAAGCGTCTCCAAAATTTCAGGCCAATCTCCCGCTGGAATGTCCGCTTGAAGCAAGGATGGCCGCAAACCAAAAACCTCCCGCCAGAAACCATTCTCTGCGTAAAAGATTGATTTTGAAACTGTTATTTGAGAAAAATTGAACAAGAAAATATCTGTGTAGGCTGCAAACGCCTGCAATTCGCTTATCGAAAACGGAAGCCCCCGCTCCCCAATTTCTATTTCTAAAACAACTTCCAGCCCCTCCAGTTCAGCCAAATATTCCCCATGATTTTGTGCCGAAACCTGTACCATATCCAAGCCATAAAACGACGCTGCTTCCCGGACCACCTGAATGGGTGTGCGACTGAATTCGCCCACAATTTTCGGGCCTTCCACCCACTCGCGGATGGCTTTCATATACATCGGGTCGAGGTAGCCCTCCGTGCCTTCTTCGAGGTTGAAACCCAGATAATCAACCTCCTTGGCCGCAAAATAGCGGGCATCGGTGAGATGGGCGACGCGAGATGCTTTTATTAATGTGGACAATGTGTATAAATGTGGTCAAGGAGATCAATGAGAAAATCGCCGACAAAACTACGCAATGAACTGGCCTGTAAAGGGGGATTTTTGGGGTTGGGGCTTTTACTATCTTTGCCCTCGCCCCACATTTGTTACTTTGTCCACATTTTTACCTGCCGAAGCATCTCGCCGCCGCCAAAGGCTACGGCGAGTATAAGCGTAGGCGGGGACCACATTTATCTTCTCCGTTTTGAAAAATCGCTCCCTACTCTGGATTCTCCTTCTCCTCGCGGTGGCTTTTGCCGTCTGGAAACTTTTTTCCAATAAAAAACAACTCGCGCAAGAGGCCGAACTCTCCAAATTGGTGCGGGCATTTGTCCCGGTCGAAGTCGTTATGCCCCAATTGGAAACCCTCGCCAATCACCTCGAGGCCGATGGCATTTTCTTGCCCTTCAAGGAAATGTTTGTCATATCCGAAACCGCTGGCCGTGTGCTGGAAACCTACAAAAGCAAAGGCGAATGGCTGAATGAAGGCGAGATCATTGCCAAAATAGACGACGAACTCCTGCGCATCGAACTCGAAGCCACACAAGCCAACCTCGCCAAGCTCCGCAAGGACAAAGAACGCCTCACCAACCTCATCGAAGGGGAAGCCGCGCCCAAAAACAAGATCGAAGACATTGACCTCGGCATTCTCACCGCCGAAGCCAAGGAGAAGGGCCTGAAAAAACAGATCGCCAACACGAGCATCAAAGCGCCCATGACCGGCACCCTGGGCATGCGCTTTATCGAGCGTGGAAGCGTCATTGGTCCCGGTATCCAGGTGGCCCAAATGACCAATCTCGAAAAACTTTTCCTCATGGTGAAAGTGACCGAGCGCGACGTGCTGAACGTGAAAAAAGGCCAGGGCGTGCGCGTCCGTGCTGACGTTTTCCCCGACTTGAACATCGCAGGGAAAGTGACCAATATCGGCCTTCGCGCCGATAACGCTTTTAACTACGACGTTGAAATTGAGGTAATTAACCCCAAAGGAAACCCGCTCCGCGGAGGAATGCACGCCAAAGCAAAATTCACCTTCGATGCCCACCGTTCTGGCCTCACCCTGCCGCGCAAGGTCATTGCCGGAAGCCTGCAAGAGCCAAAAATCTATGTGGTGCAGGGCGATTCCATCGCCGTGCTGCGGGCCATCACGCTGGGCGGGATTTATGGTGACAAAGTGGAAGTGACTTCGGGTATTGTGCAAGGCGACCAGGTGGTGCTGACGGGGCAGTTGAATTTGGTGGATGGAGCAAGGGTGAGTGTGGTACGGTAACGCGGATTTGAGTATAGTGGTGACACACCTGCTCGTGCCTCTCAGGTGTCATCTCGTCGCTAGAACTTGATAGGTCTTATCTCGAATCTTGGATCAATAAATTATTCGTAACCATTTAGCACCCGTCCACAGGGCAAACGCATAAAAGTTGTTTTAAAAACCAAAATTTTTAAAAACAGAACAATCCCAAGCGAGCGTGTCATTCCGAGCGTAGCGAGTCCCGAGTGTTCGGGATGAAGGCTACGCGCTCAGATTAATCTTAAAAAGCCGGAGACGGCTCTCTCAGATTCCTCGCTACGCTCGGAACGACACGCTCGCTTGGGATTTCTGATTTAAATAAAGACTTTAAGCCAACTATTCTTGGTGCGTTTGCCCTGTGGACCGGTGCTAAATAGTAACCGATTTTATTACTAAAAGAATGGAAGCGCGTGCCGAAATGGAGTGGAAAGCACGCTTTAAATCTATGAAAAATGCACTTGGCTGGTCACATGACGACATTGCGCAGTTCATGGGGGCCGAAAATGGCAATTCCGTTAAATCTTCCCTCGCCCGTAAAATCCCGGCCTTTGCCAAACTCGCTATTTGTGTTTTCGAAAAAAGCCAAATAAGAGACGTTGACGAACAGGCACAGTAGAGGGTGAATCAAATGTTTGTTTTTTTGACAGGATTTACAGGATTATCGCCCTTTTTAGGAGAAAATATCCTGTAAATCCTGTTAATCCTGTCAAAAAAACAGACCTGTAAGACAGCCTCTTCTAACTACCTTTGCCCCCCTATGTCCGACGTCATCCAATTATTGCCCGACAGTGTAGCGAACCAAATCGCCGCAGGAGAGGTGGTGCAGCGCCCCGCTTCGGTGGCCAAAGAGTTGCTCGAAAATGCCGTGGACGCGGGCGCGACCAAAATCCAACTCATTGTCCGCGATGCGGGCAAAACCCTCATTCAGGTCATTGACAACGGTTGCGGGATGTCCGAAACCGATGCGCGGATGAGTTTTGAACGGCATGCAACTTCCAAAATTCGCGAGGCAAAAGACCTGTTCGCCCTGAATACCATGGGCTTCCGCGGCGAAGCGCTGGCTTCCATCGCCGCCGTGGCCCAAGTGGAAATGCGCACCCGCCGTGCCACCGACGAACTCGGCACCCGTATTGTGGTGGAGGATACCACCGTGAAAATTCAGGAGGCTTGCCAGGCACCCCAAGGCACAAGCATCTCCGTTAAAAATCTGTTTTACACCGTGCCAGCCCGGCGCAATTTCCTCAAAGCCGACCCAGTGGAGACCCGCCACATCATGGACGAATTCCAGCGCGTGGCGATGGCGAATCCCGATGTTTTCTTTTCCCTGCACCACAACGATTCGGAGATTTTCCATCTTCCTGTCGGCAATCTGCGCCAGCGGGTGGTCAAGATTTTCGGCGAAGCCGTCAACAAAAAACTCGTGCCAGCCGATCAGGAAACGGACATCCTGCACATCACCGGTTTTGTGGGCAAGCCCGACTATTTTAAAAAAGCGCGGGGCGAACAATTGTTTTTTGTAAATAAACGCTTCATCCGCAGCAACTACCTACACCACGCGGTGATGGGCGCGTACGAAGACCTGCTACCCGCCGACACCTACCCGCTCTATGTGTTGTTCCTCGACATTGACCCGGCGAGCGTTGACATCAACGTACACCCCACGAAACAAGAGATCAAGTTTGACGATGAGCGCCTGGTGTATAATTTCCTGAAAGTGGCCGTGCGCCACGCCCTAGGTAGTCACAATGTGACCCCAACGCTGGATTTTGAACAAGAGCCTGCTTTTCAGCAACGTTTGACACCTTCCCCTGTGCTGCGACCTGAGCGCGAAGCCAATTCGGTCGGCAGCTACCGTCCCCCGCGACCAGAGCCGGGCGAGGATGCCGCCCGCCACGCCAGCAACCTCGAACACTGGCAAAAACTGTACGAGGGGCTGCAACTTTTTGGGGACAAAACGGCTGGGGAATTGGGCGGGGCGCAGGTTTCTGGAGAATTGGGCAACCCGCCGTCGCCTGCGGCTATGGCGGGTAAAATCGAAATACTGGAAATGGACGACGATTCGGAGAGCTTTTCCAAAGGCCAGCGCGAACCGTATCAGATTCATGGTCAGTATATAGTGAGTCACCTAAAATCGGGCTTTTTGCTTATTGACCAACAGGCGGCAAGTGAGCGGGTACTTTATGAACGTTACCTCGCAGCCCTTGAAAACCAGCCCATTGCAACGCAAAAAGCCCTTTTCCCAAAAACGATAGAACTCTCCGCTGCCGATGCGGCCCTGCTCCGCGACATTCTTGAGGAGGTGAATTGCCTGGGCTTCGAGATTGCGGAATTTGGCGGCAATACCTTCGCTATTCACGGTTCACCTGCCGAACTTCGCGGCGGACACGCGGAGGAAATGCTCCTCGAAAAAGTGTTGACGCAATACAAAGACAATCTGGAACTTCAACTCGGCACCTGGGATAACCTCGCCCGTTCGATGGCACGAAATGCCGCCCTCCGCCGGGGGCAATCGCTCACGCCGCAGGAAATGCAGGATTTGGTGGATCGGCTTTTTGCTTGTTCGGTGCCTTACAACAGCCCTTCGGGCCGAAAATGTTTTATACAATTTGACTTGGAAGACCTCCAAAAACAGTTCAGTTAACCTTATGTCCAATTCATTTTTCAACATACCCTTTCGTGGCGTAGCCGGCCAATTGATTCTTATCAATATCGTTATTTTTATAGGCTCGTATTTATTTCTCGGTGAAGGCGTATTCAACCGCGAGACCCTTGATTACGACGTGATGGGCCGTATGTACCTGGCCTCTTTCTTGCCCGGATCGCCGCATTTCGAGCCCTTCCAAATCGCTACGCACATGTTTATGCACGGCGGCATTATGCACCTGCTGTTCAACATGTTGGGCATATATTGGTTTGGCACTATGGTAGAAATGGTGTGGGGGGCTCAGCGATTTTTGTTCTATTACCTCTCTTGTGGCTTGGGTGCCTGGGCCATCCACACAGGAGTGCAATGGTGGGAATTGGAAAACATGGGTATTGACCCAACCACCTGGAACGGTTCTGTATTGGGTGCTTCTGGAGCAGTTTTTGGGATTATGATCGCCTTTGCGATGAATTTTCCCAACATGGAAATCCGATTGCTATTCCCGCCTATTGCTATGAAAGCCAAGTATTTTGTGCCAATCATGGCAGCAGCGGAATTGTTTTATGGCATTGGTGGCTTTTCAACTGGCATTGCCCACTTCGCGCACCTTGGAGGGGCATTGGTGGGCTTTCTGCTGATCGGATACTGGACGAAGTTTAGGTTTAGGTAAAATGATATTGAGATATTTGGATATTGAGATAATATCCAAATATCTCAATATCTAATTTTTAACACATGTCGCTATTCAAATCTATCTGGGACGACTTCCAATATTCCCTTCGGGCCGGGAACATGGTGACCAAGCTCGTGGTGATCAACTTTGCGGTGTTTGTCACCATCAAACTGGTGTACCTCGCCCTGAGCATATTTACGATGGGCAAAGCGGGTGGGATGTACGATACCATGCTGAGCTATCTGACGCTCCATGCAGATCTAAGCACACTGGCCTGGCGGTTTTGGGGAATTGGGACCCACATGTTCCTGCACGATAGCTTTTTACATTTGGTCAACAACATGGTAGGGCTTTACCTATTCGGTACTATTGTCAGTGATCTTGTTGGCGACCGAAGAATATTGCCGATCTATTTGTTCGGTGGATTGGTTGGGGCGGTGATTTATGTAATTACGGCACAGTTTTTCCTTGACATAGGCTCTTATGCATTGGGGGCCTCGGCGGCAGTGATGGCCTTGGGCGGAGCAGCGCTTATTCTTGCACCAGATTACCGGGTTGCACTGCTGTTCCTGGGAAGCGTGAAAGTCAAATACATCGTATTGATACTGGTATTGCTCGATTTGGTGGGCATTGCGGGCACCTATCCTGCGGGCGGACACGCAGCGCACATAGCGGGCTTTGCATCGGGCTGTTTCTTTGTCTATCAACTTCGGGATGGTCGCGACTGGGCCGTTCCGATCAACAATTTTTTTACCTGGTTGCGTGGGCTTTTTTCTTCCAAACCCGGCCCGAAATTCAATCGGCCCAAAAATGCCCCTTCTATGCGCGCCACGTTTGGCGGTGCAAAAGGCAGCAGTAAGTCAGATTCGCACGACGTTTCTTTTCAAGAAAAACTGGACGCTATACTGGATAAAATAAAAGCGCAGGGCTATGAGAGCTTGAGTCAGGAGGAGAAGGATTTTTTGTACGAGGCGAGCCAGAAGTAGATAGCAACGTTTCCTAAACTCTGAAAGTTTAGGAAACGTATTGAAAAATACTAAAAATCAAAAAACCACACCGTAATGACAAACAATCAACAAAACAGCATCCCAAGGGAATACCTGGCCGCTGGTATCACTTGCATTTTTGCCTGGATATTTGCTTACTTGGCGACCAATGTTTTCAGAGACTACGCACTTGGGCTTTTTATTTGGCTGCCTTTGGTAATGGGTGCTTCTTCGACCATTTTATTTGCCTACAAAAACTCGGCAACCAAACGAGCGTGTCGAAACATTACCTTATTGACCATGCTGGTTTTCTGTGGCGGGCTTTTGGCTTTTGCATTGGAAGGAATCATTTGTATTATAATGGCTGCTCCTATTGGGCTGTTTTTCAATTGGATAGGTTTTTTGATCGGTTGGGAAATTGTTACCCGAAAACTTGCCGGCAACCCACCCACCACCTTGATTCTATTGATCTTGTCAGTGCCAGCATTGATGGGCTTTGAGTATGCCGCCAGCGGAAATGACGACCCGGTCAAACCCATCGTAACTACCATCGAAATAAACGCTCCTGCCGAGACCGTTTGGAAAAACGTGGTGGAGTTTCCGCAATTGGACGAACCCACCGAATTCATTTTTAAGACTGGAATCGCCTTTCCAATCAATGCAAAAATTGAAGGGAAAGGCGTTGGCGCTATACGACATTGCAATTTCTCGACCGGCAGTTTTGTAGAACCCATTACCGTTTGGGACGAACCGCGACTTTTAAAATTTGACGTGGTTGACCAGCCAGAACCGATGACGGAATTGAGTCCTTACGACCTGCATCCCAATCACCTGCATGGATATTTTGTTTCCCAAAAAGGCCAGTTTAAACTCATCCCCTTGCCCAATGGGCACACTTTACTGGAAGGAACGACCTGGTATTACAACAAAATAAAGCCGACTATTTATTGGACACTTTGGAGCGATTTTATAGTGCATAAAATCCATGAGCGGGTGTTGAGGCATATAAAGGTGGAGGCGGAGAAGTAGGCGGCCTTTGCTTCAAATCACCTTTCGCAAATCGAATTCAAAACCAGGACAGACTTGTTCGCCCGAAAGTGAGCAGTCGAAACCAGAGATCTCTTCCACGGCCTGTCCTGAACGGTAGATGTAGGCCTTCTTCGTTTTCGGGTCAATGAGCCAAGCCAAACGCACACCATTGGCCAACCAAGTGTCTGTCATTTTCTTTTTCAATTTGCCAATTCGATCGCTTGAGGAGCGCACCTCGATGATAAAATCGGGGACAAGGGGAGCAAACTTTTTGCGCTGTGCTGGGGTAATCGCCGCAATTTTTTCATCCGATGCCCAAGCGCCGTCGGCAGAGCGGATGGCGCCATCGGTGAGTTTGAAGCCAGTAGTGGGGCTGAATGTTTGACCTTTTTGATGTTGTTGCCACCAAATAAACAGGTACCCATGCACATTGCTTTCAGCGATTCCGCCGTCATAGTCAACAGGTGGCATAATGATGAGTTTTCCATTTTTGTCCATTTCGACACGGAGCGTAGGGTTTTCAGCGCAAAACTCCATGAGTTCAGCGTCCGTCAAACGGCGGCTCGGCTTGAATTCCGTCTCAGCACCGATGAACCAGCGGTTTTGGATTCGAATGGATTGATGCGAATGGACGTTGCCCATAGGGGGATAATTTTGAACAAAAATAGGCTGAATTCTATTAACCAGAAACTTTTTTCCTGCCTATCAACAATGACCAAAGCAGGATGTTATCTTCACAGATCGGTTTCGACCAACTA
>CAZPTQ010000119.1:0-15138 GCA_964589365.1 uncultured Saprospiraceae bacterium
CCCATACAAACTGTTGAGGGCCAGCCGCATACTCGCCAGTCGCAACAGATTCTATCAAGTTCCCCAAGATATCGCGGACTTCCACGTTGAGCTTGCTTTTTTCTTTCAATTCGAAAGAGATATCTATTTGGTCGGAGAAGGGATTGGGTTTTAGGACGAGGGTGCCGAGTATATCAGGAGCTTCTGTTGTAGGTACATAACAATCTATACCTGGGCCTGGGTCAACGGCTATAACTCTGGCAACATTTGTGAAAATAGTAGGTAATGCCCCATTATCATCATAAAATATAATTGCGGCATCATTGTCAATGATTGTATGGAAATCAGAAATTGTATTTACCTCAAATGTAAATCGATAAATAGTTTGGTCATAACTATAGGAAGGACTAGTTTGGCCTAAACCAGGTAGGCCTGCCCCCGAAAAAGTTATTTTTTTGATTTCATCGTTTGCCCCAGAAGGTTGATCTTCAATAAAACCATCAATGCCGTTCAGGGGAGGGCAATTCAGAGTAAAAGGCGTAGGCAGAAGCTCTTGAGGTAACATATCTGTTACCACCACTTTTTTAACTGGTGATTTACCATCATTGTGAAACTGGATTGTATAAGTCAATTTGATATTGCTAGGTTGGTTGCTGCAGATGGTATCTATATCAACCGTTTTTTTATTAGGATCGTGGGGGTGTAATGCGGTAGTGCAGTTATAAACGACGAACTGAGGGGTGTCACAAAATTTGCCTTGAGCTGTTATCTGAATCGCTTGGTTTATTGGAGTCAAAGGGTTTGTTTTGAACTTCAGAAAAATATGTCTCTGCTCATCTTGATTATAGGTGAAATTAGAAATTAATAAATATCCTTGAGATGAAAAATCCATGATCATTTCATTATTGAACGATTGATAAGAGTTGCTCAGAAAAGTAAGGTGGCTTGGATAGTTCAATCGAATTTCTTCCGAGGTGTTACCGCTACAAAGCGTCTTGGGTTGATAAGTAAAAATGAGAAACGTCTCTGCATCTCTTGAAAACTCCCAGCTTCTATTCAATTGAAAATCTTGAGTGGTTGGGAAAATGGTTGGCAACAGTGTAGTACCAAATTGCCCCAAAAAGTCGTAAGAATATGGAGGAGGGGTGCCTGTGCCTCCTTTTTCAGCAACAAAAGCCTGGATTTTATCCGGGTCTGGGTTGTTTGGGGTAGGATCAACATAGGGTGTCCATGTGAATGTGGCAAAGTTTATAACATTCCCATTAGCATCTTTTCCAATTTCCTGTTGTTTAAATTGTCCATCTGGAAGAATCCAAGTGATGAGGTCTAGATATTCAAATGCACCTGTAGTTGGTACGATTGTACATTTGTAACTCGGCGTATTAGGTATCAGTTCAGCAGAAATTTGATACTGAGCCTCCACCGCCGCAACATTCACTAACAACAACAATAAAACAATCAAATTTTTCATTTTTACAAGTTGATTTTGAGTGAAAAAAGGGTTCTGGTTTTTGGATGGGTACATTTCAAACTTTTGCAACTAAACCTCATAGGTTTTTAAAACCTATGAAATTTACAGTATTGAAAGAATTTTCTTTCGCAAACATAATGTTTTATAGTTGAGCTCTTGAGTTTTTTGCATTAAATTTTTTTTGAAAGATGATGCTCAAATGATTTTCCGACAGAGATATTTTATTGGCAAACAAGTTTGTCAGAGTCAGCATATTCATAGAATGCAAGCACCCAAAAATGCGAGGCTTTCTTCCCTCATAATTTCTTCCCCTTTCTGACTTCTTTCTTTGGAAGCCTCGTTTACCTTTGGCCAACAAAACAACTCGACTGCCTTGACAGATCAGGAATTTACGCACTTCGCATCGGGCGACGAAAGAGCGTTGCAACACTTTTTTAAGGCCCATTACGGCTATGTAACCGGTTGGCTGGTTTACAAGGAAAAATGCCCCAGCGATCGTGTCGGTGAATTTTACACCGATTCCGTGCTGCGTGTGCGCGACAAAGCCATGCGCGGTGAGATAGAGGCAGGTAACCTGCGCGCCTACCTTTTACGGACTGCTATTAACCTTTGGAAAATGGAATTGCGCCGTGAAACAAGCCTCCTCAAGCGCCATGAAGAATACTTGGAACAATTACCAGACAACATAGAAGCACTCGAATTCGATACCCTTGTCCGATCGGAGGAGGAAACTGGGCTCGCCGTTCGCCAACAGCAATCCATGTTGGCAATACAGCGCGCCCTAAAACTCCTGAGCGAGGCTTGTCGTGAATTATTGACCGATACTATAATAAATGGTTTCAAAGTTGGTGGGCTGGTTGAAAAATACGGCCTAAAGGATGCCCGCGGTGTCACCGCCAAAAAACAGGATTGCAAGGGTCAACTTCAACGCCTCGCGCTTCAGGTAATGCAACAAAACGAGTGGATGCCAACGCGCGAATCCGGCAACAGCTCCTAACTTTCAAAGTCGGGTAACGGTAACTAACACACCAACCATTAGGTTTTGGGACTCATATTTCGGATAAACCGCATTATGGCAATAGGTTAATCCAGATGCTTGTCCCAACATCTGAGTCAAACAAATGCGCTAATGGACAATAATATTGACAATACAATAAGGGACTATGCAGAAGGCGCTTTAACCGGGAATGACCTTCAGGCATTTGAACATCGGCTCAAAAATGAGTCAGAATTACAGACCGAGTTGGACCTCTATTTGGCTCTGAAAGCAATGGACAACCAAAGGCTGAAAAAACAACTTTCAGACGCAGCGCTTGCCGAACAACTCAGCCCTCAGGTGCCGGCACAAATGTTTGCTCGTAGGTTCCAACGATGGTTGGCAGTCGCAGCCTCTCTGGCTATTTTGTTGATTGCGGGGTGGTGGTATTTCCAAGGCAAAAAAGTTGACGCGGTACAATTAGCCCAAACCTACATTGCGTCACCTTACCCATCACCTGTGGCCACTATGGGCGTGGATACGCTTTCTGTCGCACTACAACGAGCGTTTATGGCCTACCGAAATGACAATTTCGCGGCAGCTGCCCTGCAACTAACGGCCCTTGCTGCCAGCGAGGAAAGCGATGATGAGATGCTTTTTTATACCGGGGAGGCCATGCTTCAAACTGGTCAATGGGAACTTGCCATTAATTATTTTGACCGTGTCCAACCTGGTTATTGGCGTGAAATCGCAGATTGGCGTTGTGCTTTGGCCATGCTCAAAAGCGGCCAAACAGCCAAGGCCAGATCGCTTTTGGAAAAATTGCGCAGCGGCGCAAGGAGAGAACAGGCAGAAACGTTGCTCAAGGCAATGGAGTAGGAGACAGCAGAGAACAGAAAAACAGAGAGATCCCCTCACGCCAAATCCACCATCGTCACCCCATCCCCGCCGCCATGATACCCCCGGGCAATATTCCCGCCTAAATAACGCCCGCCCTACGACTCAGGATCGCAGGGCGGGCGGTTTCATTTTTAGCAATAACGAAGGCTCATTTCTTCACCACCAGCTTTGCCACCTTTCCTTTTTCACTTGCCACTGTGACCGTGTAAGTTCCACCAATCAGCCCTCTCAGGTCTATTTTTCGGGAAAAATTAGCCGTAATTTCTATATAAATTTTGCGGAACAAATCCACATGTGCGTCGTGGAGCATACACCAGAATGGGCTGGGTGCTGCGTCCCGTAGCCAGGTCAGTTACCGGCTCAAAACAAGGCGCTTGGTTGTCTTTTGACCGCCTGTCTGCATCACCATGAAATAGCCCCTGCTGGCAAGTTGCTCGCTTCAAAAGTTTGCTCGTGTTCGCCCGGACTTGCATTTCCTGCTGGGCTTGTTCGAGTTTTTGCCGCGCTTGGTGTTTTCGCAACCCCACAGCAGAGTGATTGGATTTGACATCTCGCGCAGCCGCGCTTGGTGAAAACAAACACCAAGCGCGGCGGGAAAAGGTCACTGGCGTTCATTTTCCTTTTTCCAAAAAACCGCCGCATTGTCTGCATTGTCAATGATATAGCAAGGCGTTTTAACCGTTTGCCCTTTGATGGACACATCGCATAAGAATCCTCTGGGGCTACCAGCGTGGTTATAAAGGGCAAGCTCGTTTTGCTTCATGTAACCCGTCGAGGCTTCCAGCCGGATGTTCTCAATGGCAGTGATGTCCTGGGTTTTGCCGATAGCCAACCCTCTTACGCTTTTGTAATCTTTGGTACCCGTTGCCGCCTGGTAGGCTGCTACCGGGATGAGCCATAATTCATAGATATGGTTCTCGCCAGCGCGGGGGCGTTTGAAAATAATGGAGTCTGGGACACATGCACGATAAGTGGCGAAATCATCGGGCACCCCGCCCCATATCGTGCGGAACGAGGTGCTGTCCTGATAGTAAAAAGCCATGAAGGTTACCACGCCAGAATAGAGTGGTAAAGTAGGGTGGTAACCGAAGCCCGATGCGTTCATGACACCGCTGACGTTGAACGATTGACTGAAATGGACGTCACCTCCTGCATTGCAAGTGTCCACACCAAATTTTTTCACCAAATCCTGATAGGTTTGCATCAAGATTCTGGCACTGATGTGCATATCGTAAGGAATATCCTTACAGCAATCGGTCTGGCACTTTGAGCAGTCGGTTTCGCACTTTGGGCAAAAGTATTTATAGCCAAATACAGCAAGCACAATAAGCGCAATGGCAAGAAGTGCTAAAATGATGTTCGTTTTCATGATCGTTGTTTTTAAATGGTTAAATGAATGATGCTGGAGACAAAGGTGCAGGCAGGAACCGGCGACAGGCAATCCTATAAATGCAGGATTTTTAACCTACGACTTCTTTCGCCCGAAAGCCTTGTTTACCGCTTCGGTGCGGCTGTGAACCTCTGATTTTTCGTAAATGTGGCGGATATGGCTTTGCACGGTGGTGATGTCCACAAAGCGGCGGGCGGCGATTTCTTTGTATGAAAAACCGGCTTCGAGGTCATGGAGCACTTCTCGCTCTGTTTTGGTGAGCCGCTCCAGCGCGGGCAGCTCGGTTTCCGTGTGCTGGAAGGATTCGACCACGAAGCGGGCAATACTAGCACTCATTGGGGAACCGCCAGCCCATACATCCCGAATCGCGGCTGCTATTTGCTCGGGCATGGGCGGCTTCAGTACATAGCCGGTGGCACCGGCCTGCAGTGCATCGAAGGTTTTTTGCGGGTCCGATAAGGAAGTAAGCATCACAAAATGCGTTTCCCGGAGCTTAGGTTTCCATTTTCGGACACATTCGATGCCATCTTCTTGTGGCAAGCCGATGTCCATCAGCACCACATCGGGGCGGAGCGACAAAAACGTTTCGCTAAAAGCCTCGGCACTTTCGTACGCGCCCACACATTCAATGTCGGGGTAAAACTGGAGGATGGAAACCGTCAATTCGAGCAGTTTGACATCGTCTTCTACTACTGCAACGCGGATAGCCATGTCTTGAAAGGTAAGTGGTGAACTATAAGGTCACTGGCCTTGAGAGAAGTGAATGCAAAAGTCCGAGAATCGGAGCAGACGGATATCCTATAAATATGGGATATTAGGCTTCTTGCAAAAGTCAGAGACACAAGGAATGACACGACGCACTTTCGCAAAAACTCTACTGCTTACAGGGATCCTTCCACTCGAATAGCCGTTCCCTGCCCCGGCGCTGACTTGATTTCCAGATTTGCGCCGATTTTTTCTGCCCGCTCGGTCATGCTCTTCAGGCCATTGCTGAAATGGCGGGTGTTTTCGAGGTCGAAACCTTGCCCGTTGTCGCGGACTTCCAAGAAATACGTGGCTAAACTTTCCGTCCCGAACACTCGGGATTGAAATGTAAGGTGCACCTCCGTCGCCTGCGCGTGCTTGGCGATGTTGTTCAAGCACTCCCGAAGGAGCAGGAAAAGTTGGCGTTTCACTTCGGGTGGCACGGAGGGGTTGTGTTCCGGTTTGGGAAAGTAGAACTGCGCGTCCAAGCCCAAGTCATCCAAAAACTCGTGGGCTTTTTCCCTGTAATAAGCCTGTACTTCGGAAAACACGTCGAAGCGCGGATTGATGATGAACACGACATCGCGCAGATGTTGCGCGACTTCCTGCGCTTCGGCGCCGATGGAGCGGAGTTTTTCGCGGAGCGCGTCCTTTTCCATGGCCGTTGCTCGTCCAAATACCGCCTTTTATGTCTTTGAAGAGAAAATTGTTATTGCCTGAAAGCCTCCTGTTTTGTGGAGTAAAGTTTTGGCACTTCCCATTCGCCGGATTGAAGCGGCTGATACCGCCTTCTGTCCCGACCCATAAATAGCCTTCTTTGTCCTCCAAAATGCTGGCAACGACATCGTTGCAAAGCGAAAGCGAGTCGTTGTCGTCGTGGCGATATACTTTCATCTCGCAGCCGTCGTAGCGGTTCAGGCCGCCCCCGCTTGTGCCTATCCAGAGGAAGCCTCGCTGGTCGCGGCACAAGGCTCCGGCGCTTGGGTGCGACAGCCCCGCCTCCATGCCGATGTTCTCAAAAAAGACGGCTGACTGTTGCGCGTTGGCCATTGCAGCAAAAAGCATCAGGAAAGCAGAAGTCAGAAAGGCGGAAGGCATGAAGATTGTATTGGGTTGCGGTGAGCAAAAGTAAAAAAGTTGCGTTATCAAGCAACTGTTCGTATTCCTTGCAATGCCTGCTTCAGATGAAAAAACGGCTAATATGGCAGAAGCACAACTATTCCAGCAAACAAAGCCAACCCGTATGGGTTGTATGTTGTCAATGAGTCAAAAACCAAAGGGTTCTACTAAGCACAGACATAAACACAAACGAACGCACACACAAATATGAGATCAGAAAAACTTACTTTGTTGCTGGCATTTTTTGCCCTCCAAACTGCCCTCTTCGGCCAAACATGGGTCGAAAAAGCCGCTTTGCCCGATACGGCATTTGCACGCCACCACCCCGTCACCTTCTCGATTGGCGGGTATGGATACCTGTTGGGCGGTTCGGCTACCCAATCTCCCTACTTGAGCGATTTTTACCGCTACGATCCGCTGGCTGACCAATGGGAGCAACTGCCCGATTTCCCCGGACCAGCGCGTAGTTATTCCTACGCCATTGTCTATGACGGAAAAGCCTACATGGGCTTTGGCTTTGGGCTTACTTCGAATATGAGCGACCTGTGGGAGTATGATCCCATAGCGGGCACCTGGACCGAAAAAGCACTTTGTCCCGGCGACGGGCGTGGTCACCCTGCATTTTTGGAGGCCAATGGGAAAATTTATGTGGGTCTTGGCGGAGGTGACATGGGAAACCTCAAAGATTTTTGGGAATACGATATCGCGACCGACCAATGGGAGCAGATGCCCGATTTTCCTTCTTATCCGCGACACCACCCCTTCCATTTTTCTATTGCTGGAATGGTGTATGCCGCCTTTGGTCACGGCAGCGAATCCGTGAATGGTTCGACGATTTATAGGGATATATTCCGCTTCGACCCACAAGACGATACTTGGGAACAGATGGAAGATTTCCCTGGAGAACAGCGCGTGGCAGGCACTCAATTTTCACACAATGGCAAGGGGTATGTCCTTTCTGGGGAGGGCGCGGATCACTATTATCTGGAAGAAGGCGAGTTTTGGGAATACGACCCAGTCAACGATGCATGGAAACAGTTGCCATCCATGCCCGGAAGCGGGCGTTGGGCACCAGGTTCGTTTGTCATCGGCAACACCGTGTTTGCTACCTGTGGCACCGCGTTGGTTGACAATATGAATGCTGAAAATCAAAAGGACTTGTGGGCGTACCAAATTCCTGCTTCTTCGGGTACAGTGATTCCCTCCAAGCTGCCGTATGCTCTGGAAGTATATCCTAATCCAGCACAGGACCTGGTTTTTATACGCGGAACCTTAATCGGCGAAACTCATTTTCAACTCATGGGTGCAGATGGGCGAGTCATTCAGCGTGGGCGGTATAGCCACAGCGGGATTGCCCTGACGGGATTGCCAGGGGGCATTTATGGGCTTTTGCTGCAAGATGGAGAGCGCCGTTATCAGGCTAGGTTTGTGAAGGATTGACACGATGGTTTTCTTCAGGCCAAATCCACCATCGTAACCGCCTTCTTCGGGGTGATACGCCCGGGCGATTCATTTCGAGCCATTTTCAATAAACTTTTGCAGCCATTTTCGTATTTTTGCCTATCAAAATCCAAATATGGCAGGGACAAATTCCACGAAGAAGTAAGAAAAGCACTTGAAAACGAAGGTTGGACAATCACTGACGACCCACTCTCGTTCAAAGTAGGCAATCTGCAAGTCCAAATTGACCTTGGTGCAGAGCGGATTATCGCTGCGGAGAGAGGTTCAGAGAAAATTGCCATCGAGATCAAGACCTTCGGCCACATCTCGTTCATTACTGCACTCTACGAAGCCGTTGGGAAGTACATCATCTACCGAAACGTGCTTAAAATCACTCAACCCGAACGAACCCTTTATTTGGCTACTCCAGAAAGCGTTTACAATCGTTTTTTTGAAGAGCCTGTTATCCAAAACATGATGCAGGACGAAGGTTTTCGTCTCGTGGTTTACAATCAAACTACTGAAACCATCACAAAATGGATAAATTAAAAAAATACGAAGCCGCTATTTTAAGCATTCTCAACGAGTACGCTAAAATCAAATATGCCAACGTAGAGGGTAGCAACCAATTGATTGCCGACAAGGAAAACCATCGTTATCAAGTAGTCACGATCGGCTGGGAAGGCAGCCGTTTTGTACACGACTGCCCGATACATCTGGATATTATCAATGGCAAAATCTGGGTGCAGCAAAACATGACCGAATGGGAATTGGGAGATATGCTGGAGGAAATGGGCGTACCCAAATCTGATATCGTGGTAGGTTTTTTGCCTCCAGAGCTGCGTAACTATTCAAAATACGCGGTAGCATAAACCTTCGTCCCCCCTCACGCCAGATCCACCATCGTAACCCCATCCCCGCCGCCATCCTCCGGGTGATAACTACGTGCAATATTCCCACCGTATTCCCGCAGTTTTTGCTTCACCACATTGCGGAGCACACCGGTGCCTTTTCCGTGCAGGATTTGGATGGTGTTGGCGCTGGTGAGCAGGGCATTGTCCACAAATTTTTCGAGCACTTGCAATGCCTCTTCTTTGCCCATGCCGCGAATGTCCACCTTGGCATCGAAAGACGCAACGTGTTGTATATCATTGGAATTGATACTGGAGGGCTGCACGAGCGGTTCGTTGGCGAGGATTAGGTCACGCAGGACAGTCGTGATTCGAAGCCCGCCCATGTGTACGGTCGCTTTTTGTCCTTTTATTTCTTCCACTTGCCCGGTCGCACCGCCAGAACGCAAGCGCACAAAGTCGCCCACGACGATGGGACGCGTCACGGTATTCCCAGCAGATTTTAGTTCCGATTTGACCACTTCTTCGTTCACTTCATCCACTTGTCGGGCTTTTTCCGCACGCTCCTGTCGGAGTTTGGCCGCAAATTCCTGGGCTTTTTCAAGATTTTTCTCGCCTTTTAGTTCGCGGACGATCTTCTCCACTTCGCGGTTGGTGTTGGCACTCATGCGGAGTTCGTGCTCCTTTTGGTCCAGTTTGAGTCGTTTGCGCTTCACATCCAGTTCCTGGTGCATCCCATCGTAGGTCTTGATGAGGCGTTCGAGGGATTGCTCTTTTTCCTTTACCGAACTGAGTTTTTCCTCCAGTTCCTGCTTCTCGCGCTGGAGTTCGATGAGGATATCGTCTACTGCTGTTTCGGAGCCGGTTCGGTTGCGTGCATAGCCAATGAGGTCGCGGGAGAGGCCGCTTTTTTCGGCAATTTCAAAAGCATAACTGCTGCCGGGGCGACCCACTTTCAGTTCGTAGGTGGGCGAAAGGGTATCCTTGTCGAAGTGCATGTTCCCGTTCAGAATACCTGGATTGCGGAAGGCGTACACCTTGAGGTTGGAATAGTGGGTGGTAACAACGGCGTAAACGCCCTTGCGGTGGAGTTGGCGCAAAATCGCTTCGGCAATTGCCCCGCCGGGCTTGGGATCTGTACCACTGCCCATTTCGTCTATCAGCACGAGGGTGTCGGGGGTGGCTTTCTGGATAAAAACACGGGCGTTTTGCAGCCTGGAAGAATAGGTCGAAAGATCGTCGTCGAGGCTTTGCTGGTCGCCGATGTCGGCAAAAATTTGGGAGAAAATGCCAAACTCGCTCAGTTCATGTACGGGCACAAGCAGACCACTTTGCACCATCATTTGCAACAGTCCAACGGATTTCATCGCCACAGACTTGCCTCCGGCATTTGGCCCTGACAGGATCAGGATGTGGTTTTCGGAATTAAGCCGCAACTCAAACGGGATGGTTTTTCGCCCCGTCTGTTTGTTCTTCAGATACAAAAGCGGGTGAAAACCTTTGCGGACGTTGATGATCGGTTTTTCCTTCAAAATAGGCATCCCGGCACGCATGGCAAGGCCAAGTGCAGCTTTGGCCCGCACCACGTCGAATCGGACAAGCACTTCTGAATAGCTGCGCAGAATCGGACTATATGGCCGGAACGTTTCGCTCAGTTCGCGCAGAATTCTAAAAATTTCGCGGCGTTCATCGTGTTCCAGATCGAAAAGGTCGTTGTTGATTTCGATCACGGCTTCTGGCTCGATAAACGCCGTGCGCCCCGTGTCGGATTCGTCGTGGATGATCCCTCGGATTTTGCGTTTGTGTTCGGCGGGTACCGAGAGTACGCGGCGACCGTTGCGGAAGGATTCAGGCGAGTCGGCCAGCCAGCCTTTCGAACGGTAATCCTGGATGATTTGTCGGAAACGCCCATCCAATTCCCTGATTTTTTGCTGTGTATCGCGGCGGATGCGCATCAGTTCAGGAGATGCGTCGGGGCGAACAGCCCCTTTTTCATCAAAGACTGCTGTGATGGCTTTCATCAGGCCTTCGTCGTTGGAAAGATCCCGCGTGATGTCGTAGAGTTTAGGGTAAATTTCCTTTTTCGCACCTCCCGCAAAGAATTTGAACACGTCGCGCATCATCACCAACACTTTCAAAATGCCTTGAAACGCCTCGGCTTGAAGGGTAAACCCATCAATGTCGAGCATTTTCAGATCAGGCTGTATGTCGGGAAAAGTTTCCAGCGGAAATCGGTCTCTGTTTTCCAACATGAGTTTGAACTCACGGGTTTCGCGCAGGCTCTGGTCTATTTTTGAGAAATCTGTATGTGGCGCGACGGCGCGCAAAGCCTCCGCCGCCATAGGCGTAAGGCTCTCTTTTTCAAGCAAATCGAGGACTTTGTCAAACTCTAATTTGTGAAAAACGTCTTTCGGCTCGAAGATCATGTTGCGAAAATTAAGCTACAAGACGTTATATGGAACACGGATGACACGGATGAGACACGGATTTTATTCATAATATTTAGAACAAATCCGTGTCTCATCCGTGTCATCCGTGTTCCATATAACGCCAGGTAGTTCGGGCAAAATTACCGCCCCCCAAACAAATCCTTAGGCAGGAAGTTCCCGAAAACGCTAAACAGGTTCCTCCCGTGCCAAATCGTCGCCCGGAATAATGGTGCTGATAAAAAGATAACCGCGATTTTGGCGGTAGCGCTCGTCTTGTTTCACGATGTTGAGAAACGACATGTGCCAGGCCCAGCGTCGCCCGACAAGGCATCCGGCGCTGTACGAATCTACAAATTCCGGCGCTGTGCCGGGGCGTGTGGAATGTTGGTTGACACCAAACGTTTTGCCGATGTCAATCGGGTCGCCGGAGCTGCGGAAACCGTCTTTGTTGAGGTCGCGGTGGAGCCGAAGTTTTTCCCGCTGCACCAGCGCGGGTTGTGTGCCTTTGTGCAGTCCCACGGCCCAAGCCTTGTATTGCCCAAAAGCGATACGTGCCGCACCATTCGGGTTGAGCGGATGCCAGGTATAATGGCTGCCCGGCTCGGTAGTGGCCTGGTCATTCACCAACATTTCAGGGTGGCTGTTTGGAGCAATTCGGAACACGATGCGGCGATCGTTCCATTGGTTAGCGATATCTGCATTTAAGCTGCCTTCGGGGTTCATGCCTTCCACATACACAATGTTGCGCATCCGAGGGCTTTTCGCGATCCAATAGCCCTTCGTTCGCATGTATCGGATGATGCGTTTGGCAAGACGGGTGGAAGCAGTGTCGTCGGAAGCATCGCCGTATTCAATGGGTAAAAAAGTGTCTGGTTGTGCCCTTTCCAGGGACGCTAGAATGTTTGTGGTCAATTGTTTTTCAACATACGGAAGCCCTGCTAAGCGGCAAAATTCAAGAATGGCAGCGCGGCTGTTAGCGCCAATAACGCCATCGCCTTTTCCGTTGGGGCCAAAGGGCGTTGCGACATCTCCGCCGAAATCAGGGTCCAGTATGCCTAAATCGCACAGGCGGGCTTGCAATTCTTTTGCAGCACTGCGATTGGCCGGGAAATTGAGCTCGTCGGTGCTGACGGTGCGGCCGTTTTCGATTATTTGTCGGAGAGATGTAAACATGGCGGTGGGGAACTATGAACTATGATGTATAAACTATGAACTGGCTCAATCTAACAATCTTTCCAGCGCTGCTTGCGGGTTTAGAATGCCGTATCCCATTTCCGTATCTTTTCCTTTGTTGATGCCTTCGTAATGGGCTGTTTCGCGTAAAAATGCTGCTATGTCTGAGGGACTAAAAACCTCGTTGTGCTGTTTTTCCCATTGTCGTATGAGCGCCACAAAACCTGCTGCATACGCCGTTGCGATGGCGGTGTTTTTCAAATTGCTGCCAAGTCCACGTTGCAAATCGGAAGTGTTCAGGCCCTCTCCGGGTGCGAGAAAATCGAGGTGGTAACTTTTTGCAGAAAATTCGGAACGCCGATTGAACGAATGGTGCGACCCTACTGAAATTACGCCTTCAAGGGCAGCCGGAAAACGGTCTTCCGGCTTGCGTTCGGAAGAATTGCCCACTGGGGCGAGCAGCACCATATTTGCATCAAGGGCACGTGCAATCACATCGTTCATTTGCTTTTTTTGCTCTTCAGAAAGTTCAAGAAAATCTACGAGCAAGGCCGCTACATCAGCCTTTTGGGCAATAGCCCATTCCAACCCGGCCATAAGGCTTTCTGGAGATATATCGTTTGGGGTTGAGCCGATTTTGCCGATGAGCAACTTCGCCTCTGGTGCAATACCATAGCCTATATTCCCCTTCCCGGCTGCAACAATGGCTGCCTGTGTGCCAAGCCCGTGCGAATCCCCAAAAGTTTGATTTTCAATTATATTGGCAAAAACAGGTAAAGGTGTTCCCATCAAATCGGGATGTTGTGCATCTGCGCCCGTGCTGAGCAAAGCGAGCGTGATGCCTCGCCCGGTCAGGCGTTTTTCCTGCCACCAATGGCTGGGGATTTGTCCTGTTTCCAGCCCCCAGTTTAATCGCTGAACACGGGGAGTGAGCAGATCGGGAGGCGCCGGGGCTTGATCGGTTGCAGTGGCCGACGGAAACGTTTGAAAAGATTCAAATTCTTCGTTGGCTGCAACTGCCACTGCCCACCGAACCGGGACTTCCTGGTCAGGCAGAACATTTACATCGAGTGAACGCCATTCGCCCGTTGGTACGGCACCAGCATGGGCGGGACTGTCGTCAGGAACAGGCAATGCAATTAGTTCGGCAGCTGGCACCGGTGGGGGTACAGTGGGCAGTGGCAATGATACAATTGGCGGTGGCAATGAAACAATAGGCGGTGGCAATGATACAGTAGGCAGTGGCAATGATACAATAGGCGGTGGCAATGATACAGTAGGCAGTGGCACAGTGGGTGGCAGCACTGGTGGAGTAGGGGAGGGGATATTAGCGCCGCCTTCAGGCATCACTGCTTCGGTTTCGCCTGCCCAGTAGTACCAGCCATTGTTGTCGCGCCACCAACGATTGTCGCCTTTCACACTGGCGCCTTCGTATATGACGCCATCCACTTCGATCAAGGTGTTTGCATACACCACGCCAATTGGTGCGGCTCCAAGCGAACGGTGGTCGCTGCGGATGTTTGTGACTTTGCGGAATCTAATTTTCATGGGTGTTGGACTGTTGGACGTTGGACTGTTGGACTGTTGGACTTTAGACTGTTGGACTTTGGATGTTGGCAAGTCCAACATCTAATGTCCGATTATCCTACTGGAGTATCCTCGCGGTCGGAACCTGCGGCTTTCATTTCAAAAGCGGGGGCGGGCTTGATTTCGCTTTTCTCATCGCCAGTCGAGCTGCCGCTGCTTTTACTGCTGTCTCCCGAAGAACTGCCCTTGAGCGCGAGCAATTTGCGCAACATTTCAAACCAGAAAGGAGCGCCCATTGTGACGGCTACGCCTGTGAGCAACCATCCGGCAATTTTGCTCAACCATTCCCACCAGTTGGCAGGCTTGGATTGTCCCCAGCCCAAGCCGAGGGGCGATTGGATGGTCTCTATGTACGTGGCTTTGATTGCCTGGTAGTTGGCATTGGCGGTCGCTGAGTCACGAGGAGGGGCGTTGATAGCCCGGATACGTGCCGTGTCGGCCGAATTGGAAAATTTTTCTGCGGCGTTCACGATTTCATCGCGCAGGGCAGCATTGGCCGAGAGGCTTTGGTAGATTTGGATGGTATCGGCATTGAGCACCGCAGCCAGAAGGGTGCCGAAAAAGAAGAGCCGCCATTTGGTGGAATCACCAAACCAATCTTTAGCGCGTGCCATCACGTCATCAAACCAAGCTTCCACCTTTTTTTGGAAGGTGGCGACATCGCCGCTGGATTGCCGCCAAAGGAAATCCAGCACCTTGCGCAGGTCGCCGTTTTCGACCAGATTGATGCGTTCTGGTATGCTCAAATTGCTGTTTCGGGGCGTGAGCACATCCGCCAAAATGCTGCTGAAAGTACCTTTTTCGACCCATATTGGTAATTTCAGGCTTGAACGTGGCTTGCTGGCCGAAGAAAGTTGGCGGAAGTACGAGTGTTCGTAAAACTTGTCGCTGACATCTTTGCCAAGCATGATTTCAAGTGTTTCACGCAAGTTTTTGCCCCGCGAGGAATTGGCTGCATGGTAAACTTCGACCACTGCCGAGGTGAGCATGCTAAACAGCAGAAGCACGAAAACGATACCGATGATGATGGATAGAATTGCGAGCATTTTTTTAGTGGTAAGTGGTAAGTGGTAAGTGGT
>CAZPTQ010000119.1:15238-16691 GCA_964589365.1 uncultured Saprospiraceae bacterium
AGTGGTAAGTGGTAAGTGGTAAGTGGTGAGTGTTAAGTGTTTAGTGTTTAGTGATTAGTGATTAGTGTTTAGTGATGATGATTTAGGGCTAAAGGATGCCACCACTTATCACTTACCACTTACCACTCATCACTTAAATTACTTTGTTTTCTTTTACAAATTCGCGGTTTATGCCTGCAAATAAATTTTCTGCCGAAATCTCATTTGTATGCGCAGCCAAGGCTTGCAGACAACAAAAGTGAACGATGTTAACGATGTTGGAGCCTGTGAGTTCGTATTTAGCGGCTACCTGTTTTAAGTCAATTGCCGGGTCTAATTGGACAGCAGGCGGGAATGTTTTTTGCCAAAGAATGAGCCGCTCTTCTGGCTTGGGCATCGGGAAATAAACCATGGTCTGGAAGCGGCGCGTGAAAGCGTCGTCCATGTTACTTTTAAAATTTGAGCACAGGATGCTCAGCCCGCTGAATTCTTCCACGCGCTGAAGCAGGTACGATACCTCCTGGTTGGCGAAACGGTCGTGCGCATCCCTAACGTTGGTGCGCTTGCCAAAAAGCGCGTCGGCTTCGTCAAAAAACAGTATCCACTTTTTGTTTTCCGCCCGCTCAAACAGGGCGCTCAGGTTTTTCTCCGTCTCGCCGATGTACTTGGATACAAGCGAGGAAAGGTCAATGCGGTACACGTCATGACCCGTGAATTTGCCCAACAAAGTGGCAGCCATGGTTTTGCCCGTGCCGGGAGGGCCATAAAACAAGGCGCGGAACCCGGGCTTGAGTTTGCGGTGCATTTCCCAGTCGTAGAGCAGGGTGTCGTTGTGTTCGATCCAGGTTTCTACTTCATGGAGTTGGCTCTGAGTCTGGGGGTTGAGCACCAGATCGTCCCATTCCAGATCAGTCTGCAAGCGCTGGGCGGGGAAATTGCTGCTCAGGGTGGGTGCGGTGACGTAGCCCAGTGTGAACAACTCTACATACTCCGGGTCGAGGATGAGCCGGCCGCTGGCGATGGGTTCGCCGGGCTTCACGGCTTCAAGGTAGAGGATTCGTTCTTTGGAAAAAGCATGTCCGCTCCCAAAAATGCGCTGGACATCCAGTCTGCGATCCATGTTGGTGCTGCCTCCGAGCAGGAAATGTACCGTATCGCCTGTGGGCAAAAAGCCGCGATAGTTCGTGCCTTTTACGCCGCCCAATGCAGGAAAATCTCCGCCATTTGGGAAAAATTCCTGCATTACTTCGTCAAACATTTGTGGCTGGACATGTGGTACTAATCCGGCCAGCAGCGCCACGAATTCATCCACGCTCAGGCGCTTGTGCTGGACGAAGCGGGTGAAGGGGGTATCGTCGTCTTGTAGGGTGGGGACTTGAGGGACGGCGATGGCCGGGAGGCCCAGGTGCGCGGAGAGGCGTAGGCGGAGGAGTTGTTTTAGGAAGGAGAGGGAGTGGGTGAGGTTGGGAGACAT
>CAZPTQ010000120.1:0-2513 GCA_964589365.1 uncultured Saprospiraceae bacterium
GGGCAGGGGGGTGGCACTCTCACATGCGGCAGGGGGGTGACACGCTCAAGGGAGGCAGGGGAGTGACGCGCTCAGCAAAAAAAAGCCGCCCACCCTGAAACCCAAGGAGAGCGGCTTTTCATTATAGTATGCAATCTCACTTACTTCGCTGTCATCATCTTGATCGTCCGTTTGCCTTGCGGCGTCACGAGTTCACAGAACAACATTCCATACGACCAGGCATTTTCCATGCGGAATTCCAACTCGTGGTAACCCGCGGTGTACTTGCGATCGTAAGAAGTCAATTCGCGGCCACTGATATCGAGGATACGAATGTGCGCCTCACAAGCCTCTGGCAAAATGAAACCGATGGTAGTAGCGTCCGTGAATGGGTTCGGACGGTTTTGCAACAGTTGCAATTGCAGATTGCCTAAATCAAGTGGCGTATCAGAGCCGACCGATTCTGTGAAGAGAAGTTTCACGTCCGTAGGCACGTATGCTTCAGAGTAGGCTTTGCAAGAAATTTCAGAGTCGTCCAACTTCAGCACCTGGCTAAGTTTTTGGCCACTTGCCAACACTTTGAACTTGGCGCGGAAGACCGGAGTACCATCAGCCAAGGTAGTGCCCGTACCTGCCGCCCACGCATTGCGCAGTTCGCCAAGGTCAGCGTTGTACGAACCAAAGTTGTCGAGCAGGTTCATCGAAATCGCATCAAGCGGTTGGAAACCAACAAACTGCAACTGCGTCGGGTCAAAATCAAGTGCAAACTGATAGGCCGCCAAATCGTTGAAGTTTGAGGCTGCAAAAGTTAGTTCCACTTCTGTACCAGCCACCAACGTTTGGTCTTGCAACACCCACACAAGCGGTGGGATGATTGGTGCTGCCTGTGGGTCAGCCCATGCAGCTGCTACGTCCCCGATTTTCATCCCGAAGAAATTAATGCCCACAACATCCAATGCCGCAATTGGTACATTCTTAAATTCTGGGAATGCCGGCACATTTTGGTGTGCAGTCCCAGGCATTGGATAGTCGGTTGGTGTAAAGCGCCAGAACACGTTGAACACAGCCTGTGCCGTAGGGTTGCCCATGATGCACTGTGTGATAAGAGTAGCATCCTGTGTATTGATGATCCCGCTCCTGTTCACGTCGGCACACACTTTTTTGTATGGGTCGGTGATAGGATTCGAGAAATTCACGTGGTTGGTGATCCTCGTCGCATCCAGTGCGTCTACACCGTTCATCCTACCGACGTTGCCGCCGGTATTCTTCACTGGAGTGAGTTTGTAGGTGCCAGCAACAGGTACCGAAATCTCGTAATCGCCCGCCGCGTCCGAGAGATCGCTACCCGTGAATGGAGGTGTGGGCAATACGTTGGCGGCGTTCACCGTAGCGTTTTTCACACCCGACACATCGTCGTGTTCCCAAATGATACGGCCCGAAATTGTCAGGCAATTGACTGTAACTGTAATTGAACACGAGACAGTATTGCCCACAGCATCGGTCACTGTGTATGTTACCGTGGTTGTGCCTTCCAGGAACGTTACACCATTGATGGTCCCAATACCGTCAGCAGATCCCGCAAAGAAACCAACCAAATGGTATGACAGTATCGGATCTGGACAATTGTCACTAAATGCAGGAGTAGCCATGCCAACCGCAGTCCATCCACATGGATAATTAATGCTTTCTACGACCACTGGTCCACCCGGCTGCGTAACACTAGAGGGTGGGCAAGTGAGGGTCGGAGGTGTAACATCCTTCACCGTAATGGTTTGCACGCGTGGAATAGCAGGGTTTCCGCAAGCATCCGTCAAGTGCCAAGTACGGGTAATGATGTACTTCTCTTGGAAATTAACACCCGAGTTCACCACATCGGTGTAGTAAGCTTGGAGTAGTGGTCCAGAAGCCGTACAGTTGTCCGATTCATTCAACACATCACCTGTTACTGCAGAGGATGCGTTATAAACACAAGCAGCATTCACGTTGATGGTAATATTAGCCGGAGCGGTGAAGCTTGGCGGCACATTGTCCACAACGGTGATCATGTGATTGATCAGTGCAGTATTGCAGTACGCATCCGTCACAACATACTGGTGGACAATAATCCTTGGGGTAGCGGTGCAACCAGTTGCCAGGTTGTCGGAGGTGGCGAATACGGCTACTGTTGGTGTACCGCCACAGTTGTCGGACTCACCCGTCACGATTGCTACATTCGGAGCAGGAATACCCGTGCTGCAGGTCAAATTTGTATTGGGGATCAAATTTGCAGTAGGCGGCACAAGGTCCGTTACCGAGAACGTCGCGGTAGTCTCGTCAAAATTGCTGCAATCGTTGGTTGCGCGGAAAGTAACCACGACCGACTTACTGTGGGTTGTGCAGTTTGCCATGCTATTTTGAAGCATGGTAGCAGGATCCAAGGGCAAATACGACCATACAATAGTGCCGGTAGCCTCTGCGCCGCCATGATCTGCAAGCCAAGCTGCAAGATCATCTTGCCAAGTGTCGCAGTCTACGGTTAGGTTAGACGCTTCGGG
>CAZPTQ010000120.1:2613-4795 GCA_964589365.1 uncultured Saprospiraceae bacterium
TTGTAAATGCAAACAAACAGCGTAGGCTGCACATTCCCACAGGCATCGCTCAACTGGAACGAGACTGTGATCTGGCGTACACATTCTGCCGTGAATTCATTATTCACAACCACTGTTTGACCAGGCACATCTGTGATTGAAACTACTTCAACAATGATAAATTCGATTGGGCTGCAATTGTCTCCAATGCAACCACCCAAAGATGGAATCAAGGTGCCTGCTACCGTCCAGGTATCAAGATAATCAAGGGAATCTCCTACTAAGAGCGATATTCCCTCATGGCAATCTGCAGCTTCCGAGGTGAACAAGTTCAAGGGCATGAATTGACACAATGGGTCAAAGGTCGGCGGCGTATTGTCCACTAACGTAATGGTTTGGGTGAACATCACACTCACATTGCCACAATCGTCTATGGCTGTCCAAGTGTTGGTAAACGAACCTTCGCCGGGACAATCGCCCCCGGGCACAAAAATTCCCGTGGTTTTGGTCAAGTCCAACTCAAAATCACAGCTGTCTGACGCAAGGGGCTCTAGCGTGTTAGCAAATGTATAGCCCGCAATGTCACTGCAAGAGATGGTAACATCCAAACCTGTCGGGTAAGGCGCTCCCTCTTCTGTCACCCATTCAGGGTCAGAACGGTCGTACACATAAACATAATGGAAGTACGAGGCACTTGAATTTTCACAATCATCGGTGGCTGTCCACTCTGTTTTCCAATAGCCCAAATACCCGCCCGTACACACAGGATAAAACTCAAAATAGCGAGCTACCATTTGGTAAGTAACATTGCCACATACGTCTTCAGCCACAGGCTGGACATCCAGTGAATCAGCCAAGCCTAGTGGATCATTGCAAGATACTTCGCTATCCAGTTCAGAAGCTGTTGTCACCCAAGTCGGCGCAACGTAGTCAGTGATGGTAATGGTTTGTACGAACAATGCAGTTCCGGCATTTCCACACAAGTCCGTCACCGACCAAGTACGTACAAAACCGCCCGCACAGGCATTCGATTCGGTAGAGGAAACCAATTCCACCTCAACATCACCACAATTGACATCCAAGCCTTCCGGCTCAAGCATGAGCGCGTCGTCAATGGAACTGAAGTCATCGCAGTCAATGATACGATCCAGATCTCCAACGGGATTTACCCATACCGGCACTTGATCATCGTTGATGTTAATGGTCTGAATTACGTCGGTGAAATTGCCGGCGCAGTCGTACACACGGTAAGTGCGTGTACCAGTACCGGGGCAAGATGTAGGCAAATTCTCTTCGTCCTCAAGCCAAACAATGTCTGCTACTTCACAATTGTCATCCGCCTCCACCAAAAGGATATTGGGCAGGTCAACATCATCAATACATTCAACGTCCATGTCACCCAGTGGTTCAACCGTTGGTGCCGTGTTATCAATGGTGATGAATTCAAAAGTGTGTGTAAATTCGTTTCCGCAATTGTCGGTATAGGTAATTTCGATGTTAACTTCGACACAATCATCATTCAAATCACCCACTTCAGTGGTATCACCCGTTGTCGAAGCCAGCAATTCTGCCAATGCGGTGCAATTGTCAGAAGGATTTGCCGCTTTGGCAAGGCTGTCGTAAGCCTCCGCCAAAGTTTTGAAACAAGTGGCATAAACGGGATCGGGATCCACCTCGGGGTTTTCGGTGTCAATGTGTACGCCAGTATAGGTAATGGTGGTCGGGTTGCCGCAGAAGTCGGTCACAACGACCATGATCTCTGCTGGGCAACCGCCATTTGCAAAGGCATCAAATTGCAATCCGCTTGGAACGGTGCATTCGTCGCCGGCATAAAGGCGGGTTATTGCTTCAGCGGAGTCCAGCGCTTCCGCTTCCGTGTCAAAGCAAACACCATCCAATTTAAGGGCAATAACAGCAGGGTTGATGCTGAATCCAGGCCCATCATTTTCTGCGCGGGTATGGTACGTTACGGTGTCTTTCTTGCCGCAATCATCGGTGGCTATGACTAAAATAGTCAGGTTGCAGTCGGTAGAACCTGTGGCAATAACCGCTGTAAGATCCACAAGTGCATCACAATCATCGGTTGCCGAAGTGGCCAAAAGGGCCGCATTCACCGCAAATTCATACGGATAATACGGATTCTGTTCGTCCTCCGATGCATCATAACAATCGTCAATATTTCCAGCGGTTGCAACAGGTTTTT
>CAZPTQ010000120.1:4895-16646 GCA_964589365.1 uncultured Saprospiraceae bacterium
GCAGGATTGCTGGCTGTCGGATCAACTTGGTCCACTATGATGGAGAACAAGTACACAGCACTCTCACAACCATAGGTAGTATTGCTCACTACTAAAGTAGCATTATAAGAACCGTTTTGAATTCCAGGAGGTGTTGGGATGATTATTTCGCCATCCAGTGCTACGAGGGTGCCCTGTTGAATATTAGGGAACGGAGGAGAGCTCAGCGGGTCAAAATCAATCACGTAGTAGTTCGGGTTGCCTACAACATTGTTAAATTCCAGGTGGATGAAGGGTTCGCTGGGGCAAATTACCGGGTTGCCCAGCAAATCAAGCGACAACAATTCAATAGGAATACTCACGCCAGTAGTATTGTCGGGCACGAGCTGGAAACCGCTGTTGTAGGCTTCTGAAGATGGCAAAACATTGGGCAGGTTGTAAGACCCCATAGATCCCACAGCACGAAGGGTATAGGTAAATACCACAGTGCCGTCTGTCAAGTTATTGCCATAAGGCAGATTTCCATCGTCGGCAAACCCCAGGTGCAAATCGCCCGGACCGCTGGAGAAGCTAAAGAAAGTTCCCCCCGCAGGTTGGGTTGGCATATCAAAAGTGACCAATTGGAATGCGCTTGCATCCCAGGTGAAAGGATAGTCGAGTGAGTTTATATCGCAGAAGTTGCTCACCTCCACAGTAACCGTAAATTCCTCGCCACAAGCCACGGGACCGCCTGTGTAAACGTGCTCAAGCAAGAGCGGTTCGAGCACTTCAACTTCATATTCCGCAACAGATACACAACCTGCATCATCGGTTACTGTGTAGGTAATGGTTGCGGTACCCGATGTATAACCCGTAACCAATACGGTATCCTGGTCAAAAGTGTCCAACAAGATCACATTCGGCGTAGAAGACCATATACCAGAGAGAAAAGTTGCTAGCGAATCCACGTCATTATCTGCTGTCAATTGTATTTCTGCGCCCTCATGAACGCAGGTCGGGCCAGAGATGGCAGGCACACCAGCAGGTACTACGGTCACTTCCACCGTGATCGGGTCGCCGAAGCAATCGTCAGCATTAAATGGATTGCTGGGGCCAGAAGCGCGTGGCGTGATCGTGAAGGTGGCCGTTTTTGGGCCACCAAGTGGGTTTGTAAGTGTAAGTACTTGAGCAATGTCTATGCCTGCGTTTAGTTCAAGCCCGGCATTGTCATAAATCACGATGCTACCAACAGCACCATTTTCGTCCAAATCTGGAGCATTCAAGGTCCAATCTATACGGACGGGGTAACCAGCTGCCCCAGAGTTGCTGGAAGGCAAGCCCAAAAGGGCAATGTCCAACTCTAAGGTGCTACCGTTGCATGAAAGCAGCGGGTCAATCTCTTCCAGCCTTGGCATCGGATACACTTGCGTGTTCTGACCGTTTACATTGGCTGTGGTGCAAACATCCGCATCCACATAAGCAATGTTGATGGCACGAGCCCTTACCCGACCACGATCGAAAGTGCCTACGGCATTGTTGATGGCTTGTGTAAAGGGGTATGGGTTTGCCATGTTGATGACCACGCCAAAAAGCGTATCAGGAAGCGTATTGTCGTCGTCCAGATCCGCCGGGTTTCCAGCATTGGAGTTTTCTTCCAGCACCAGATCAAATGAGATGAGTTCTGTAGAGGTGGTGCTGAAGGTATAATCCACCAGAGCACCAGAGCAAATTTCAGCAGGGTTGTTGCGTGTGATGCTCAGGCTGATGGGGGCATAAACTCTGTAGGTAATGCTGATAGGATCACCCAAACAATCTGTCAAGGCGTCATAATCGCCGTCACCATTAGCATCGTAATAGGGTGTGAACGTCTCGGTCATCCATCCGTAGGTTTGACCCGGAGCGAGGTTGTAAGGGCCATAAGTGCCTCCAAAAAATCCGGGCGCACTGCCAAAGGAAATATTGGTTTGTGGGCGAGGTACCGGGATCGGCGTAATACCATAAAGCAGGTTGGTCGTGCCGGCTACGATTTCTTCGAGGAAACCTATTCCCGCCGTAGCGTTGTACAAGCTATAGGAAAACGATTCACCTGCACAGAAATCTAAAACAATTGCATTCGGACCGCCAGTATTATTGGCACTTTGAGGGTCGCCGCCACTGACGGTAGCAGTAATGTTCGTTACCACTGGTTCTGGGTGGACCGTGATGGTAAAATTCACGGGTGTACCGTCGCAGCCATTGGCAGAAGGTGTTACCGTCAGGTTGGCCACCAGGTTGGTGTTACCATTGTTGACTGCAGTGAAGGAAATGTTTCCAGTGCCATTTGCAGCCAAACCGATCGTTATATTGCCATTCGCCCAAGTGTAGGTTGCGCCAGCGCCATAATTGCCCGAAAAAGCAATATTAACCGCTCCCCCATTGCAAACTGCAGTTGTTGGCGGAGTTACGGTTACCGTTGGAACGGCGTAAACGTGGTAGTTTAGGAACATGGTGTCGCCTTCGCAATCACCTGCCGTCAACGTTCCACTGCCGTCATTGTCCAGATAAGGGACAAAGATTTGATTGATGGTACCCGAAGTGCCCGTTGTCAAACCATAGCCCAATACGCCGCCATACACAGAACCAAAGAAGGTAGCTGCGCTGCCGAAAGCCGTATTGCTCGGGCCGCTAGACAGGGGCAATGCGCCGCCGTCATAAGTTACATTACCCGTTGTAGTATAATATGAGGTGTAGCCAACGTTGCCATTGTCATCATATCCCGACAAAGTCAAATGCTGCCCGGCGCAGAAATCAACGTCCAAGGTGTTTGGCCCTGCCCCGTTGTTGCCGCTGTGCGGGCCATCTCCTTCAGAGGTTGCCGAGAACTCAAATTCAGGCGCATCCAGCACATCCACCATAACGCTATAAGCCGCACTGCTGCAACCTGAAATAGGTTCTGTGACCCAGACTTGCGTAACGCTGAGGTCGCCCGTGAAATCAATGCCCTCAATGAGGTCTACATGGTCGCCACTGATGACTTCGTAAAGTGTCAAAGTGTCAAAACCAAAAACCAAAGGAGAGACATCCGCTCCTATCGTGAATTCAGTGCCACCGATCCAAGCCGATTCATTGAAGAAAATTTCAATGGTCGTGCCCGGGCAAATCGAACCTGCTGGCACTACCAATAATGAAGCTGATGGGTAAGGATTTACCGTAACCGTTTTGCTGACCGTTGCCGTACAATCGTCTGCACTGGTCACGGTTACGGTATAGATTGAGGTGCTTACCGGACTGACCGATATTGCCGCAGTGGTAGCCCCCGTGCTCCAAATATAGCCTACACCACCCGAGGCGGTGAGTGTTGCGGCACCTCCGGTACAAATTGCCATATCATTGGCAACACCCGAGGAATCCGTAGCTGTAATCTCAGCAACTGGCAGCGGGTTTACTTCCACGGTCCGATCGCTTAGGGTATCGTTGACACACTCCGTGGTTTCATCGGTGACCACAATATTGGTCAGGGAAACGGCACCATACACATCCCCGTCAAAATCAACACCTTCTGTATATACCACAAATGCACCACTTGGAATGCCCGAGAAATTTATTTCTCCAACAGAAGTGCCATTGTCATCCATCAAGTCTGCCACAATCGTGAACAAATGACCTGTTGCGGCATTGTCCGTGAAGGTGAGCGTAACATCATCACCAGCACATATAATGGCTGGTGAGACCGCAATTGTTATATCCGGCAAGGCATGAACCTCAATGGTAAAACCATAATCCGTAGAGAACCCACATGAATTGGCTACCGTTAAAGTACCTGTATAAGAACCAGCCGGTGTATTGGCAGGAATATTTAAAGCAATCGAATTCGGGCCCGCTGGCAAGCTGGTGCCGGCAGGTACATCCACGAAACTTGTATCAACATAATCAATGCTATAGGTATCGGCCTCGTCAGAGGTATATTCATAGTCCACCGAAGTAGTACCATAACACACTTCGACAAAGCCGGGTGCAGGAGTGATCGTAGGCGTATTTGCGCACACGACTCCATTCACCACGATATCACGCAGAAAAAGATCGCCATCTCGAGCAGAACCACTCGAAAGCGCATAGATGCGAAAAATGATTGGGTTGCTGGTCAGGGTGTCGTCCCATGCAGGCCAAACGCGGTTAACCCCACCGCTTGCACATAGGTTGCTTGATTGGGGGTTGCCCGGGTAAACGGTTGTCCAATTGAAGCCACCGTCGGTGCTGTAACCATACCGAATCGAAATAGGGCCGTCATTGGCAGTCCCGGCAGGGTTTTCCCGGCGCGAACGGGAAGTCATACCCGTTACTTTCAGACCATAACCGGGGTCTGGATCCAAGGTGAATTCCACATACCAGCCACTGCTGTTAAAGGTATTCACATTGAAGGTATTGGTAGTTGGCCAGCCATGGGAACCGAAGCCTTGGTTTGCCATGCAATCCGAAGCCGGGTCAATGTCTGGATTGCCACGGATTAAGGAGGCCGGAGCGGTGTTCGTAGCTACCGTCCCAACGCCAGAAGTAAGGTTGGTATAGCGAAATAGTTCTTGGGCAAAGCCCCTTGTTTGGCCTAACCCTAAAAAGAGCAGGGTAAAAAGCACCAAACGTGTCGTCATTTGCCTGTTAAGACAAGTGGGTAGGGTTGGTTTCATAGAAAGCAAATTTATTTCGGTGTGAGAAAAAAGGGTGAAGGGACTGATTATATTGAGCAACTGGAAATGGCTATTCAGCCGCGAGCGGTTACGCCCGAAGCACTTGCAAGATTGTTATATATTGGCTTAAAAATGTGATAACCAACACTATAGTGTCGGCACTCACTTCAGATGAGACTGGCGGACAATGAACGTCCGAATAGGCGGGAAAAAGGCAATCGGATTAGGAAGGCAAGGCTAAAAAAGATGCAAACTTAGAGAAGCCTCCGGCGCTTGCAGCCATTCTGGACAAACCTTGTTGATAAATACCCTTATCGGGGTATCGTTTGGTAGCAACTATTGTGCCACAAATTGGGTAGATTTTCTCATGCCAGAAACCTTATCTGCAGACGGCACTAACGAGCAGGAGAGATGTGGTGCTCTTACATCCATGTATCGGTGTTTCCCAAGCAATTAACAAAAAAGGGCATCCTTCCATGGAAAGATGCCCTTTTTAGAGAACGCGTTTGCGAGACCTTCGAGGTCTTTCATGAACGATTCCCAATCTGTCGGTGCGACCTACGTGGGTGCAACCCTTGTGGTCGCCCCTACCGAATCAATGTCGTATTTCCCTTAAATACCTCCCGTACGCCGTCAACATATTCCACCTCGAGCATCCAAACGTATATGCCCGGATCACAGGGTTGATTTCGGAATGTACCGTCCCAGCCCATGCTATCATCGTTGAAGGCAAAGTCTTTCACCTGAAACACCATCTCGCCCCAACGGTCAAAGACCTTGAAATCCAATGCTTTGGAATTGCTTTGGCCATGGACAAGGAGCAGGTCGTTGCTGAAATCTCCATTGGGCGTAAAACCGGTTGGGACGAACACCTTACGCTGTTTTTCCACAGATACCAAAATCTGGTCCTGTGCCCGGCAACCCAGCGAGTCTGTCACCACAACCTCAAAATAAGTTGGGTGTCCGAGCGAATACACCGCAGGGTTACGGCAGTCGAGGCAACTTAGCCAGATGCTGTCGGCTGGAGACCAAGCGTATTGGGTCAAGCCTCTGGCATTTATCACCGTAGCGAACAATTGGGTGTCCTGTCCAAAAGGGATATGTATATCCGGCCCCAAGTCCACTAGAATTCGATCGGGCTGCGTAACGGCGATGGGGGCAAGCACAAATTCACACCCATTGACATCCACAATTTTCGGGCTGTAAGTTCCCGCTGAGATGCCTATTTGAACGGGTGAACCATTAACCGGCTTGTCGTCGAGAGCGTAACGATAGGGTGGAGTGCCGCCTGTGCTCGTCAGCAGAATTCGTCCATCATGACCGCCATTGCACCTCGGTTCTTCCATGGCTGCTGTACCGCCCAATGCCTCAGCTGGTTCTCCCACCATTACAGCGGCTGGAGTGGTACAGCCATTGGCATCCATCACGCTCATGGCATAATTGCCTGCAGGAACGTTCTGAATGTTGGCCGACTGAGTGCCATTGGCCCAAATAAACTGGTAAGGGCCGACACCGCCAGAAGGGGTAGCTTTTGCACTGCCAGTGCTTTCCCCGAAACATTTTACATCGCTGGGCAGGAATGTCACCCGCAACTCGCTCGGCTCCCCAATGGTCACGCTTGAAGTGCCCTTACAACCGTTCGCATCAGTGATGGTGACGCGGTAGGCACCTGCAAAAAGTCCCTGAACCAGTGAGTCGTTGGGCGTTGTGCCTCCATTCCAGAACCAAGTATAGGGAGCTATGCCACCTTCCGCTTGTGCAGAAGCCCAACCGGTGGCATCGCCCTTGCATTTAGCATCTGAAGAACCTGTCACGGAAGTCTCTAAGGGGAGCGGGTTGCCCACTAGAACCGTAGCGGTAGCAGTACATCCAAGCTTGTCCGTTGCTGTGACGATATACGTTTGGCCTCCTTGGAGACCCGTCACAGTCAAGCCTGTTTTGGGGGGCGAAGAATTCCATTGGTAAGAAAAGTCCGCTATGTTGGCAGGTGTTGCGCCATAAAAAATGGAGATCACCGCGCCTGTCCCGTCAAAGCCATCGTGACAACCAGAGGCCTGTGCTTCTGCATGGGTGTTGAGTTCTTCTTGTTGTTGAACAAAGGTTTCACCAGAAGTGATACAACCATTCACATCCGTAATCGTCACGTGGTATTCTTGAGATGCAAGTCCCGTAGCCGTTTGGGCGGTTTGGTTGTTATTCCACAGATAGGTATAGGGCGAAGTTCCCCCAGAACCTGTTACAGTAGCGGTTCCATTGGTGCCAAAAAAGCAAATGGTGTCTGCAATCGCCGGCAGCGCAAGCAATAGCTCCGTGGGTTGGTTCACATCAGCGGTCAGTACATTGGTACAGCCGTGTGAATCGGTGAGCGTGGCGGAATATTGTCCGGCAAACAGGTTCGAAATATTAAGCCCGTTGCCAGCATAACTATTGGGGCCTGCCCAAACAGCACTGTATTGAGGTGTTCCGCCCGCAGCATCAAGGTGGAGCGCACCAGTGTTTTTACCAAAACATTTGACTGCTTCAGGCGTAGCAAAACTCGTCAGCAAAACTGGCTGGGTAACCGTTTCTGTTTTCACCTGCGAACACCCGTTTCCATCCGTGGCTGTGACGGTGTAGGTGCCGGCGGCTATGTTGGTGATGCCTTGATTGATCTGCCCCGTGTTCCACACAAACTCAAAAGGCGTGGTTCCGCCCACAGCATAAGTGGTCAGTTGCCCGTCTGAAAGGCCAAAACATGAAGGACTTCTATTCAAGGCCGTCAGAATCTGAATCGCAGCAGGTTCAAAAACCTGCATCGAAGTCGTTTTTTGACAACCGTTTGCATCGGTAACCGTGACCGTGTAAGTCCCTGCCAGCAAGTTGGAAATACTATCGGTCAAAAGACCGTTGCTCCAAACGTATGTGTAAGGCAACACACCACCTGTGGGGTGCACGGCAGCAGTACCCGTTACCAGTCCAAAACAAGTGACATCATTTGGGGAGGCTGTGGCAAAGAGTTCATCAGGTTCCGTCAGTGTTACCGAGCTGGTGGCAGTACATGACGCCCCAATATTGGTTATCGTCACCGTATAGGTACCAGGGTTAAGGTTGCTGATAGTAGCCGTCATTTGGCCGGTATTCCACACATAAGCGTTGTTGCCCGCTGCGGATGCTTGCAAGCTTCCTTTTTCTCCTTTACAATTAATGGGCTGCAAAATCGCAACAGCAGCCGTAAGCGAGCCGACGCTTAGTTCAATGTCCTGTGTAACCGTACAACCATAAGAGTCCGTGGCCGTAACGTTGTAAATGCCTGTCTGTGAGATGGTTGCTACGGGGTTTGGACAATCCGTGCAGCTAAGCCCAGTGCCAGGCGACCAAGCGTAGGTCACATTGTAACTCGGCTCAAAAGTAATGGTCCAGTCGCGCAAAATGCCGTTGAGGTTTATCTGGTCGTCCGTCAGGCGCAAGCGCCAGTTGCCACTGGAAGGTTCTCCCCAAAGGTCGGACCAAGGGCCTTCTGGAAGCCAATCTCCAGTAAATGGTGCAGCGGTTGCGGGGGCAAATGGCCCCGGGAAACTAATAAGGGTAGTGGCCGCAGGGCTGAAACAGGTGTTGGTATAATTGTCCCCATTGGCCCCGTTGTCGGTCGTCAGTTCGAGCACAATGCCCCCAGGCGAGATGAGATAGGCATCCACTTCGTCTATCCAGCTGTGATCCACATTGATACAAACGGAACGGATTACCCCGGGGCCCAGGGTAGTAGGCTGAACACCGAATACACTGACACTGGAATTGACCGGGGCACCGCCATTCGGTATTGGAAAGTCGGTCTGATTGGAAAATGTCGGTGGCGGTGGCACTGGCGTTGACACCGTGGCATTGAGTTGCAAGGGGGTATTGGGCACACAGACCGAAGTGTCGTTGAGCAACGGGGGTTCTAGTATTCTGTCACGGATAAAAAGGTGCACCGTATCAAAGTTGCATGGATCCACCTGCACAGAAATGATAATAGACTCTGGTGATTCAGCGATGCCATCCTCAAAAGCAATGATGGGTACGGTGATGGTGGATTGTCCGGCAGGGATAACCAAAGTTGATGGAATTGCCTGATAATCAACCCCTGGAGTGGCGGTTCCAAGTACATTGAAAACGACCGGGTAGTTCTGCGCGCGGATTTCAGGCAAAGTAAAGGTAACCGCGCCTTGCGTACATCCCTCAGCGATCGTACCATCCGCACTCACCGTAGTGGCATTTACAAGCAAAGAACCTGTGCCAAAACTTTTTGCCTCCAAAAACACCCCGGAATCATACGCCGAGTCGCCCACATCAGCAATAGCAAGTTTGATGGTGTATGGCTGACAAGGCGTTACGACCGCCATGGCAGTGAACACATCGGTGAAGCCATCGTAAACGGGTTGATTGCCGGAGTTGTTATTGTCGTTGTAGTATTGAACATTCAGCGGTGGGCAGGGGGCGTAGTTAGGGTTGTTGGGGTGAATATTGTTGATAGACACCGGCAAAGCAGTGCCTGGAATAATTGCAATATTGGTAAAAACTGGATAACCCGGCCCTTGAATAAAAAAGCCAAAAACGTCATTGAAAGGGCTACAGGCAAATTCCGGGTATTCTTCCGAGGCAAAACTGTAACGGAAGCGCAACGTATCAGCATTCGGGATAAAAGTGATCGTGTAAACCGCCACATCATCGAGCACATCTGTGGCAATAGGCGTGAGACTGGCCTCCACGGAGCCGCCAATGTTGCCATTGCTTGCCCAAAAAGTTCCATCCTCCTCGACTTCGACGGCATATCCGCTCGTGAGCAAAATGCCCCGCTCGATACCGACCGATGTTGTGCCGCCTGAAAAATATCCCACAGCACGAGGGTCGCCATTGAATTGAATGCTGGTAACCTCCACACCCGCTCCCAAAAACACATTGGAAATAAGGCTTTGAGGGTTGTAAGGGCCAGAGACTACATCTGTGACCTGAAGGAATTGCGCTTTGGAAACAAAAGGCAAGGCAAGAAGACAAAATACTGAAAGCAGCAGTGTTTGTGTCGGGCGATGTGTACAGCTCATCCGGTAGGTAAAATTGAATTGGTTAATAAATCCTGAGACTTTCACAGGAGATTACAGGCCGGGAACGGGAGAATTTTAGCGGATTAATGTTTGCCCGCCGAAAAGTAGCGTCTTCTACCAATGCAAAGTACCAACAACGGCCTTAAAAATTCTTGTGAAGATACAACTCTGTCACAAAACGATGCAATGAACGACAAACGAACGCAACCAAATGGCCTGCAGAACAGTAAGAGGTTGCGGAAATCACAAAAATAATATGGCACAGCCGTGCCGCCTCAGAAATACGAAGCCGAGTAGGGGACGGGGCGGCTTTTTCACTTTTTAAAAGTATCACTATGATAGCAGAATCTTGGCGTGAATTAGAAAACGTAGTATTCTTTAAAAACAGTGTATAGGCAGTACAATCCACGAAGCGTACGCAAATGCTTGGTTGGCATTAATTGGAATGCAACGCGAGCCGAAAGGATAAGCCGCTGAAGGGCAGGTTTACCCGGTTAAAAAGTCACCGAAAAGGGTTTTTAAAGGGAAGGTGAAGGCGGGTAAAAAGTCGCCATTGGGCAGCCAAGGAACAAAAGCGACTGCCGACGTTTTAGAAACAAGTGCCGCGGTCTTGGCCCGGTTTGCAAAACCGGGAGTTATGCCAGGGCATTTCAGCCGGGCGCAGTTGTTGAGACTGCGCCCGGTTTTTACTTTGGGTCGAAACCCACTATGGGGGTCAATCTTTTACATTGGTTTTTGTGTCGAAAAGCCATGTTTCCAAAACAAGAACCGCCGTCAATTGTAAAAATCGTAATTTTCTGAAACAGGTGTGAGGTTGGGGACGTTATGTTTGTCCGAAAGTTGAACTGATTTTTGGAAAGATTGTCTGATTGAAACCAAGCCGCCACTATGACACAAGCACTTGTGTATCCCGTTCAATATTCTTCGCCACCGCCCGCCGTTCAGGTAATGCGCCCGGCGTTGCAGATTGCGGACGAAGCGAATTTTGCCGAACTGCGCAAAGAACGGAAGCGCCAAAAATCGGTAAGCGACCGCCTTCTACTATCGTTGCTGCGCTCATTGAACACTTCTTTGCTGGAGGTGCATGAATCCATTTTTCAGATGGATTCACAGGAAGCCAAAGCGGTGTTGCAGGCTGCTTTTTCTCCCCGTGAAAGCATCATCATCGAAATGCGGGCAGAAATGTCCGATGCCTTTATCCACCCGGAAGCTTCGGAGGTCGAGCGCGAAATGTTCAATCTATTCAAAAGCCTCATTGCCATTTTCGAGGATTTGCAAGTAACGGCGGATGATGCGCCAATAAATGAAGCCTCGGAGGGCTACCAACGATTTTTGGAAAAGATGGTAGCCGAAGCAGTAGCCACCCCGCCCACCCACGGCAAAAAGGCTTTGTACGACCTTTTCAAAGACTGAATGAAATACACCCGCCCTGCCCTACAAAGTTTCCTTTCATGCTCGCTTTGAGCGGGATGTAAAGGGTTTCAAGAAAGACAAGGCTGTTAAAAAACTGATTTTCGAGCAGGTGAAAGCCGTGGTCGAGAACCCCGGCACGGGTGAGCCGATGCTGGGCAATATGTTGGGGCTTTACAAGGTGAGTTTTGGAGAACGCCCGCAATACCGTTTGCTTTACCGTAAGTACGAGTGCTGCCAAAAACCGGGCGAAGAAATCGAATGCCCAACAACCGACCCCGATACCCCAGACGGTGAGTGCAAGGGTGTTGTGACCTTTATCTTTTTATCAAGACAAAGGAGGAATGCAACAACCTTTACAAAAAGAATCGTGCTTACTTCGACGGTACGACTACGGTAGGGCTTTCGTCCGCTTGATTCCAAAATTTAAACCTATTCTGTACTTTTGCCCTGTCGCACTGCTTGGGGAGTGTGCGGTTTGCATAACCATAAAGCAGCCAAGCAACGCGACAAGCCCGGCAGGTAAGAGCCAGCCCGTGGAGCACTGAAAAAGTAATGCCTGATTGTTTGACAATCAGGCATTTATGTTGCTAATGTGTAGCGCGGGGGAGACTTGAACTCCCGACCTCGCGATTATGAATCGCGCGCTCTAACCAGCTGAGCTA
>CAZPTQ010000121.1:0-16528 GCA_964589365.1 uncultured Saprospiraceae bacterium
GGAATTGAAGAAATAGGTAGAGAATTTACGATTTTGGATTTACGATTTACGATTTTGGATTTACGATTTACGATTTACGATTGTTTTGATCCGAAAAAGGCACGATTCACCCCTTTTTCGGATCAAAACAATCGTAAATCGTAAATCCAAAATCCAAAATCGTAAATCGTAAATCAACCAAACCTCGCCACCAATTGCCCCACTTTCCAAACATCCTCAAATGTATTGTAGAGCGGCACAGGCGCAAAACGGATCACATTCGGTTCGCGCCAATCTGCAATCACGCCATTTACTGTCAGAAAATCGAAGAGGGCTTTGCCGCGATTATCTGTGAGCAGTGAAAGTTGGCAGCCACGCTGAGTGGGGTCGCTGGGTGTGATGATCCGGAACAAGCTGTGTCCGCCATCCGCTTCTTTCAGCACTTGTTCGAGCAAGGCAGTGAGTTGCAGGCTTTTAGCCCGCAGGTTTTCCATTCCCGCCGCATCAAAAATATCGAGACTGGCTTTGTGCGCAGCAAAAGAGAAAATTTGTGCATTGCTCAGTTGCCAGCCTTCGGCGCCTCGCATTGGGCGAAACCCCTTTTTCATCTTGAATCGTTCGGTTTCATCGTGTCCCCACCAGCCGGCAAATCGCGGCAATTCAGGGGAATTGGCATGACGCTCATGTACAAACGCGCCTGAGGGTCCGCCAGGCCCTGAGTTGAGGTATTTGTAACTGCACCACACCGCAAAATCTGGCCCCCAATGGTGTAGTTGGAGCGGCAAATTGCCCGCGGCGTGGGCCAGGTCAAAGCCCACTTTTGCCCCAACCCGATGCCCTGCGGTGGTTATTTTTTCCAAATCATAGAACTGCCCGGTGTAGTAGTTGACTCCGCCAAACATGACGAGTGCGATGCTATCCCCCTCATTTTCAATAATTTCTACAATATCTTCTGTACGCAAAATATCCTCGCCAGCGCGAGGGGCCACTTCTACAATGGCTTTTTCAGGGTCGAAACCGTGCCATTTCACCTGACTTTCCATCGCGTACTGGTCGCTGGGGAACGCGCCCGCCTCCATCACGATTTTGTAGCGCGTTTGCGTGGGCCGGTAAAATGACGCCATCATCAAATGGAGGTTCACGGTCAAGGTATTCATCACCACCACCTCGTGTGGCAGTGCGCCGACGAGTCGCGCGGATTGTTCCGTGAGGAATTTGTGGTAGTGCATCCAGGGCAATTCGCCCCGAAAATGGCCTTCTACGCCATGCTCGGCCCATTGGTCTAGTTCGTGCAAAAGGGCTTGGCGGACGGTTTTAGGCTGGAGACCCAGGGAGTTGCCGCAGAGATAACGGACATCGTTGCTGATAGTCTCACTTGAAGTGAGGCTATCAGTTTTGGAGTGTTTCGGAAAAATAAACTGTTCGCGAAAGTGCCGGAGTGGATCTTTTGCGTCGAGCGCGCGGGCGGCAGCGAGGGTATTTTCGTAGTGCATATAAGCCATGCTGAATTTGAAGCCGCAAAGTTGGCAATTCTATTGCCTCTCTCGTTTTGTAAGGGCAATCTTTGCGGCGCGAATAACGCGGGTGGAGAAATGTCACCCAAATATCGCATGTTGCATCACGTACACCACCACCCCAGCGAGATACCCCACAGCCGCCAAAAACGAGATCCTTTTCAGATACCAAAAGAAGTTGATGTTTTCCATGCCCATCGCTGCTACACCCGCTGCCGAACCAATAATGAGTGTGCTGCCGCCCGTGCCCGCACAATAGGCAATGAGTTCCCAGAAAAAACTGTCGGGCGGATACGTGCTGAGGTCGTACATTCCTTGGGCTGCAGCTACGAGCGGCACGTTGTCCACTATCGCAGAAAGAAACCCGATAAGTACACCAATAGCGGTGACATTGCCTATGGTGTGGTCAAGCCATTCAGCCAGATGATGCAGGGTCCCCACGCTTTCGAGTGCCGTAACGGCCACCAGGATTCCAAGGAAGAACAAAATACTGGGTGTGTCAATCTTACGTAAGGCGTGATTTACAGAACGAGTGCCTCTTTCCTCCTCATCTTTTTTGCTATGGATCAGCTCCGTCAGTACCCACATTGCACCTAGGCCGAGGAGCATACCCATGTAGGGCGGTAAGTGCGTGACGGTTTTAAAAATTGGCACAAAAAGCAAAGCCCCAATCCCAATGCCAAATACTGTGTTGCGCTCAAAAGGAGTAGAATTTAAGTTGTTTCCCTGCTCTATTTTAGGTGTTTGAACGTTCCCTTTCATTGTTCGGGAAAGCCAAAAGAGCGGCACGAGGAGACAAACCAGGCTGGGGAGGAAAAGCTTTTTAATAATATTCAAAGCCGTGATTTGTCCACCTATCCAAAGCATAGTGGTGGTCACGTCGCCTAACGGCGACCATGCGCCACCGGCATTTGCCGCGATGACAACCATGCCCACCAGCAATAGGCGGTCGTCGCGGTCATCTACAATTTTTCTCAACAGGCTGACCATCACGATGGTAGTGGTGAGGTTGTCGAGGATGGCCGAAAGAAAAAAAGTAATAAAGCATGTGAGCCACAAAAGCCGTCGCTTGTCTGTAGTGCTTATGCGCTTTGTAACGAGATCAAAGCCATCATGCGCATCTATCAATTCCACAATGACCATTGCTCCCAGCAAGAAAAACAGGATTCCTGAAATGGTGGAAAGGTGTTCCGCCAACTGGGTCGAAACCAATTCTTTATCAGTCTCTGAGAGGATGTAAACCGTCCAGCAAAGCACTCCCGTAATAAGGGCACTGGCAGCCTTGTTGATTTTTATACCATGCTCAAAAGCAATGGCCATATAGCCAAGCACAAAAATCAAAATCATTAGTAATTCCATAGACGAGTAATGTGAAAATGAATCATGCGAATCAGGGGTAAAAGGAGTGGCCGTCCAATGTTCGTAGCGGCTTTTTTAATCCAATCAATGCAAGTTTTACGCCTGATTTGGAATGACCCATCGTTAGTGTGTACGTTTATCCTTCTTTGCTTTTACAGCAGACCAAAGTTCAACCGAGGTTTTAATGGCCATAAAACCAAACATAAATGCATGTTCCGTCTTGGCTAGATTATATTTCTGTAATAGAAAAGATAAAAATGCCCCTGCCAATAACCCTACATGAATGATTGTACTGCGCAAATCGAAGGTTGTGCGCAAGGTACTGATATCGGTTGTTTCAAAATTTTGGTTTTGGTAAAAATCCCGCCAATACAGCCACCCTTGCATTGATATGAAAAGCAACAGGTTGAGGTTGAAAACCTGATTACGGAATATCAGTGTAATGATATTCTCGATATAACTGTCTTTTGGGGCAAATACAAAACCACCGATTACCACTACAAAAACGAAATAAACGAACAGCAAAAAGAATCGCCCGCGCGCCGAACTTTCGCCTTCCCGCACCTCCATCTCACTTTGTTTTTGCAAAAGAAAGGGCCGCAACCGGCGCAATTTCAGCACACCAAACACCGTCAGCACCAACTCCTCCCACCACCAGAGGTAGAGAATGGGAAAAAAATGCCAGCCCAGCACGAGGATGCCGTACACTTACAACGCGTTGGAAACCAATGCGTAAATAATTGGCGCAACCGGTTTCTTGGCAGATTCGGGGAGAATGCTGATATTTTCGGACATCGCTGTGAAATGTTTTTGCAAAAGTAAAAATCGCGGCATTTTTGTGCCGAAACTCTCACCTCTCTCACTCTCTCATCTCTCTCACATGAAGGGTCCCGCCATTTTCCTCGCACAATTCATGGGCGACACCGCCCCCTTCAATTCCCTCGAAAGCATTTGCCGTTGGGCCGCATCTCTTGGATACGTCGGAGTACAGATTCCTACCTGGGACGCTCGCTTGATAGACCTTGAAAAAGCCGCCAGCAGCAAAACCTATTGCGACGAGCTGCGCGGACGCGTGGAAGCCTGCGGGGTGAAAATAACCGAACTAAGCACCCACCTTCAAGGTCAACTCGTGGCAGTAAATCCTGCCTACGATCTCATGTTCGACGCTTTCGCGCCCGAACACCTGCGCGGCAATCCAATAGCCCGCACAGAATGGGCAATCCAAACCTTGAAATATGCGGCAAAGGCCAGTCAAAATCTGGGATTGAATGCCCACGTTACTTTTTCAGGAGCACTGTTATGGCCGACCGTCTATCCCTGGCCACAACGTCCTCAAGGCTTGGTAACGGCAGGATTCAAAGAATTGGCTGCTCGCTGGATTCCCATTTTGGATGTTTTTCACGAATGCGATGTGGACCTTTGCTACGAAATACACCCTGGGGAAGACCTCCATGATGGGGTAACTTTTGAGCGATTCCTGGCCGCTACAGGCAACCACCCACGTTGCAATATCCTTTACGATCCTTCGCATTTTGTGCTCCAACAACTTGACTATCTGCAATTTATAGATATCTACCATGAGCGGATCAAGATGTTCCACGTCAAGGATGCGGAGTTCAACCCAAGCGGGCGCAGCGGGGTATACGGCGGGTATCAGGACTGGGTGGACCGCCCCGGTCGTTTTCGTTCAACCGGGGATGGGCAGGTAGATTTCAAGTCCATTTTCTCCAAATTGGCGCAGTACGGCTATAAAGGTTGGGCCGTGTTGGAATGGGAGTGCTGCATCAAGGACTCGGAACAGGGGGCGCGAGAAGGAGCACCATTCATCGCCAGCCATATCATCAAAGTGACAGAGCGGGCATTTGACGATTTTGCGGGTGGGGAAGTGGATGAAGCACTGCTTCGACGGATCATCGGGATTTGAAAAATAGACCAAAGCGTACACTTCGAATCAATGAAAAGTTGAACTTTGTGCCGCTTTTCAGAAAGTCGGTCTCACAACAATGGCCGGTTTTTCTTGTTTGAGAAGTTAATTTTTTGATTTTCAATGGGATACATAAAACAACAATACGACCCTCAAGTCCTGAAACAACTCCCCTCAATAGTCAAATCTTACCAACTGCCCGACACTCGCAAGGCAGTCATCCAAATCCTCAACACTTTTTTGCCTTTTGTGGCTATTTGGGTGGCCATGTATTTTTTGACCGACGTTTCTTTCTGGCTTGTTTTGCCTTTGGCTGCAATCAACGCTTTCTTTCTTGTTCGCATTTTCATCATCCAGCACGATTGCGGACACCAGTCTTTCACCACCAACCGAAAAGCCAATGATCTAATTGGCGAAGTGTGCAGTATGCTCAGTTTCATGCCATACCGTTACTGGGCAAAAAGCCACAACTTCCACCACGGTCACAACGGCATCCTTTGGGAACATCGCGACATCGGCGACATCAACTTGCTGACGGTCAACGAATTTAAGGCACTTCCGCGTTGGAAGAAGCTGCATTATGCCCTTTTTCGCAGTTTTCCAGTACTGTTCGTCATCGGGCCAGCATGGTACCTGCTCATCCAAAACAGGTTCCCGCTGATTCGCCTCAAAGGCTGGGAACACGCCCACCGCGCACTTTGGAAGCACAACCTGTTGCTTATCGGCTTGCACGTTGGAATCATTTTGGTGCTGGGCTACAAAGCGTTTTTGATGGTTCACCTGCCTATTCTGCTGTTTTTCTCGGTCATCGCGATCTGGTTCTTTTACGTACAACACCAACACGAAACCGCGTACAAAGAGTGGAAAGACAAATGGGACTACATTCGCGCCGCGGTGCAGGGAAGCACTTTCTATAACCTTCCAAAGATGTGGCATTGGCTTACGGGCAACATTGGCTACCACCACATTCACCACCTCAATCCTTTGGTGCCCAACTATGAACTTGCTCGTTGTCACCACGAAAACCCTATTATGGACAAGGTGGCAAACAAGATCACGTTCATCCAAAGCCTGCGCTGTATGTTCAACAAACTTTGGGACGAAGAACAGGAGCGTATGATCACTTATCGGGAATACTTCCGAAAATACCGCAATAAAAAGTAAGACGGAAGAGCCCGCACTGTTATGAGGCAAAGCCTTTCAAGATGCTGAAATTCAACATCTTGAAAGGCTTTTTTTATGCCCGAATCGGAGGCGTGACAGCAGTGCGTTAACCAACTGGTTAAATAAATTGGCCAAAAACTTGCCGATTTGAAAAACTGAGCTGACTTTTGTCAAAAAATTGACCAAACGGTTAAACCTAATGGACAAACCCGAGGGGCCACAAGCATTACCCGATTCTACGGAGCAAAAAATCTTCGATGCGGCGCACGAAGTGTTCACCCAAAAAGGCATGGATGGCGCGAAAATGCAGGAAATAGCAAACCTGGCCGGTATCAACAAAGCATTGTTGCACTACTACTATCGGACAAAGGAAAAATTATACGAGACGGTTGCGCGCGCAGTGATTGGGAAGGCCGTTCCGGTCATCCGACAAATGTTTGAAGGCCAACAGCCTTTGGAGGAAAAAATTCGGCAATTCATTGATTTTTACATCAGCCTCATCTCGCACAACCCCTTTATTCCGCTCTTCATCATATCGGAAATCAACAAACACCCCGACCGCTTTTTTGAAACCATCTTTCCTCAGGAAATGCCGCGCCCGGAAATTTTTTTCAAGCAGGTAAAAGAGGAGGCTGCCGCAGGGCGTATTCGTCCAACAAACCCCAAACACTTGATAGTCAACATCATTTCAATGTGTGTGTTTCCCTATGTGGGTAAGCCCATGATTCGACTCGTGTTGGGGATGAGTTCTGCGGAGACCCGAATTTTTATGGAAGAACGAAAAAGCGAAGTGACCAGTTTTGTGCAGGCCGCGCTGCGGCCATGAATTTAATACCTCCTTGTCTTTCAAATTCAGATCAATATCAATGAAATCAATTCTCGCTCTGGAAGAATGGGCCATTTTCTTGTTCTGTATCTTCCTTTTTGATCAATTGCCCGTTGCCTGGTGGTGGTTTCCAGCCTTGATCCTTTTGCCCGATATAGGCATGATTGGTTACCTCCTAAGTCCAAAAATCGGGGCTTTTACGTACAACCTGATCCACCATCGTGTCATAGCAGCACTCGTGGCAGTGTACGCTATTGGGTCGGGCGATGTTCGATGGCAATTGGCCGCAATCATCCTTTTTGCACATATTTCCCTAGATCGGGCTTTGGGTTATGGCCTGAAGTACACCGACAGCTTTTTCAACACGCATTTGGGACTCATCGGAAAACCCAAAGCCGCGAACTAATTATGCTGCATGAAACCATCAACACTTTCCTTCCTTGTACTCTGCTTTTTGCCTACTCTGGGGTTTGCTGCCGATACCCTGACGGTGGAAGAATGCCGCGCGCGCGCGCTGGCAAACAGCCCATTGCAGCAAAAAAAACTTTATGCAGAAAGCATTCGCGCCCTGCAATCCAGGAATTTGCAAAGCAATTCGCTTCCACGCATCCAAGTCGGGGCACAGGCCAGCTGGCAAAGTGACGTATTTGGGCTGCCGTTCAACTTTCCTGGCTCCGATATCCCTGAAGTGCCCAAAGACCAGTACAAACTGTCGGTAGATATAACGCAGCGTATTTGGGACGGCGGCGCTGACCGCTTCCTCCGCCAGCAGCGCGAAATTGAACGCGATGTCGCAAGCGCTCAGGTTGATGTAGATGCGTTTTCGCTTCGCGAAATCGTGACCGACCTTTTTTTCAAAGCCCTGCTCTTGCAGGAAAGCGAGTCAATTCTTGCTTCCTCCAAAAAAGACCTCGAAGCACGACTCAAACAAGCCGATGCTGCTGTGACAGAAGGCGCTGCCCTGCGCACATCCGCTGATCAGATCAAAATCCAGATTTGGAAATCCGAGCAGCAAATTCTGGCAACGCAATCAGACCATCTTGCACTATTGGAGATTTTGGCAAAATGGTTAGGCCGTGAAAAGGTGGATTTTGCGCTCCTTATTCCAAAATCAGAAATTGGAAATCGCCCCGCTTTCGGTGAGCCTTCGGCAGCTGAAAAACCTGGAATTACCAGACCCGAGCACACGCTTTTTTCACTCCAGCAACGCAGCCTTCAAATTGGCAAAGAAGCGCTGGGCGTTCGTGCCCAACCGCGCCTGGAAGCTTTTGCACAATCTGGCTTGGGCAGCCCCAATCCGTTCAATTTTTTCGAAACGGGTTTTGAACCCTTTTTCCTTGTCGGCCTACGCGCTGCCTGGAAGCCTATTGATTGGGGTGACAAGCGCCGGGAAGCACAAGTGTTTGATTTGCAGATGAAAAACCTGGATGTTCAGCGGCAGTTTTTTGACCAAAGATTGGAGGCAAACACCCTGAAAGACCAACAAGATGAGGCAAAATGGAGAGCACAATTGACGCAGGATGATGCCATCATCGCCCTCCAAACAGATATCGTCCAACGCGCAGATGCGCAGCTGAAAAACGGAGTGATGACCATGACGGACTATCTGGCCCAAATTAACCTGCTCACCCAGGCCCAATTGACCCGAAAAACACATCAGTTGCAAGCAGCGCACGCGCTGGAAATGTGGAAATCAAAAACAGGGTATTGAGCGGCAATTGGAAAAAGCCAAAAATCGAATCAATAAAGTACAAAAAATCGTTCTACATGTATAGAATCGTTCCCATCCTCTCCCTTTTCTTAGCCATTTCTTGTTATAAAACAGCCCCTAAAGCAGATGCTTACGGCAATTTCGAGGCAGAGGAGCGCATCGTCAGCGCCGAAGCCAACGGCAAAATCCTGACCCTGAGCATCGAAGAAGGCCAGGACTTAAAGGCTGGCCAGCAGGTCGGCTCGATTGACTCCCTGCAAATCGCCTTGAAGCAGGAGCAGTTGCAAGCCAGCATTCGCGCCATCGTGGCAAAAAGTCCAGCCATTGGAGCGCAACTTGCTGTTTATGAGAAACAAACCGCCGCCGTCCGCCAAAAACTCACCACACTCGAACGCGAAAAACGGCGGGTAGAAAATCTGCTCAAAAACGACGCAGCCACCCCCAAACAACTCGACGACTTAAATGCCCAAATCGAAGCCGCGCAACGTGAATTGGACGTGATAGGGGAACAAAAATTGGCCTCCAATGCCTCGCTGGGCGTTCAAAAAAGTGGTTTGCTTGCAGAAGTGCTTCCGATCCAAAAACAGATTGCTCAACTGGACGACCAACTCGCCAAGTGCCGCATTGTCAACCTGATAGACGGCACAGTGCTGGTAAAATATGCTGAAGCTGGGGAAATAACAGCCTTTGGGAAGCCGCTCTATAAAGTGGCTGACCTTGCCACCTTGACCCTTCGCGCTTATGTCGCCGGAGATCAATTGGCAAACATCAAGGTTGGCCAACAAGTGAAAGTGTTTGTGGACATTGCTGATGGAAACCAGCAGGAACTCGGCGGGAAGATCCGTTGGATTTCCTCCAGAGCGGAATTTACGCCAAAGGTCATTCAGACGAGGGAAGAGCGGGTGAATCTGGTATATGCTGTGAAAATTACGGTGCAGAATGACGCAGGTGTGTTGAAGATCGGCATGCCAGCAGAGCTGAAGTTTTGACTTTCTTATTTTTTTTTGACAGGATTTACAGGACAAACAGGATTTGAGGGGGGGGCCGGCTTCGCCGACAATTCAAAATCACACATCCTGTTTATCCTGTAAATCCTGTCAAAAAATAAAAAGCCTGTAGTTCCCTTCAAAAATAAAGGAAAAAAAACTTGTCTCAAATAGCAATCCAAAATATTTCCAAGTCCTACGGCCCTGTAAAGGCAGTGCAGGACATCAGCTTCGAGGTGGCCAAAGGCGAAATCTTTGGCCTCATCGGACCCGACGGCGCGGGCAAGACCACCCTGTTCCGCATCCTGGCCACTGTGCTTTTGCCGGATAGCGGCACTGCAAGCGTGTGCGGCCTGGATTGTGTAAAAGATTACAAGCAAATCCGTAAAATCATTGGCTATATGCCTGGGCGTTTTTCGCTGTACCAGGACCTCAGCGTGGAAGAAAACCTTGCGTTTTTTGCCGCGGTTTTTGGCACCAACATTCAGGCAAACTATGATCTCGTCGCACCGATCTATTCCCAAATCGAACCCTTCAAAAACCGCCGCGCAGGGGCACTTTCCGGTGGCATGAAACAAAAACTTGCGCTTTGCTGCGCCCTTATCCACAAGCCCGAAGTGCTCTTTTTGGACGAACCCGGCACAGGAGTTGACCCCGTGAGCCGACAAGAATTTTGGGAAATGCTCGCCAGTCTGCGGGCTTATGGCATTACAATGCTCGTCAGTACGCCCAATATGGACGAGGCCGGGCTATGTGATCGTGTAGCCCTGCTACAAAGTGGGCGTATCATGACTATTGACACGCCTCAGGGCATCACGTCAGGTTTCAAAAATCGGCTTTTTGCCGTCCGTTCCGATGATATGTATCAGTTAATCAAAGATTTGCGCGGCATGGACGGAGTGGCGGATTGTTATGCATTTGGGGAATATGCGCACCTTAAGTGGTCTGACGACTCAAAGTCGTCTGACCACTATCACCCATCAAGTGGTCAGACGACTTTGAGTCGTCAGACCACGGAAATACACGATTTTCTAATCTCCAAAAACCACCAACACATCGAGATAAAACCCGCTCAACCGACCATAGAAGACTGTTTTATTGAACTGATGAAAAGTTAAAAACTATGGATGCCAAGCATTTTATTCTGCTGCTATGCAGGCTTGTTCGCACGGCCGATTTTCCTATAAAAACAACCAAATCATGACCATCCGCAACATCGGATCCTTCCTTGAATAGAGGCCCTTAGTAAATAGTTTTAGCCATTATGATTAGGATTTCAATACTTTTTTTTCTCTTTTCTGGCAACTGTGCTTTATCTCAGCAGAATCAATGCGTAATGCCTCAAGGTTGGTTTGGCATCACTCCTTTTGGGTGGAAGCCAAACTCATTGCCGGATTCTTTAATGCCCCAAATCTCTGTTATAAAACTAACATTAATTGTAAGTCACTCTTGGGGTCATGGCCAAGCGCAGTATGATTTGGAGTATCGTATGCGTGATAGTTTTTTTGAATCTCAAGTTGTCCACAACAAATACTCCGGGATTACCCATCCGAGTTCAAGAAAGGGCGAAGGAGCCTTTGATCGAGATTCACTTTTTGATCGGATATTTGAACCCGAACGTTTATATCGTGTGTTGCAAAGCATTCAGCAACCATCTCCTTATTGGAACGAAAAGGATTTTAATTACACTGCTTCAAAATTTCAAACCGACCTGACACAATTGATTCGTACACCAATGTCTGGCTATAAGAATTGTTCAGATTGTAGCAGTTATTCCCTTGTCATCCGATTTTTTACCGACAAAGAAGAAGTCGCCAGCATTGTTTTGAGGTTCGATGATGGATTTCGCCTGCCCAGAACAGATGATACGGCTATCAAAAAGTTTAAGGTTCGATCCATGTTAGAATGGATGTACCTCTACCAACTCTGTCACTTGTTTTTCCCCGAAAACGTGGCGCTAAATAAATCGCATTTTCCGGAAAAGAAGATAGGCATACTGGCTGATTGGTCCAAGCATAAATTCCCAGATATCCAAGTCCAAAAAGATTGACGCAAATGACAAACTCAAGCATCATCTCCACCGAACGCCTCACCCGCACTTTTGGCAATTTCACCGCTGTCAATGCTATCAGCTTCGAGGTACACGAAGGCGAAATCTTTGGCTTCCTCGGGGCCAATGGCGCGGGCAAAACCACGGCCTTGAAAATGCTGACGGGATTGCTTACCCCTACATCGGGGAAGGCCATGGTGGCCGGCTTCGATGTGTGGCGGCAACCCGAGCAGGTGAAACGCCGCATCGGCTATATGAGCCAAAAATTCAGCCTTTACGAAGACCTAACTGTACGGGAAAATATTCGCTTTTTTGGAGGCATCTATGGCCTTAAAATCGCCGACATCAAAACCAAAACCGCCCGATTGCTTGAAAAACTGCAACTTGAAGCAGAAGCCGACAAGCTAGTAGGCTCACTCCCGCTTGGCTGGAAACAAAAACTTGCATTCTCGGTCGCATTGCTACACGAACCCAAAATCGTGTTCCTGGACGAACCGACCAGCGGTGTGGATCCGCTCACGCGCCGTCAATTTTGGGAACTCATTTATGAGGCCGCCCACACAGGTGTAACCCTTATGGTAACAACACATTACATGGAAGAGGCTGAATACTGTGGCCGAGTCAGCATGATGGTAGACGGTAAAATACAGGCCCTGGACACGCCCCGCAATTTGAAAAACACTTTCGGGGCGGAGAATATGGATGAAGTGTTTCGGAAGATTGCAAGGGGCTGAGGAATCTCAAATTATTGGGCAAGCAGATGTAGATCGAATTCAAATCCTGGCAACACTGATTCCCCCGAAAGTACCTGTTGGAAATCAAGGATGTGTGTTTCAGAACCGTCGGCACGATAGACCCATGCCCGTTGATTTTCTGGGTCAATGAGCCAAGCGAGACGGACGCCGTTGGCAATCCAAGTCTTGAGCATTTTGGGTTTGTAAGGTTTTCAACCGATCGGAGGGACTGCGTACCTCAATGACAAAATCCGGGACGATGCGGGCAAACGACTTGCGTTCTTTTTCGCTCAAGCTGTTGTGTTTTTCAAGCGAAATCCAAGCAGCATCAGGCATCCGTTTTGATCCGTCGGGCAGTTTGAAAAGGGTGGAGGAACTGAATACTTTGCCGAGTTTGGTGCGGCGATCCCAAAGACCGAGGTTGCCAATGAGTTCTGCTTCTATACTGCCCAATTTATAGGAAGAAAGCGGCATGATGAAGATGTTTCCTTGGGGGTCTTGTTCGATTCGGAACTCGGAGTTGGAGAAGCAAAATTCGTCGAACGCTTCGTCGCTCATTTTCGGAAAGGCATGAAGCATCTCTCCATCACTTAAGAACGGTGTCAAAATAACTTCCCAATTTGATGCCATTCTTTTGCCGCCATCCATCCTATCTTTTTCGTTAAATAGCCCCACTATTCGCCTCAAAAGATAGTTGGCTAATGCCAAAATAATTGGCCTGAAATTGGAAAGTTATTTTGACACCGTTCCTTAGGTAAAAAACGGCCTTGCCGTTTGTTTTTTCTGCTAGGGGCAGAGCGGCCATTGTTGCATGTGTCATGGCTCAAAAATTTTTACAAAGATAACAACACCAGTCACCAGTCACCAATCAACCATTCACTAAGCATGAACCGTTTTACCGCATTCGTACAAAAAGAATTCCGCCATATCCTGCGCGATCGGCGCACGCTGCTGATCCTTTTTGGGATGCCCATCGTGCAGGTGCTGCTCTTTGGTTTCGTGCTCACCAACGAAATCAAAAACGCCGCAATCGCCGTGCTCGACCCTTCTAAGGATGTGGAAAGCATTGCGCTGACCAACAAACTCGTGTCAAGCGGTTACTTTCATTTGGAGAAAAACCTCGATTCCCCCGAGCAACTCGACGCGGCGTTCCGCAGCGGGAAAATCAAAATGGCGCTCGTTTTTCCGCCCGATTTCGCGACACAACTACAAACTTCGACGGCCCAACTGCAACTCATCGGCGATGCCTCCGACCCCAATACCGCCACTACTTTGATCAACTATGCCAACGCCATCATCGCAGATTACCAACAAGAGGCCGCCCAAAAATTCATCATTTTTACCCGCAGTAGCCATAGCGAAGGAGGGGGGCATTCATCATTCATCATTCGCACAGAAACCCGAATGCGCTACAACCCCGAACAAAAAGGTGTGTTCAATTTCGTACCTGGGGTGATGACGCTCATCCTTATGCTCGTTTCGGCCATGATGACCAGCATCACCATTGCCCGCGAAAAGGAATTGGGCACCATGGAGGTTTTGCTCGTGTCGCCGCTTCAGCCCATTCAGATTATCCTGGGAAAAACAGCACCGTATCTCGTGCTGACCTTGCTCAATGCTTTTGTGGTCGTGTTGCTGGGCATCTTTGTTTTTGGCATGCCGATGCGCGGCTCGGTGATGTTGCTCACAGCAGAGTGCGTGTTGTATATGTTCGTAGCGCTGTCGCTTGGCATTTTTATCAGTACAAAAGCAAAGGATCAGATGACGGCCATGTTTCTGTCGGCACTCGGGTTGATGATGCCAACGATGTTGCTTTCAGGATTTATTTTCCCCCGCGAGAGCATGCCGCTGGTGTTGCAATGGATCGGCAATGTGATACCCGCTACCTGGTTCAACCCCATAATAAAAGGGATTATGATCAAAGGCGTTGGGTTGGAGGTGCTGTGGAGACAGACGCTGATTTTGGGCGGGATGGCCTTGTTTTTTCTGGGACTTAGTTTGCGAAATTTTAAAGACCGACTGTGAAAGTGTCTTTTTACAAATCCTCCGTTTAACCATTGTCTTACAAAAGAGACATTATTTCACAATGAAAAAATCACTCATTCTGAGCTTCGTATTTGCCACAATGTCATTTGCTGGCGTTTTTGCACAAAACAATTCCAGACCAGCACCCGCTGGAAAACCCAAACTGGAACAAAATAATGATAAAGCCAATCCTGCGGATGCTCGCCCAGGCGCTGAAACCCCCAAGACCCGCCCTTCTACCAACAAGGAGAAAGTAGAAAAGGGGGACAAAGGCAAACACAAAGGCCACGAAAAAGGCAAGGGCCACAGCAAGAATAAAAAAGGCAAGGGCAAGGCAAAAGGTCATCACAAAGGGCACGATCACGATTCGGAAGGCGAAGGCAATCAAGGCCGTACAAAGGATAAGACCCGTAATGCAGACAAAAACGGCAAGGTTCCAGTAGAAGCGCCAAAAGGTCGCAAGCCGCTACCGCAAAGCGAGAAAAACTAAAATTGGATTTTACTCCAAAACCGTCATTACAACACGCCCCCCCGCGACATACATGAGATCAATTGGACGCCTCCTGAGCAATCAGGGGGCGTTTTTTTGTAGCGGTACGGTTACGAAACCTCCAAGGTTTCGTAACCGTCCGCATGCTCGTATCCGAAATTGCTCACTACTTCCCCGGCACCCGCGTAGCAATGTCGTAATATTTGGGGAAATGTTTCTTTACCAATTCTTTGTACGCCTCTGTCTCGCGGATGGGATTGAGCAGGTGATCGCAGAGGGTGCCTTCGAGCCAAATCAAGGGGTTGGGCTGCCAGCCGAGTTCGATGGCTTTGTACAGCGATTCGATGGCGGCTTTCGGCTGCCGGGTGTTGGCGTAAAACCGGGCCAATGTAAAGTGCAGCCAGGGATCGCCCGCCAGTTCGGTTTTTGCTGTTTCGATAAGTTGATCGGCTGCTTCCGTTTTGCCGAGTCGGTCGTAAGCGAGCGCGGCAAAAAGGTAATCGGGGATAGAATTGTAATTTCGCACGAACTGGATATTGACAGAGTCAATGCCCAGTGCAAAATAGTAGGCAGCGGTGTCCGGCATCCCCAGATTTCGGGCCGCTTCCCCGGCATAAAATGCGAACCAGATATCCTTTTTGGCCTCCGTTTTCGCAAGCACAAAAGCCTTGGGCATATCCATTAAATACCAAAATTGGAGTTGGGATAGTACAACCTCGTCTGACTTTGCGTATGCCTCAATGGCGTTGGCATTGTCATACAAAAAATTGAAATAAATATGGCTTTGCCAGTTGGTCCCTGATTTCTCACAGGTTTGAACGGCGTTCTCAAACTCCAACAGGTCGGTGTAAACGGCAACCATATTAGCATAAACTGCTGAATTCTTGCCGTTTGAAATTTTTTCGCCCAATATCAAAAACGACTTTGCTTTTTCATATTCCTTCAACCCCCACAGGGCATTGCCAACATCATTACATTCATACGCTGCAATGGAAGCCGAATCTTTTTGATACTTCTGCTCAAATTTTTCTACATAAAGCCGCCGCCAAAATAATGCGGAATCAACTTGCCCGATTTCTTCATAACGCCATGAAATCCAATTGTACGGCGACAAAAAATTCGAATCCAGTTCAATGGCTTTTTTGTAATAGGGTATCGCCACTTTCGTCTCTATAGCGTTCCAACCTAAATTGTGATAAATCAAAGCCCAATTAGGCGCCAATTCAGCTGCTTTTTGATAAAAACGCAATTTCTCATTTGACTGAATTGGATAGGCATTTCCAAGTGCTTGGAAAATTACAGCTTGGGTGCTATCCATTGCCACAGCAACATTCAGCAGCCGTCTTTTTTCCAGAAACCTCCATGTTCCGCTGCTGTCCGGGTAGTTTTCCTTCCGAATGGTCAAGGCTTGGAAGTAAAGCTCCTTTGCTTTCAAATCCTTGTACACATAATGCCCCGGTCCCAATATCTCGCCAGCGCGATGATAATAGGAGGGCAAATGGTCGTAATTGACTCTATTCGCCCAAATGTTGTCCAAACTGCTGCGAGAGCCGGGTGGCTGTCTACCTGGGTGCCGTGCACGTCGCTGCCTGCCAGTTTTCCCGCCCGGCAGGCGTCCGTGATCATGAAAACCTGCACCTCGTTTTCCGATAACGTGCTCAGGATCGCTTGCAGGTATTGCAGGGAAAATGCCCCGGCCCCATACACGGCCGGCGGCGAATCGTGACTCAGCAAAAAGCCGAGGCCGAATTTCGTCACCCGCTCCA
>CAZPTQ010000122.1:0-3269 GCA_964589365.1 uncultured Saprospiraceae bacterium
CGCATCACCACCAATGGCGGGCAGTGCATCAGTTGCGGCAATTGTTCTACCCACTGTGAAATGGGGATTGATGTGCGCGCCTACGCCCAAAAAGGACAAGATGTAGTGCGGGGGAGCTGTGTGGGTTGTGGCATCTGTGCCACTGTTTGCCCACGCGGCGTGTTGCGGCTGGAAGGTTCGGACAGCGATATTGCAGTGCGGGCTTTGCAAAAGCGGACAGTTCAGGTGAAAATAGAGGACGTGAAAATGTTGTAACGCAATTACCTTTGACACCGTTCCTTAGCGTTGACAGCATACAAAGACATTCTCCTAAAGATATTCATCGTTCATCATTCAAAAAATGGGCATCACAATCCTCGTCAGTATTATTTTCGCCGCCGGGCTTTTGGGCGGCATCGCCAATTATTACATGGAACAGGCCAACGGGGCAGGCCTCCGAAAATCCCTCTTGATGGGACTCACCGCCGCCGCCACCGTGCCACTTTTCTTGAAAACCGTTTCCAGCAATTTGATGGGCGATTGTTTGAAGGGAGAAGACCTGTCTTTATACCTCGTTTTCTTTGGATTTTGCACTGTAGCAGCCCTTTTTTCCTCCAAATTCCTGCAGTCGCTGGCCGACAAACTGCTCAAAGAAGTGCAGGAAGTGAAGCAAAAACAAGAAGAACTCAGCGATACTACCGACGTGCTGGTAGCACAAAATTCCGACCCTTCCGAAGTTGCGGCCCCTATTGCCCTCCCCCCAGCTGGCGGCGATGGCAGCGAATTTGAATCCTTTAAACCCGGCGATTCTGCCAAATCCCCAACCGTAGCTGCCTGGAGTGAAGAGCAACGAGTGCTTGCCATCCTTCAGAGCTCCAAGTTTGCTTTCCGCACCGTGGAGGGCATTGCAAAGGACGCGGGCTTGGATATGGCCGTTGTTCAATCGAAGTTGCTCGAAATGGAAATCCAAGGCAAAGTCAAAAAAACCAGGCGCACCCGCGATGGGGTCATGTTGTGGAGTTTGGGTTAAAAGAAGGCTAAGTCCATTTTGATGTGCTAGGCAATTTGAGATTTAATAAGCGCCGCCCCATTTCGCAAAGTGCGAAATGGGGCGGCCTGATATTGTGACAAACATTTATTCCAAATCACGCTTTCACAAACTTATACACCACCTGATTCCTTTGCCCAATTTGCAGCGTTACATAGTACAAACCGGGTAAAAGCTGGCCCACGTCAAATTCAAGTGCGCTTTCTGAAACCACATAGGGACAAGCCACCACCCTGCCAGCAATATCACTTACCACTGCCTGCACTGCGCCCTCCAAAGGGATATTGATCGAAAAGTGCTCCCGAGCAGGATTGGGGCTTAGTATTCCTTAATCGAAACTGCCGACATCCTTATCGGCCAAAAAAGTGGTGTCGTTGCAAGGGCCAGGTCCATAAAATGTTGCAAAAAACAGTCCAGAAAGCGTTTTTAGCCCCAGACCTTCCACTTCCTTTTCAATGGAATAAAAATTCCCACACAATGGGACAGGTAGAGTGGTGGGCCAAAATGCTCGACATAGCCCGAAGAACCTGCCATGCAGTGGTAGCCACAAGCATCCCACCATTCTGGTATGAAAAACATATCCTTGTTGCGGGAGAGGATTGTGTTGCCACAAGAGGTGATCGGAAAAATCGTGCTGTCATAAGTGATTTTTATTGGGGGGTACTTGGCATTTATTAGGATTTTACTACGGGCTGGCAAGGCGCAAGAATCCCATGGAAGAATGTCAACATCTTCAATCACCTTTTTCACTGTGCGATCCTGACCATCATCACCGTGAATTGCCCTTACTTCAAAAACACTGTCAAATGGCGCAGTGAGTAAAATCTCTCCGAATTGGGGGTTTAGATTTTGAGAGGATGCATCAGGATCATAGCCAAGGACGAGAGAGTCTTTATTACCCAATGAATCCTCAAAATATACAGTCAAATTGCTGCTGAACGGGTTTGTCGCAGCCATTTCATAACAACAGGGTGGTGGTGGGCAGGTACAGTCATCATTGGTTAAAAACCAACTGCTCATGCACGTCACTTCCAGGGCATTCTGTGTTATCTACCGTGAGCTTGATGTTGTACACTTTATTGGCTTGAAAGGCATGAAGTAAAGATAAGCTGATATTTCCCAATTGTCCTGTCTGCCAGCCGGATGTGAAATATCCTGCAATGCAATTGCTTGGTTGGCTTTCCAATACCTCGCATATCTCTATAAGATACCGGTTTTCGTTTATGGAAGGTTGGCCATTCATCACTACGTTGCTGCCTCCTTGCTGGGGGGGGCATATAGCCTGTGGGCTTTTTTAAGCCGAATAAAGGCAGATAAGTATAGCAAAGAATTTAGGTTTTGGTTTGGCTAATTTTGATCAAATCATTATTTTTCACCTTTTGTAGGGTCTGCCAACGGGGCGCGGCAATCTCATTTTGAGGTGCTATGCAAAGAAGGTTACGCACCTACTTTGCCTAACACATCAAAATGAGATTTAGCCTAAAAGAATCTTTTATGCCGACTTTTTTTAAACTCCCTAGGAAATTTGCGGTTCGATTTTCTACCTTTGCGGGCATTTTTGAAAGTAGTATCACATTATAGCGCACAACACAATGGAAATCATTGAATTGCAGGGTCATCGGAAAGAAAATTCCGGCAAAGTAGAGGCAACCAAAATCCGTCGCAACGGCCAAGTCCCTGCGGTGATGTATAAAAGCGGCGGTGGCGAGTCACTCCAATTTACTTTGGAGGCCACTGCAGTTCGCCCACTCATTTTCACCTCCAAGTTCAGGCTTGTAGAAATCAAACTCAACGGTACCACGCATAAGTGCATCGTGAAGGACACGCAGTTCCACCCCGTATCGGAGGAGGTGTTGCACGTTGATTTTCTCGAACTTGTTCCGGGTGTGAAGTTCAAGGCCTCCGTGCCTTTGCGTTTTACGGGGACTGCTCCAGGCGTGAAGGAAGGCGGCAAGTTCATCCCTAAGATGCGCACTGTAAGCATCCTTACCACCCCTGAAAAAGCGGTTGATGAGGTACACGCAGACATCACGAGCATGCAGCTCGGCGACACGATTCGTGTGCGCGACATTACTGTCCTTGATGGTGTTGAAGTCACAAATCCTGTTGCAGTGCCGATCGCTTCTATCGAAGTGCCGCGTGCGCTGAAAGCAAAATAATTGGTTTATAAAATATTTGAACGGTTCAACGTTCGCCAAACGGGCAGCTCGATTTTCGAGCCGCCCGTTTTTTTTTAGACAGC
>CAZPTQ010000122.1:3369-16478 GCA_964589365.1 uncultured Saprospiraceae bacterium
ACGTTCGCCAAACGGGCAGCTCGATTTTCGAGCCGCCCGTTTTTTTTTAGACAGCGCTCCAGGAGGCTGTCTAAAGTTTTTTGATGGAATGATTTTTCAAGGATTTTTGGGCGAGGCAAGGCAAATTTTGCAGCCATAGTTGAGTCCTAAGGCGAAAAATTTAACGAAGCCGAAGCCGAAAAGACTGAAAAAGCATCCATTGAAAAAACTTTAGACAGCCTCCATATTTACATTTGCGCCAAAGCCTGCATCTATGGTAACATTTTCCTGCCTTCCTTTCGACCAGCTTTCTACGCACACGCTCTACGAAATCCTTGCCCTGCGGCAGGAGGTTTTTGTGGTCGAGCAAAATTGCCCGTATCAAGACTGCGATGGCAAAGACCTCCAAAGTTGGCATCTCATGGGGCACGACGAAACTGGGAAAATAATCTGCTACACCCGGCTTTTGCCCGAGGGCCTTGCCTACCCGAGTTATACCTCTATTGGGCGTGTTGTGAGCGCTCCTTCAGCGAGGGGCACGGGAATGGGAAAGATTTTGATGGAAGAAAGTATCCAAAGATGCCGGCAACTCTTTGGCAACCAAGCCATTAAGATTGGTGCACAATCCTATCTCCTTAAATTTTACGAGGGCTTTGGATTCCGCTCCACCGGCGAGGAGTATTTGGAAGATGGCATCCCGCATACTAAAATGATTTTGATTTAAGGCCAATGTCCAAAGCCCAATGCTCCATCATCATCCCAACGCTGAACGAAGCTGCCCACATTGGAAGGCTTGTGCGGTATTTGTTGGAAAATAGCGATGGAGCGGTGGCAGAAATACTGGTCGTGGATTGCCACAGCAAAGATGGTACTGCACAAATTGCGATAGAAGCAGGAGCGCGGGTGTTGTTATCCAAGGAATGCAGCCGAGCGGCACAAATGAACTTGGGCGCGAGGGAAGCCAAAAGCAACGTCTTGTATTTTGTTCATGCTGACACGCTTCCGCCGGCTTCATTTGCCCAAGATATTCAACGCGAACTGGAGGCCGGAGAAGTAATGGGCTGCTACCGTTACCAATTCGATTCGCAGAAATGGATACTCAAGTTCAACGCCTACTTTGTCCGTTATACCTGGTTATGGTGCCAGGGCGGTGACAAGACATTCTTTATCAAAAAGGAAATCTTTGAGGAATTTGGCGGCTATGATGAGCACTTCGTCGTGATGGAAGAATATGATTTTCTGCGGAAGGCTATGAAAAAATATCGCCTGCGGGTGCTTCCAAAATACGTGATCGTTTCAGCGCGGAAATATGAACACAACAGTTGGCTTCAAGTACAACTTGCAAACATTGGGGCATTCTACCTGTTTCGTATTGGTGCAAAGCCTAGCCAGATCAAGCAGTTTTACAAATCCTTCCTAAAACTTTGAAAACCAACCACAACTTTTCAAAAGCGATGCTTTAAAAATGAAAAAAACGATTCTCCTCACAATGGCCATTTTGTCGGCAGTCCTGATTTGGTTTACCTGTACCAATTGCCGTTCAATCAAACGAAACACCAATTCGAAACCCGTCACCCACGAAATTTGGGATGCTTTGCTGAAAAAACACGTCGCTGCCGATGGTTTTGTCAAATACAAAGGCTTCATCCAGGACAGCGCAGAACTCAACCGCTACCTCCGCCTACTCGAATCCGCGCATCCCAGCGACAAGACCTGGAGCCGCCAGGAACAGATGGCGTATTGGATCAACGCCTACAATGCCTACACCGTGCAATTGATCGTGCGCAATTACCCGACAGCAAGCATCAAAGACATCAAGCGGGGCATCGCGTTTGTTAATTCGGTCTGGGACATCAAATTTATCAAGATTCAAGGATATACCTACGACCTTAACAACATCGAGCACAACATCCTGCGCCCTGTTTTTAAGGATGCCCGCATACACGCTGCGGTGAACTGCGCGTCGTACTCTTGTCCAAAATTGCTCAACGAGGCTTACACCGCCGAACGTCTTGAAAGTCAATTGGATAGCAGCATGCGTGCATTCGTGAACGATCCGCTACGAAACCAAATCACTGCTGAAAAGGCCAAGATTTCAGAAATATTCAAATGGTTCAAAGGTGATTTTGAGCGCGATGCAGGTTCGGTAAGGGAATATCTCAATCGTTATTCCAAGCTGAAATTGACGGAGAAAACAGACATTTCGCACCTGGATTATCAGTGGTCATTGAATGAAGCGAAGTGAAATTCAACGCTACATATTAGATTCATAACACGCCACCCAATATCCTAATTTCTTACATCCAGCGCATCGCGGAGTCCATTGCCGACCAGGTTGAAAGCCAGTACTGTGAACGCGATGGCAAGCGCAGGGGCGAGTGCTAGCAAGGGTTTGCCGCCCAGCGCGTAACCGTAATTTTCGTTGAGCATAGTACCCCAGGAGGGCGCGGGCGGTTGAACGCCAAAGCCAAGGTAACTCAAGCCAGACTCTACCAAAATAGCCGTTGCAAAATTGCCTGCCGCCACTACCATCACAGGCCCCAAAAGATTGGGCAAAATATGTCGCAGCAAAATGCTTCTGTGCCCAAGTCCCATGCTCTGCGCCGCCTCCACAAAGGCCAATTGCTTGATAACCAATACTTGTCCGCGTACCACCCTTGCTACCTCCACCCACATTGTTAGGCCAACGGCGAGGAATATTATCCCGATGCCGCGCCCAAGGGCCAACACCACTGCGAACACCAACAATAGGGTTGGGATAGACCAAACCGTGTTCATCACCAGCATTGCCAAATCGTCCACCCGACCACCAAAATATCCACCAGCAGCGCCAATCGCAACCCCGATACTCAGCGAAATGATCACCGCGATCAGGCCAACCAACAGCGAAACTCGAAATCCCAAAATCAATCGGCTTAAAATGCAACGACCGTATTTGTCGGTGCCGAGTGGAAAATGGCGGGTCTGAATTTCTTGGCTTTCCAATTGGGCCGTCGGTACGGAACTCCAGCGGCCATTTTTCCCAAAGTATTGAAAATGAGCAGAGTCGCCGGCTGTCTTCAAGGTGGAAGGTTCGATTGGAATGGGTTTGTATGACAATGCCTGCCCATTCAAAAGCACTGAAATCCAAGAAGATGAAGGGGCGTCGAGGTTCGTTTTTACGGGCAAAATCGCTACACTAAATCCTGGCGGCTGCAACGCAATTTCAGGAATTTGGGCATTTGTATTCGGCGAATTATCCGGCGCAAGGGCATAACCAAACACGGAGATAAACACGGCTGTTGCCACAAACCATAGCCCCAGCAACGCTGGGCGGTTGCGCCTAAAGCGCTGCCAGGTTTTTTTATATGCTGAATGTGACTCCACGCCTCTGCGGTTTATTTTTGCTTCGAGACTTACTATTCCTATGCCCGTACAACCTTTTGCACCACCCGTCCTTTTCCCGTTTCCACACTTATGAAATACACCCCACTCAGACGCGGCAGTTGAATCGGTTCGTTGTCCTTGCCAAAAGGTTTGTCCAATACAATGCGGCCTGCTGAATCCCAAACCTGCACCCGCCGGATTGGGGTGTTCCCCACAGATCGAATGTACACGCGGCCATCGGATGTGAGCGTGGGGAAAATTTTCACAAAACCTTCATTGTCAATAGATTTTATGGAAACGGGGCTAACAAAAACAGAATCCAAAAACGCCTCGGCAATAAGGGTAGGGGAGTGGTCGGCAGCATCAAACATGACGCGGAACGAATCAATTTCCGGGGATGAAAACGCAAACATCGGAGCCATCCACTTGGGCGGCAGGCTTTGATACCAGACCTTGGCACTCACACTGACTTGGCCAGTGTAACCGCCATTCGGCAGACGGAAGTGCAGCACGTCGGCACCAGTGCCTTCTGAGCCATCGGGCGCGCGGTTGAAATCCGGGTCTTGATTGATGTTCACGATTTGGGTGGTGTCGTACACCTGGTCGTTTGTATTAAAGCCTTGTGGAGCCAGGCGGTTGTCCTTTATGGCGATAAATCCGCGTTCCAGCACATTGGTAAAGTTGCCCAAAACATCCGCTGGCACCATTTCATAAATCTGCACCTGAGTGGAAGCCGTAATAGTATTGTAGTGCGGCTCAAAATTTGGGTCTTCATCCGGCAAACTGTAGTCGGGGCTTGTTTTTCCTGAATGGAAAATGGTTTGCCCCATTTCGTTTTTCACTTCAAATTCTACCCATGCACGGCGCGAAGGGTAGCCGGAGGGGAATTTGTGTCCCGCTTTATTGAGCAATCGCAGGCTGAAATTCATGGAATCACCCGCTTGATCGCCTGCTTGAAGTTGGAGATCGAGGGTTTTGTGCTGGAGCATCCGCAGGGTAGCGGCGATGGTGCTGTCGAAATGTTCAGGTTCGGCATCAATCTCAAGTTTTTCGCGGTTGTTTTTCAGCAATTTGAGCATTGTCACATTTGCGCCGGCGAGTTCGTGAAGTCCGAAGGGAAATTTGGCAAACAAAAACTGATAGTTGGCCGAAATAACCACCGGGTCAGCGATTTGGGGCGTGTGGCAGGCTTGACAAGTAATGTTGTCGTGCTGTTCATCGTATCGGCTGTTGAGCCATTCGTGGTAGGTGGCTTGCTCTACAAAGGTGTTTCCTGTCAGATTTCCTTGAAGGTCAACGGTGTTAGTAATCAGGGTGTGGCACCCGGCACAAAGCCCGGCATCGCTGATATGGCCTCCGAAAATGGGCGTTATGCCCACAAAGTTGTGCATCGGCGGGGCAAAGGCGAACTTGTAAGGTCCGTAGGCTACCCGTATGTAGTTGGTGTCGAAATTGAGTTGCCCAGAGTGCAAATCGCCCAAAAGTTCGGGCGCTTGCGCATGGCAAACCTGACAGGTCACGCCGTCAAGCCCGAGCGAGTCGGTGTATAGGTCAGAGAGCAGGTAAAAATCTTTTTTGTCGTGGAGTTTGGCTTGGTAGTGCCCGGCTGGGGCATGACAGGAAGTGCATTTATCCTGCAATTCCTTGCTGTGGCTGGGGTTGACCATGATTTCATGACTCACTTTGGCGCGCCAGAAAGGGTCCTTGGCGCTGTTGGCCATCATGGTGCTGCGCCAATCATCGTAGATATTCACGTCCTCGCCCGTAGAGGTAATGAACGCGCTCATGTTGGGGTCATGGCCGTGGCAGCCGCCGCAGGTTTTGGCTGTGGGGAAGAGGATGTTGGAATCAATGGGGAGGTTTGAATGGGTGAATGGGTGATTGGGTGATTGGGTGATTGGTGGACTGGTGGATTGGTGACTGGTGGAATGCTGATTGCTGAATGCAAGTTGTCGGAAATAGGCTATCTCCGCTTCACTATGAAATTTATTGGCTTGATTCTCAACTGGAAAAAAAGCGAGGGCGGCCACTAAGGGTGGCACAACAAGGGCGAGCAGGGTGAATTTTTTCATGACAAAGGAACTTCGAGTTCGGCTGCAAAAGTCCGAATATTCCTCGAAGCAGCAGGGGGATAAGTTTGCCATTGGGCGACACGGTGTGCCCCGGCCTGTATTACTGCACATTTTTGTTTTACCCTCAGACCTATAAGGTTTCCAAAAACCTTATAGGTCTCGCTTTCAGAAAATGTTCCGGATGTACCCCAGACCAGTTATCCAAGTGTCGGCGTAAAACTTAAAGGCACACCACCTTGTTTCATATGCATAACTCAATTGGCGGCCCTAAATTCACTTTTTGAAAACTGGTGCAATTTTTGCCAAGTTTTATAAGCCCTGAGAAACTGCGTCCCACTAATCCATTTCCTTTTCACGCAACACGCATTTCAACATCATGGGCGAAATCTCATTCATTGGCCTACCCGAAGAAACACACCACTGCACCAGTCACCGCGATGGAGACTGGATCGTGTGGCGATGCCCGCATTGTGAACGTTACGAACGCCGCTACAACGGACGAACGGGCGAGATGAAGATCGCCCGAGGCGGTTCCGAAGCCCGGCACACAGGCATGAGTACTCAAGTCCAAAATATGCAAGCGCTCACACGGATACAGTCTTTGAACTGAGCGCCTTTTATTGCACTATCAGCAAGCGAGCTTCCCGGTAATATGATTGCTGCGGCTCGTCTCGGAGCATCATTGACACAACGAGGCGATATACCCCCTGTTCCAATGGGAGCGTGCGGACAGGCACGCGCAACAATTCTTGATCGGGGACGCAGTATTCCAATGCCTCCAGGGTTTTTGCGGGCTTTCTTTCCATGGATTTTGCCGAAAGGCTCACGCTGCAAGGCTTGCCATGAAAGTCGCCCAGCGTTTGCATCCGTATTCCAATTTGAAAGGGCTTCCCTTTTTTCAGGGCAATTTGATTCCCTTCTTTACCATCCATCAGCACCATAAAAGGTTCGGCTTCCAATCGCTCTGGAACGGGCGGCGGCTCGGCTTCAATAGGTTGGGAAGGCAGTGGTTTTGGAGCGGGCGTGCTAAAAATCTCCGGGAACAGCTTGCGCAACAAAGGTGAGCGCTCCTCTTTTTTCAGCGCCTCCTTGTTTTCAAGTATTTCTGGTGGAAAAGTTGGGGTTGCTTTATTCGCAGTAGTCGGTGGCAAGACTGCTGTGCCGATAAATTTAGCTATAAAATTACCTGTCTCGCCAAAGCGTTCTGCCTCGAACAAGCAACTTTCGCGTGTCGGCAAATGCTCAATAATTCCTTTGAGCGGCCCTTTTTCTTCGGTGCGGTAAAAATCGAGGCGGAACGAGACTTTGCTTTTCGATATGGCCTGTTCCTCCAATTCATGGCGTGGATTTTCCGCCTTTTTGCGGCAAGCGGCCAGTTCGTTTTCCAGCATTTTCACTTTTTCGAGCAAGCTTTCTTCCTGCTCTATGGCGCGGTCGAGCAGGCGCATGGCCTCCTCTTTGGTGCGTTTTTCTTTTGGTGTAGACATTATCTTCGGGATTGGTAGTAGTTAAAAAATGGGAAAGCCGCCCCGCCGAAACGGGCAGGGCGGCTTTTGAGGACTTTGGCACTGCTGCAAGATCAATGTTCTTGGTAGAAATTGATTTTGTTGAATTCTGCAAAAGCAGCGGTGAAGCAGGGAAGGCCAGACGGCATATCGTACAATTGAATGATAGCCACCACATCGTACAGGCCAGCAGGTATCGTGCCGCCAGGGATGCTGATGGTCGTTGACGCTGTACCCGGGAAATCAACTTTAGAAAGGCCTACCGGGATTCCAGAACCATAAGAAACCACTTTTGAGCCGATTGGGCCAATATTAAATTCCCCTATTCCGTACTGCTCAAAGTAAAGCTGGATACGCCACTCGAAGGCAGGGTTTATCGCATGGGCAAAGCTCCCATACACCCCCCATTCAAATTTGAATTTGATATCCTGGTCGGTCATGATGAGGTTATTGACGGCTAAATCGCCGGTCGGAGGGGTCAAGCCGCCTGGTCCAGCGGACTCTGTCAAAGTGGCTTGTTGCGCCAAGACAACTGAATTCCCTACCATGTCAAAAATGCCTGGAGCAAAGAGTTGTTCGGATTTAATTGGTACTGCCATGATAATAATGGTTGGAGGCTTGCGGCTTTGGCAACCCGTTCAGCGGGGGAAGCCCTTTTTTCCCCGTTGCTTTTCTGTGCAAACCCGTTCTCAAAGGTTGGGGCTTTTTTCGTGCTGAACGTGGGACAAAGGTGAGTGCCTTAAAATCAAGTATCGCTAAATGCACAGTCTCCCTTGGACAAAAAGACAGTCAAACTGCACTTAACAAACAAAAAAGCCGCCCCGGTACGGAGCGGCTTTTTATAGCCCAAATCATCTTGTGTGCACTTGAAAATCAGGCAGTAACAACAGAATTGAAATTGCCGAATGGTGTGGGGGCGTAGGCTTCTGCAGCCCAGTCGTTTTCCCATTTTTCGCCGTTGATGAGGAAACGGTATTCGTATGAACGTCCTTTTTCGAGTTCCACGGCGGTTTTGAAAGAGCCATCTTTTTGCTTGGCGAGCACTACACCGTTCTGCCAGTTGTTGAAATCGCCCAAAACGGCCACCGTTTCGGCATTCTCTACGGCTTCTTTTGGAAGCACAAAAGTCACTTTGGAAGTTTTTGCAACAGGTACTGCAACTTTTACTGGAGTCGCTTTTGCCACAGGTTCAACGACTTTTACTGCTTTTTCAGCCACAACAGGGGTAGCAGTTTTGGCAGTTTGTATCGTTTTTGCGGCTGCTTCTGGTGCAACGGCTTTCACAGTTTGGGCGGGTTTTGCGCTCACGGGAGTTTGAGCGGATTGTTTTTTCGATGCCATAAATACTGAATTATGATTTAAGGAAAAATGAAAATGCGGGGATTCGCTTAATGATTTCCGCCGCAAAGATGCGGCCTTTTGTTGAAATAGTTGTCATTTGCAGATTATTATTCTGTGAAAAGGGTGTTAATTTTTGATTTTCCAAATTAAAAATTTAAAAACGTTCAAAATTAACTTTTGGAGGAACGCCTGAGAATCGTTTTTTCTAAGGTGTAATTTCAAGCAGTGCCTTAGCGGTCTGACGACTCGAAGTCGCCTGTGGTACATTCTGCCTAAATTAGGCAAATTGATAATTTCTCCCTGCCGCTCCAGCCCGGCTGATTACCTTAGCCACAGGACACAATTTCGTGTTCTTTTACCTAAACCTATACCATTATGTCTAAACTTTCTATTTTGTTCGGTGCTCGGTGCTCGGTGCTCGCATTGCTATGCTTTGCCCTAATTGTCAGCCAACTTTCAGCGCAAACTGACGAGTGCGGCGTACCTGACATGACTTATTCGGAGTGGCAACTTTGATGAGCGGGTGCGTCAATCCTCAAGTAGCAGGTCTTTTTCGTTAACGGGCTTTCAATTGCTACTGCTTGGGCATTCAAACCAACAGGCTCATCCCGAGGATCAATATTGATGACAGCGTTTGATGGGAATGTACTCGCGCACGAGATCGGCCATTATTTTGGCCTACTACATACCTGGCAAGGAGGCAAATTTCCAGGATTTCCTGCTATACCGGAATTTGCTCAGTATGTTCACCATCTACTTACACCAGAATTGTTTCCAGTAGTTCTGAGTACTGGCACATTTGGCTGTCATCAAACAGGCGACTACATTTGTTACACCCCGGCAGACCCGGGCAATTGTTCTGTCAGCCCCCCAGAATGTGAATACATAACTTGCCCAACAGGATTTACACATGACGTATTTGACCTCCCTTACCGTCCGGACAGAACCCTATTAATGGGTACAGGTGGTTGTAGAAATGGGTTTTCGCCGGGACAGAATCAGATTATGGTCGGAATGCTCACAGGGCACCCAGATTGGGCATTTTTATACGACGCAGAAGAGCCTACTTGTCAGATACTTCCTTATGATAGAGGTCTAGTAATAAGAAATTGTGAGGGTATATTCAAAGCAACGAATGACCCTGCTCCTCCCCAAACTCCAATGGAAGAAGTGGCACTTTCCTTGCAAAATGTAAGCAGTTTTTCCTGTGGGAATTCGACGGATGCCAATGGAATTTACAAGACTTTTTTATGTCTCAATAACCCACCGTATAATGGAACGGATTTACTTTCGCTCTTACCCGATGTGGAACATCTTTACCCCCTTAATGGTGTGACAACTTACGATTTGGTGCTTATAAGCAAGCATATACTCGCAGTTGAACAATTTGAAAACCCGTTTCAAATAATTGCTGCTGACGCAAACGGCAGTGGAAATATTTCCGCTTTCGATATTGTTGAACTTCGAAAACTAATTTTAGGGATTTATAATGAACTGCCAAACAACAGCAGCTGGCGGTATGTGCCTGAATATTGTTTCGAGGATAGTGCTTTTGTGGAAGAGTTTTATGATCCGAACAGCATGGTTGGTATCAATCCGTTCAATGCTCAATGGGACAATCCAGATGAACCAGGGACAAATATGCGTTCTTACGGAGGTGGGACAGTGCCTAACAGAACTTCTTGGTTGGACCATGTTTCTATCAACCCTTATAGCGCCACTGCTCAAATCAGCGCTATCCCCTGGTCTTTCATTGGTTTAAAGGTCGGTGATGTGAACTGTAGCGCAGATTTGCCCGATTTATCCCCCGAAGTCCCAGATAAAAGTTTTACAACTCTATCACACGCTGCATTAAGCACCAATCAGGTGTTTTACCTTGAAATAAAGGCCGTGGGAAATACGCCTGTCAGCGCCTGGCAGCTAGGGATTGATTTTGCGGAAGATACGCTCCAAATTCTGCAAATTCAATCGGGCGATTCTGGAGAAAACTTTACGCTTGACAATTTTGGGACGACAGGGGTTGCCGAAGGAAACCTTCGGGCTTTAAATTTTTCGGCAACTGGAACAGGAACAAACCTGAATAATAAAACCATATTTAAACTTAGGATGAAAGCTTTGCAGCCCGTCTCCAATATTGGCCAAAGGTTTCGGTTGAAAAATGCAGTTTTGTCAGATAAATTTTATTCCGATGAAGGTGTCGAAATAGAAAACATTGCATTGCAGCTGGCAGTGGAAACGGGATCGGGCCTTACAGGAGGAGGGGGTATAGGGCCAGGGCAAAAGGGCAGTGCATTGGCTGATTACAGCCTCTCTGTTTACCCCGTTCCTTTTAGTTCTGAAGTCATGTTTGATTTCGATTTGCCCAACGACGATCAGGTAAAGGTTTCAATATTTGATAGTTTTGGCCGATTGGCGGCAGAGAGAAGCGAAGCCTTATCAAAAGGCCCGAATTCGATAAGACTGGACAATTTATCCAATCAAGCCTCAGGTCTTTATTGGTATTCATTTGAGAGTGGAGGACATACTTTTTTTGGAAAAATTGTCAAAAACTAACACCATATTTCTCACGATCCCGCAGGAACATTGTTTAGTCCCTGCGGGATTTTACATTCCAAATGCTATGCTCATGAAAAAACTGTTTATTCTCGCAATATTATCTCAAGGGTTTTGTCTTTTTTCTCAAAACATACTCTTTGTCAACCACAATGTGCAAGGTGGCCTACAAACTGGCAATAGCTGGAGTGATGATTGTACGTTCTTAAAAAACTCAGTTTTTGTAGGTAATGGTGGTGCCTTGTTTGTAACCAATTCGGAATACACAAGTATTATTAGAAATTGCCTTTTTGAAAAGGATTCATCCAAGTTCTCCTGGGGTGGCGGGCTTTATTATGATGACATAGGGGAAAGTCAGCTAATTATTGAAGCGTGTAATTTTAAAGAAAACTATGCTACAGAAGCTGCTTCAATTTGTACTGAAAAAAAAGTACTTAGTACTCCTTTCTTCATAGAAATTATTGCTTGCAATTTTGAAAACAACAAGGCTACGATTGGTTTTGGAGGGGCAATTTGGCTGATTGATGGAGGTAATAAAACTATCCGGTTTTTCAACTGCAATTTTTTAAACAACCGTTCAGGTTCATCTGCCACAGCTATCATGGTTAATGGTACAGTATTAACCACTACCTTAGACCAATGTGCATTCATTGGCAATGTTGGGATAACACCCAACCCAAATGGCACAAAGTATGCTGTGAGGCAAGGCGGCGCGAAGGTCGAAACTAAAATCACAAACTGCCTTTTTGCTGGAAATGAATCTGCCTTAGGCTTGTTTTCACCTCAAAATGCAGAAGCAACTTATCATATCACAAACTGTACATTTTTCCAGAATGGTAAATACGTAATTGATAAATCAAACTATCCGTTTGGAACTGGTTACAATAATTGCTACATCATGAACTCCATATTTGAGGATGATGCTACCTATGACAGGATGTTTTCAGACAACAGCCTTACTTCTGCGAGCATGGATGGGTATTACATAGATTATTCTTTTGTAAGTTTGGATGACAATGTGACGCCAGCTGGCCCTTTTGGTGCGCATACCGTTTTTAAGGCTACACCTTTTTTTGTAGATACTGCAAACAACGATTTCCGCCTTCTCCCCTGCTCCCCCGCAGTGAACGCAGGTAATAACCTCATAGTAGATACTATGGGCATCCTCACCGACCTCGACAGCAACCCCCGTGTCCGTTTCGGCACCGTAGACATCGGCGCTTACGAAACCCAGGACTCCTGCTTTGTCAGCAGCAGCAAGGAGCCGCCTAAAATGAGTATGTCGGCCATGCTCTCGCCCAACCCTGCAAGTCCAGGCAGCCTTTTGGAAGTTCAAGTGACCGGGCTGGAAGATCAAAAGGCAGACTGGGTTGTCCGGGATGCCTATGGAAGGGCGATTTCTGCTGGCCGGGATGTAAATCGGCATTTTTCGATAATTGCCCCAGCATTTTCCGGCATCTATTTTCTCGAAATTCGCGCTGGTCATCGCGTTGTTTGGTTGAAATTCGTGAGGGCTTAAGGAGGTGACACCTCCTAAAAAAACAAATATCTACTCTACTCATGAAAAAAATATTCATACTCTCAGTTTTGCTTCAAAGCCTCGGCCTTTCTGCCCAAACCACGATTTACGTCAACCAAAATGTACAGAGCGGCCAACAAAACGGCAGCTCATGGGCTGATGCATTCCCGGATTTACAGCAGGCATTGTCAGCCTCTATAGATGGCAACGAAATTTGGGTAGCCACTGGCACGTACTACCCAACATCTGGCACAGACCGCTCGATTTTGAAGATAACGCACCATACTGACCCACCAAGAACGATCGAGAATGGCGGGCGACCTCCGGCATGGACGAGCGACGGTTCATGACCTTATTGCCTCTATTTGAAGCAGCATACGTATCTGTGCATGGCCGCCGCATAGAACAAAGGGGTGGCAGATAGCCCAGAAGAACTGCGGTTCATATCTTGTAAGTCCTTGTTATTCTTCACGTTATTCAGTTTAAAATCTGGGTTGACCTACGATATTTTGGGATTTGTGTTCCAGTTGGATGTTTCTAATGCCAAGCGTAACCAGGTACTTGGGTTGGAGGTTTTGAAGCGAGTCCTTGGGGACGCGAACCTCTTGCCCAAAAGAGAATTTACTTCCCCGGAGGAGTTCGGGGCATATTTCAGCGCACACAAGTCGGTCATTCTGGACGGTACTGAGCAACTGATACAACCCCCCGGGGATTATGAAGAGCAAAAGGCGTTCTACAGTGGCAAAAAAAATCGCACACTGCCAAAACACTGAT
>CAZPTQ010000123.1:0-16358 GCA_964589365.1 uncultured Saprospiraceae bacterium
ATGATTTTTTGCCGCAATAGTAAATCATTTCTACGTTTCGGGCAGGAATGCTATATCAACCCTTATAAACCTTATAAACCTCATAAACCTCATAAACCCTCATAAACCCTCATAAACCTCATAAACCTTCAGGATTACTGCGCCAATATATGCGCCATGCGCAACAAATCCTTGTTCATAGGTTTTGGTTTTTCTATGGCGTCCGCAAAAGTTGTATAGTCAATGTTGTTGTTTCGGATACCTACCATTACACCCGATTTCCCCGCCAAAAGTGCTTCTACGGAGCTGAAGCCCAGGATCGAAGCGAGCACCCGGTCAAAAGCGCTGGGCGAACCGCCGCGCTGCAGGTGGCCGATGACGGTCACTTTTATGTCGTCGTAGAGATCAATTTTTTCTTCCACTTTTTGGGCGATGTCATATACAGTGCCCATTTGGTTGCCTTCTGCCACGATGACGATGCTGAAAAGTTTGGCTCGTTTTGCGCCTCGTTTCAAGAGTTTCACCAAATCGTCAATCGAAGTTTCTTCCTCAGGGATGAGCACACCGCCAGCGCCACCGGCAATAGCGGTATGGAGTGCAATAAAGCCCGAATTGCGCCCCATTACTTCCACAAAAAAGAGTCGGTTGTGCGAGTCGGCGGTGTCTCTGATTTTGTCCACCGCCTGCACTGCCGTGTTTACGGCGGTATCGAAACCAATCGTGAAGTCGGTGCCGAAAAGGTCATTGTCAATGGTACCAGGGATTCCGACTATGGGCATATCGGGGAATTCCTCCATAAACTTCATCGCCCCTGTGAACGTGCCGTTTCCGCCAATAGCGATCAGCGCATCTATGTCGTTGTCAATCAGGTACTCGTAAGCTTGTTGGCGACCTTCTTTGGTCATAAACCTTTGACTCCGGGCCGTTTTCAGGATGGTGCCGCCCCGGTGGATGATATTGCCCACGTCCGTGGTTTCCAGGCGTTTGATATTGCCGTCAATCATCCCTTCATACCCCCGCATGATACCATATATGTGCAGGTCATTGTTGAAAGCATTGCGGACGATGGCACGTACAGCAGCGTTCATGCCGGGGGCATCGCCGCCTGACGTGAATACTGCGATGCGTTTAATATCTTTTATTGCTTTTGCCATTTTATGGTTTGCTGGTGAAATTCTGCCAAAGGATAGATTGGTTTTCGAACGATACGCCCAATTTGCAAGCGACGATCATCCAAACATTTAGACAATATTTCCTGAAAATGGTGGGCAATAGAACCTACGAAATGGACCGGGACGTGCTGGTAACCCTGGTATTTTGATACATGGCGGTCGAGGAATTCGCCCAAACAATCCGACACTAATTTTTGAATGTAAGGATGGTCAAGGTGGTCGCCTAAAAAACGCGTGAAAGTAGCAAGGTAGGCGTTTGCCCCTTTTTCGTAAGCGCGATCTTTGATGGCATTCGCTCCTTCGGGGTGAGCCAGTTTAAATGCGGCATCAAGGTCGGAGGGCAATTCGCGGTAAAACCAAGCGCGAAGCAGCGCTTTGCCCAAGTGTGTGCCGCTCCCTTCGTCGCCGAGCAGCCAGCCAAGCGAAGGAACGTTGTCCAGGATTTTAACGCCATCGAAATAACAACTGTTTGATCCCGTGCCGAGAATACAAGCGATGCCTGGGCTTCGGCCACACACTGCCCGTGCAGCACCCAAAAGATCGTGCTCTACTTCGGCTTTTGCATTTGGGAACACTGTTTTAAGTGCAGCCGCAACAATCTCTGCACGACGGGCATCATGTACACCAGTACCATAAAAATAGACTGCTGTCACGTCTTCTTCTTGAATCTTTGGAAGCAGTTGGTCCTCCAGTATGTCGCGGATTTCAGCCGTAGTGTGGAAAAAGGGGCTAAATCCTACGGTGTTTTCCAGTTGTTGGTCGCGCCCGCCGTGCAACAGCAACCAGTCACATTTTGTAGAACCGCAATCGGCAATGATGATCATTTTTAAGCCTTTTTGTCAAAAGTACACTTTGGGCGCAAAAGTAGTTTTTTCATAAAACAAAAAGCGGCGGTGCGAATATTTCGCACCGCCGCTGGCAGTTTTTGTCTATTTTGAAGTTCTTTAATTACTTCAGGTTGAAGTTGCCGGTTCCAACCAGGTAACCTTTATTGAAAATCTCTACTTGGTATTTGCCTTTCACGAAATTCTGGCCAGGCTGCCATGCGCCACAAACCTGCGTTTCACCATTGGTGTAGTTGGTCGTAGCAGTCGTGGTGTAGCGGAATTCGCTTTCGTCACGCTTGTTCTGCCCAACACCAGATCCGAGGCTTTCGATGGCGAGCGGAGCACCAGTTGGGTCCACTACGCGGATGTAGAACGTTTCTTCGCCGGCAGGAGTCACTTCATTGGCTTCAGTAATGAAGCAAATGCTCAGTTTGTCCACTTTTTTGGCTTTTGACTTGGTACGCTCTTTGCCGTTGCTGCGCACGTCTTTGGCTTTCACTTCCACGTTTTTTACGCGGATGGCAGAAGCAACGTCCACTTTTTTGCTGAGCTGGTTGCGCTCGGTTTCAATAGCCGTTTTTTCAGAAATGAGGGCGGCTTTTGCACTACCTTCTTCTTGCAATCTTGTTTGTGTCTCGTTCAGCGAAGAAGTAAGTTGCTCATTTTGACCAGTCAACTGTGTATTGTTCTCGGTTAGAATGCCTACTTGCTTTTTCAGGTCTTCGATTTCAACGAGAAACTGTTCTTTTTGACGCTGGAGGCTGGCCATGCCACCCTTGTAGTCTTTGTTGCTGCGGATTAGACCCGCGATTTGGTTTTTGCTGGTCTCAAGATCAGCCAATTGCTGGTTGATTTTTGCATCCAGCTCGGCATTGATGCCCTTTTGTTGCTCGAGTTGGGTCACCGCCTCGTTATACTTGGCGTCAAGTTCGGTAAAGGCCTCTTTTTGTTGGGTGAGTTCCATTGTGGTCGCGTCCAGCTGTTTGCCGGTGTTGAGTTTGCTGACCAAAAGGAAAACGCATAGTCCGAGAAGGGCTGCGATGGCCACGCCCATGATAGTTGTTACGCGTTTTTGGCTGTTGCCGCCTTCAGGAGCGCCGTAGTTTGGCGTTGCGGGTTGATTGAAATTGGTGGGAGTGCTCATAAATTTTGAAAAAAAGTGAAAGGTTTACGAATGAATGAATGATGTTGTTATCGAGTCATATGCTACCTTCCGAAGTGAAAAAAGTTGGTAAGTTGTAATGCCGAAGATGAAACGGCTTGTGATTGAAAAAGATGCAGTATAAACCGTTGCTCAATTTCTTTATTGCCCCTGCAAAGGTCGTTTTTATGAGATTATTTTTTGAAATTTGATCTAACTTGTTGATATTCAATAATATTATTTTTTAAAAGTGTTAAAAAAATTATTTTCCCTTCCAATAGGCTTATCTCAAAATTCGGGGGATACCCTACCTTTGCAACACCGGGTTTTTCCGGGTCAAAATTTTTCTTGCTATGTCCGCTTTTGACGTTTACGATATTTACAACATCCTCTTTCTCGACATTGAAACAGCTCCGTGTGTGCAGGAGTTCGATGATTTGAGCGACGAGATGCAGCAACTTTGGGGCTTAAAGTGCAGCACCTTACTCAAAAGACCTGCAGAAGAGATCGAGCAAGACGAATTGGAAGGGCTTTTCAAAACGAGGGCGGGCATTTATTCAGAATATGGCAAGATCATCTGTATCTCGGTCGGTTTTCTTACCCGCCAACAGGACAGCAAAGAACCAATATTGCGCCTCAAATCATTTTCCAACCATCTGGAAGCGTCCGTGATAGAGGATTTTGCTGATTTGCTCAACCGTCATTTCAACAGTCCGGACAAGTTTGCCGTTTGTGGCCATAATATAAAGGAGTTCGACGTGCCGTATATCTGCCGTCGCTCGCTGATCAACCAGTTGCCGCTACCCAAAATGCTCGACATTGCGGGCAGGAAGCCCTGGGAAACCAAACACCTGCTCGACACCCTGGAAATGTGGAAATTCGGCGACATCAAAAACTACACCTCGTTGCGGCTGCTTTGTGCTGTATTCGACATCCCTTCTCCAAAGGACGATATAAGCGGCGCCGATGTGGGTCAGGTGTATTGGGAAGAGCGCGACCTGGATCGTATCGCTATTTATTGCGAAAAAGATGTGCTCGCCACCGTGCAACTCTTCTTGCGCCTCAAACGGCTACCTTTGCTCCGTGCCGATCAGGTGGTGACGGTTCGGTAGATACAGGACATTGGCTAGTCCAATGTCCAATGTCCAATATCCAAAAAATATGAAAAGACATCTCATAGCGCCCTCGGTGCTCGCAGCCAATTTCGGGCGGCTTTCGGAGGAAATAGACATGGTGAACGGCTCGGAAGCCGATTGGTTTCACCTTGATGTAATGGATGGCCGTTTTGTGCCGAACATCACATTTGGGATGTTTATCGTGGAAGCCATTGGCCGTTTGGCAAAAAAGCCGCTCGACGTTCATTTGATGATTGTGGAGCCAGAAAAGTTTATTGAGCAGTTCCGCAAAGCGGGGGCGGATATCATCACAGTGCATGTCGAAGCATGTCCGCATTTGCACCGTACGATTCATCAAATCAAGGAAACAGGCGCAAAAGCCGGGGTGGCGCTCAATCCACATACGCCCGTTTCAGTATTGGAGGATATTATCGAAGACATTGATTTGGTGTGTCTTATGTCGGTGAACCCAGGTTTTGGCGGACAAAAATTCATTTACAACAGCCTGCCTAAAACCCGCAAACTCAAAGAGATGATCTTTGCTTCCAATTCGCAGGCGCTCATCGAGATTGACGGTGGCGTGGGCCTGCACAATGCAGAAAGCCTCCTGCAAGCCGGGGCAGACGTGCTTGTAGCAGGGAACAGCGTTTTTGGCGCGAAGGACCCGCTGGCCGCGATTCGGGACTTGAAAGCGTTTGAGGCTAAATTTGATTTTTAGATGAAGAAAATAGACAAGCTCCTGCTCACCAGTTCCCTCGGCCCTTTCGCAGTGGCTTTTTTTATTGCCGTGTTCGTGCTGGTGATTCAGATCATGTGGCTTTACATTGATGAGATAGCGGGTAAAGGGGTGAGCATTTTCATTATGTTGGAGTTGGTGGGATATATGTCTTTTTCGGTATTCCCGATGGCATTGCCCATTGCGGTGCTTATCGCTTCGGTGATGGTGATGGGCGGCTTGGCAGAGCGATACGAACTTTCGAGCATGAAAAGTGCCGGCATCCCGCTCATTCGGGTTATGCGGGCGATGATCGTATTAGCAGCCGCTATTTCGGTTTTTTCCTACGTCTGCTCTGATTTTTTAATTCCCATTGCCAATCTAAAATTCAAAAGCCGACTCTTTGATATCCGCAAACAAAAGCCTGCACTGACCATCGAAGAGGGCGTTTTTAATGAAGATTTTCGGCAATTCGTCATCCGTATCGGTGATAAAGACCCGGACGGAGAAACCATCGGGGATGTGATGATAGAAGACCAGAGCAATTTGGGACAGGTAAAATTCAGCCAAATCCTTGCTGACAGCGGGCAGATGTACACTACTACCGACAAACGATTTTTTGTGATGAACCTTTTCCATGGCACACAATACCAAGAGCCCGGAAATCAAGGCCAGAGCACTACAAAAAGACGATTTCCCTTTATTCGTACCAACTTCAAATCATGGTCGAAAGTGTGGGATATGCGGGAATTTGAAATGGTACGCACTGATGAGGACCGATTTAGTTCACAACGCACGATGTTGAGCATGAATCAATTGCGTAGAAATGTTGATTCCCTCCACGCCAAAATAGACGAGACAGGCCAGTTGGCAGTAAGTGACATGCTCATAAACCTCAAACGTCAACCCATTCCGCCCCCCAAACCTGCCATTGAATCAACACCGATTACCAATTCGCCAAAACCTGCAAGTCAGCCTTCCAAAAAGTTGGGCAACAAGCTTAGCGCCATTGGCCCAAGAGCTCAAGTTACTTCGGCGAATCCTGATCCCAATCGCGGATCTAACTCAGGCCCAAATCTCCCCCTGCAAGAACTCCGCAAGCCGCTCAATCAATACAGTTCATTAATTGAGACCTTCCGCGACCGCGACCACAGTTCCCTTCTCAAAGAAGCCAAAACCCGCAACGGCCTTAGCAAAAACATTGTTGAAACCCGTAAAACTCAAGCGACATCCCGACGGCTCGATTGGGTGAAAACCGGCTATGAACTCTACAACAAGTACAGTTTCGCGCTCATCTGCTTTATTTTCCTTTTCATTGGCGCACCTATGGGCGCTATCATTGGCAAGGGCGGTTTTGGCTACCCGATTCTTGTTTCCATCACCTTTTTTGTCACTTTCGTGTTCCTCGCAATCCTCTGTCGCAAACTGGCTGAGTCCTATTTGATGACCCCCTTTTGGGCTGCTATGACACCTTGCGCCATACTCGCGTTTATTGGAATCTATGTCACGCGTAAAGCGATGAACGACTCCCAATTGTTCAGCACAGAGCGTTTTGAAAGATTTCTTTTCCGATTGAGAATTGCCCGAAAGCAAAAAGTAGCCTTAGATACTCCATGAAATATATTTGGGAAAACAACTGGTTTTTTGTCCCGGTTGCCATGTTCTTTGGATTTTGCGGTGTGCTTGCCATACTGGTTCCGTACAGTCATGAATTGTTGTTTTTCAACGACTTGCGTCACGAACCGTTCAATACAATCTTTCGGTTTTTGACGCAGTTTGGTGAAGCCTGGGCCTATTTTGCTTTTGGCTTGGCAATGCTGTTCTGGCGTCCACGCCATGCCATGGTTATTGCAATGGCAGGCATTCTGGTATTGCCGGTAGGGTATATGCTCAAAGACGCTGTTGGGGTTGACCGACCTATCACATATTTCGAAAAAGAAGGTGCTGCAGAACGACTCAAACTGGTGCCGAGCCTGCCCCTGAACCGTGGACAAACCAGTTTTCCTTCTGGCCATACCACGGCAGCATTCGCGTTGTACAGCTTGCTTTCGCTGATGATTGGGCAAGAACGCAAACGCTGGGGACTGGCATTCGCATTGCTTGCCATTCTGGTAGGCATTTCCCGCATATTTTTGGTGCAACATTTTTTGATTGACGTATTGGCCGGGGCATTGCTTGGTTTGATGCTGAGCGGATTGGTATGGCGCGCGGCGGCAAAATACTTGCCCAATGGAGGAACAGGGCCTTGGAAAAAATAAGGATTTGTATTCACCAATTAACCAGTGACCAGTCACCAACCACCAATTAACCAGTCAACCAATCACCATGTACATCCTCCGTCGTTTGGCTTATGGTATTTTGGTCATGATACTGGTGGTAACCATCATTACGGGCATTATTTTTCTTGCCCCCGTGGATCCTGCCCAACTCACTTTTGGCCAGCGCAGCGATGTTAGCACTGTGAAAGCAAAAACCGCCGAGCTGGGTCTCGATCAACCGCATTACATTCAGTTGGGAATGTATTTGTCCGATCTTTCTCCAATTTCTGTGTTGGCACAAACTCCTGAAAATCAACGAAAATATCAGGCTCAAACACTTTTGCCATGGCGCGATGGAAATGCGCTCGTGCTCAAATTCCCCTACCTCCGCGAATCTTATCAATCAGGTCGCCCGGTCACCGAAATATTGGCCGATGCTATTCCGGCCACGGCCTTACTGGCAGGCACTGCCATGCTTCTGGCGACCTTTTTGGGACTGCTTTTTGGAATTGTCGCAGCACTTAAGCAGCACAGCTGGCTCGATCATTTGGTGTCCGTCATTTCTGTGTTTGGCTATTCATTGCCTTCGTATGTAGCTGCTATGTTGTTCGCGCTTGTGTTTGGGTATGCGCTGGGCGAATGGACAGGGCTGGAAATCCAAGGCAGCCTATTTGTGCTCTCTGATTTTGGGGAGTGGCAAGTTCGATGGCGGAATCTCGTGTTACCAGCACTCGCGCTTGGGCTTCGTCCCGTGGCGCTTATTACACAACTCACGCGGAGTGCAATGCTTGATGTGCTCTCGCAGGATTTTGTTCGCACGGCTACCGCCAAGGGGCTTTCGCAAAAAATAGTAGTGGTAAAACACGCCCTCCGCAATGCCCTCAACCCAATCGTTTCGGCTATATCAGGCTGGTTTGCAGCTTTACTTACCGGGGCGTTTTTTGTAGAAAACGTATTCAATTTCAAGGGCTTGGGCGATGCAACCGTGAATGCGCTTCTTAACTTCGACATCCCTGTGGTGCTGGGATGCGTGTTGTTCACCTCGGCTGTTTTTATTGTGGTGAATCTCCTTTCTGATTTGATTTATGCCTGGTTGGATCCGAGGGTTAGGATTGTTTGAGGGGTTTGAAGGGTTTGAAGGGTTTGAATTGTTGGCGCAACTCAAACCCCTCAAACCCTTTAAACTACTCAAACTAACTAGTAAGACCACATATCGTGCTCCCTCGCAAACAACTCATTCTTGATTTTGTCAGATTCCATCAGCAGATCAAGTCCAGAGTACATATCCTGCAAACGAAGGTCCAGCACGTTGTTTTCCTTCGTGATATACGAAGCGAAATACCGCTTTTCAAAAAGGTCTTCCCAGCTTGTATTGGCCGTCCAGTTTTCGCCATGTGTGATGGCTTTGTGCCGCGCCAGCAAAGGGCGGGCGGCAGGGTAGTACACCCAGAAAAGTGGCTTTTCAAAGCGAAAGTTCCCTTCATTGTCCCGCACATCTATGATCGGCGCAATTCCCAGGATACGGCTGCGAAGCGTACTGGTTTTGGTGTCGAAGAACCATGATTCCTTGATTCTGAAGCGTTTAACATCTTCCCAATTCGTTTCGTTTTCAACGATTCTGACGTCCTCGCTGTATGTTTCGGGTTCAAAAACTATGATCGTGTCGCGCTTGAAAAGCAGGCCACGAACATCCGTTGGGCTGAGGCGTTTGCTAAATTTGTCGTCCTCGGTGCCGTAAACGTTGAGTTCGCCGGCAAGAGCCGCGTCAGACAAGATTTTGAATAGCGGCGACTCAGGGGCAGCAAACGGGAGGTTCATTTTTTCGCGCACATCCACCACGCGCCAGATGCGTTTTTCCCACAAAATGTCGGCTTCGCGGATGGGTTGATAGGCCAACACCGCATGCTCGGTCATCACCGCTCGCTCCGTAATGTCGTCGAGTGGTGGCGATAACTCAATAGGATCGGGGTCTTGCGCGAACGCAAAATGGACAGAAAGGAGCATGGCTCCGCCTAGGCAACCCATGAGTCGGGCTGCCCAATTTGACAACAGGTTTGTCATGTCGGGAAATGTTTAGTAATTAAAAAATTAGGATAGAAAAACAGGGCATCGTCGTACACGAAGCCTACTTACAATGCGTTGGTTTTCAGCAAAATGACTGTACAGTACCCAAACGGGCTTGTTGGAAATAGTATTTCCATTGTTAAAAATTTTAACAAGAAATCCAGCGGGCGAACTCAAGGAGCGAGTCGAATTGATAATCAATTTTCATCCGCGATAAAGCCGTCACTTCCTCCAATTTTCCACGAATCAATACCGAGCGTAGACCGAGTTTTTGGGCAAATTCCATGTCAGCCACGGAATCGCCCACCATCCAGGCATCTTCAAAATCAATATCCGGGAAATCAGCCAAAGCAAGCCAAGCCATGCCCGTGCCAGGTTTTCTGCAAGTACAGCCAGCCTCCGCGCGGTGAGGGCAATGGTAGACGCGGTCAATGCGCCCTCCCGCTTCCTCAATTATCGAATACATTTTTTGGTGAACAGCATGGAGTTCCATGGCGGTCATCAGGCCCTTGCCCACGCCCGCTTGATTGGTCACCACCACGATGCGCCCGAATTTTTCGGCGAGCAGGCGCATGGCTTCTCCCAAACCTTCTGTGGGTTGGAATTCGTTGGGCGTTTTTACATACTCGCCGGGAGTGCGGAGGTTGATGACGCCGTCGCGGTCGAGGAAAAGGGTGGACATTGATAAAAATGATTTCAATTTTAATTTGCAAGAACCCAACCAACATAAAGTTTCCCGCGTTATCAAAAAAACGTTGAAATTATGAAAATCCAAAACGGCTTTTTAGGAATTCTTTTCTTATTCATTGGCTGTCGGTCTAATGACAATTTGCCATTACCACCGAATTCTATACATATCTCGGGTACTGAATGGGGATACGCGAACTCATTTGCGCTCGTTCGCTCTGCGGGTACTCCCTCTTGGAGGGATACTTATGTGAAATTAGATGGTGATGACGGCTCGTTCATATATGTCGTTGTGCCAGCAACATTTCTTGATTCTATCCCTTCTTTTCCATATCATGTAAAAGGGAGGGTATTTTATTATACTTCCTCTTCGATCAATAGTCAGGTCTTTGAAGGGGATGGTGATGTTGAATTGGTGAACATGAATCCTACTGCTCATGAGTTATCTTTAAGTTTTAATGCCAAATTGAATTCTAACGGACAAAGCCTGAACGTTGAAAGTGGTCCATTATCCGGGATTGCCTACAAGGATGTTTTTGGAGCGGCAACTGACCTTAATTTCAATCTTCAAATAGATCAGAGTGCATGGCTTCCTTCAGAATATGGTGCTGACATGTCTGGTGGACAAATAGACTGGTTTTTTGTAAATAGTCTGAATTTTCCAGCCAGCGACTGGTTTAAGTTCGAGATACCTTGGGGAATCCCTGCTGGAACCTATCCGATTGGTTCGATTGTCAGGTTTGAACAAGAATTTCCTATTAATAAATGGGTTGCGGCATCCGGCACAGTTGAATTGTTAGAAAACAGTTTTTCTGAGGCAAGGCAAAAAGCAATTTTTTCTGGTGTTTTCTACCATCCGGACACACCAACCATAAAAATTGTACTGCAAAACGGGAGTTTTGAAGTGGGGTTTGAACATTGAATATTCGTGTAAAAGCAAATCACCCCGCCAGCGCCCCCACCTGCCGCAATACATTCTTCGCCACTTCCAAAAACGCTTCCGCTACCACGGGGTTGTCATTTTGCAGGATAGCAGGCATCCCCGCGTCCCCGCCCTCGCGCACACTTTGCACGAGCGGAATTTGGCCGAGCAGCACAGAATGGCTTTCCCGCGCCAGTTTCTTCCCGCCGCCCTGGCCGAAGATAAAGTATTTGTTGTCAGGCAGTTCTGCGGGTGTGAACCAGGACATGTTTTCTACTACACCCAAAATTGGAACATCAATAGATGGCAGCAAAAACATATTCACGGCCTTTATAGCGTCTGCCAGGGCTACATCTTGAGGCGTAGTGACAATCACCACACCCGTGACGGGAACCGTTTGTACGAGGGTGAGTTGCACGTCGCCGGTGCCGGGAGGCAAGTCAACGATCAGAAAATCGAGTTCGGGCCACAACACTTCGCTGACGAATTGTTTGATGATTGCTGCCAAGCGAGGGCCTCGCATCACAACCGCTTGTTCCGGTTCTATGATGAATCCGATACTAATGCAAGGGATGCCATGCGCTTCGAGCGGGATCATTCTTGGCACACCGGTCACGTCGCGCACTTTGGGCCGCTCGCCCACGAGGCCAAGCATGGTGGGGATGCTGGGGCCGTACACGTCTGCGTCGAGCAGGCCGACCCTGGCGCCCAATTGTTTTAGCCCGATGGCGAGGTTGACCGCCACCGTGCTTTTGCCCACGCCGCCCTTGCCGCTGGCCACGGCTATGATGTGTTTTATTTGCGGTACAGAACTCGGCGGTGCAATGCCATCCGTAGCCTTGGATACGAAGTGGGCATTAACCTGTGCTTGCGGGAAAACCTCTGCGATAGCCCCAATACAGGCAAAGTTGAGTTCTGCTTTTCCTTGCATTTGCAAGGAAGGAATGGCGAGTTTGAAATTGACAGCATTGCCTTCTATTTCAAGGTCTTGTACCATACCAGCCGTCACGATATCGCGTCCGCTTTGCGGGTCGCGGACATTGCGAAGGGCGTTGAGGATTTGTTCTTTTTCCATGACTGTTTGCTTTGTTTTTCACCCGTCAGACGACGTTGGGTCGTCAGACGGGGTGATTTTAAACGCAATTGTTTTCATGCGTTTCGTCAGTACCCCATCGGACATTTTTTCTTCCAAAACCATGTTTTGGGCAGCGGGCATTTCAAACACCGATTTCATGTCTCGAATGCGCGCGACCGGTACTCCTGCGGCGCGTAATTTTGTCATTGCCTCACTTAAAGTCATTTTTGAAATGGCTGCCAGAAGTATGTTGTTCAATTGCTCACGATTTTTGACACGGGCGGTATTGGTTTGAAAATCAAGGTCTTCCAAAAGGTTATCCAATCCCAAAACCCTGCAAAGGTGTGAAAATTGCCGCTCTGTCCCCACTGCAAGCAACAGTGTTTCTCCATCGGCGCACAAAAAAGTATCGCCATAGGGTGCGATGTTCGGGTGTTTGGTGCCCATGCGCTGTGGGATATGCCCGTTCATCAAATAATTGCTGGCTTGATTGGCGAGCGAGGCAAGCGCGGATTCAAGGAGTGAGGCCGTTACGGTACTCCCTTCGCCTGTTCGCTCGCGATGGAGCAGGGCCAATAGGATGGCTTCCTTGAGTTGGTGCGCCGCCAGAATGTCAATGAGTGCGACGGGCATTTTTACAGGCGGCCGCGCTGCCTCCCCATTCATAAATAGAAAACCCGTCTCTGCTTGCAGCACCGCGTCGAAGGCTGGGCTTTCGTCCTCAGGGTCGGGGTAGGAATTGAGTTGAGCGTAGATCAGTTTTTTATTTTCAGCGCGTAGTGTGTCCGAGTCAAAGCCCATTCGACGGGCGGAAGAGGGTTTGAAATTTGAAATTACGACATCGGCTGTAGCGGCGACTTTAGTCGCCACTTTTTGTTCATCAGGGTCATTGAGGTCTAAGATCAGATATTTTTTGCCCCAATTCACGCTACACCAATAGGCAGAAATGGGCGATTCCGGGTCTTCAGAAGGCTGTTTCCAGCCGCGTGTCACATCTCCATTGGTGGTTTTGTTTTCGATTTTGATTACTTCAGCACCAAGTTCGGAGAAAAACATCCCGACGGCTGGGCCAGCCAAAACACTGGCAAATTCGACTACTTTTAGGCCCTTGAAAAATTGATTTTGCATTTTGTAGCCCGGAACTCCGTTCCGGGGAAATTGTACCGGAACGGAGTTCCGGGATACTGTTATGAAAATATATTCAACCGCTCAAATCCGTGCCTGGGACGCATACACCCTTGAAAATGAACCGATTGCTTCGGTGAATTTGATGAACCGCGCAGCACAGGTTTTTACAGACTGGCTTATTCAATGCTACCCGGACAACACGCGCCCCGTCGTTGTTTTTTGCGGAACGGGCAACAACGGAGGCGATGGCGTGGCCGTCGCAAGGCTGCTGCACTGGCTCGGATTCGACGCGAAGGTAGTGGTGTGCGATTTTGCGGCGAAGCGAAGTGTGGATTTTGAAGCACAAATCGCACTGCTGCCTCAACACAGCAACATCAGCATCGAATGGTTCAACATCGCGAAAGACTTGCCCGCAGTTTCCCCCAATGCACTGATAATTGACGCACTTTTTGGTTCAGGCTTGAACCGCCCACTGCACGGAGAATGGGCGCAAGTCGTTGATTATCTTAATAAACTGCCCAACGAAGTGGTTTCGATTGATTTGCCGAGTGGACTTTTGGCCGATGTTCATACCGCCGGAGAGGCCGTGGTGCATGCAGACCAAATCTTCAGTTTTGAACGTCCAAAACTGGCCTTTTTCTTTCCTGAAAATGCCGAAAGGGTGGGGGAGTGGAGCTTTGAAAGTATTGGACTTCATCCTGATTTTGAACGGGAGACAGCATCACCTTTTCATTATTTGACCAAAATTGAGGCTAAAGCACTTTTTCGTCCCCGTAAAAAATTCTCGCACAAAGGAACCTTCGGTCATGCGCTGCTGGTCGCCGGGAGTTTTGGGAAAATGGGCGCGGCTGTGCTGGCTGCAAAGTCCTGTATTCGATCAGGCGTGGGTTTGTTGACGGTTCATGCGCCAAGATGTGGCAATCTGGTTTTGCAAATTTCTGTACCAGAAGCCATGTCCAGTCCGGATCATCGTGCACGATTTTGGGCAGATGTGCCTGATATTCAGGGATATTCGAGCATTGGAGTCGGCCCTGGCATCGGGAAAGCCCCCGAAACCGCAGCAGCCTTGCAGGGGCTTTTGCAAGTATGCGAAAAGCCCATGGTGCTGGATGCAGATGCGCTGAACTTACTTTCTGAAAACCCTGAATGGTGGGATTTTATTCCAAAAAATTCCATCCTCACCCCGCACCCAAAAGAGTTTGAACGACTTTTTGGAAAAACTAAAAATGACTTTCAACGCAATGATTTACAGCGAAAAAAAGCAAAGAAACACAAGGTGATCATTCTGTTGAAAGGCGCCCATACCACGATCGCTTGCCCGGACGGGGAGTGTTGGTTCAACCCAACAGGGAATCCGGGCATGGCTACCGGTGGCACGGGGGATGTGCTGACTGGCATACTTACGGGCCTGCTGGCACAAGGGTATCCGCCGAAATCTGCGGCTTTGTTGGGGGTTTATTTACATGGTTTGGCGGGCGATTTGGCGGCAATGTCAATAAGCCAAGAGGCGTTAACGGCAGGAGATTTGGTGGATTTTTTGGGGAAGGCTTGGTTGGCGATAAGGAAAAATATTTCTTAGATTTATGGATGCTAAACCCAAGCAAGTTTGGTGTTCGGATCGCTGTGTATACTTTAGGTACATAGGAATTCCGTTGAAGGTTTGGAAAAAGCGGTTTTCTTTGTGTTGAAATTTATGCCCAATATGGTCTCCTCGAATATTATCAAGATGCCGTCGAACTAATGGCTACTGGCCCAAAGCCAGAGCAAATAGTTTCTTTTAAACCTTCCGAGAAACTGCAAGAGCGTGCGAGGGAGCTGGTTTTTAAAGAAAAGGAGGGTGATATATCCAAAGAAGAAAAGATTGAGCTGGATCAAATCCTCTTCTTTGACCACATCATGCGGCTTATCAAAGCCCGCGCTCGGCATTACCTGTCTCCTCAATGAGGCCAAAAATTTCTACATCAATTCGTCTCGACGTTATAGAACGCGCCAAATCTAAGGAACGCGGCACCAATAAGTTAGTCATTTTAGGTCAAGCATTTTTTCATCAGACAACACTATTTTTCTGCGAATAGTGGGGCTATTTAAAGAAAAATAGCGGCCGTATGATGGAACAAAGGGTGGCATCAAATGACTAAGTTATTGGTGCCGCGTTCCTAAGTGCGAATATTGCCTTGTCCATGAAGATGATTTTTACCTCTCGGGCGAGGTGGACCATATTCGACCCATTAAACATGGCGGCATCTTGAAAATGAACGCCGAAGAACGTTTTCGGGAGCGATTGGTTTTTGAAGCAGAGGGGACTTTCCCACCACCGTAGATTTCGATGTCGAAATGAATTTCGACCTACATCAAAAATCGCATCACATCTACCCCGTCCGGGTAGTCGTTCAAGGTCGGTTTCTGGCTTTCTCCAAAGGGCAAAACCGTAAATCCGTTGACCTTTATTTTTCCCACAACACATTGAATCTCATCGCGTTTTTCGGCGAGTAGCGCGTCCAGATCCTGCAATTCATCATAGTATTCGTAGTGGACAGAAGCGATGCGTGCTTGGAGGGTGGTGTCTTCTTTTAAAAGCAGGCAGCCGTTGTTTTTATGTGGCACGCCGTTCATAATGTAGAGCGTGAAATTGTAGTCGAAGTTGTTTTTGTACTTGTCGTGGTGGATGATCTCGCGGTACTCGTGTAATGCTTCTAACAGGGTATCGAAATGGTAGCCATGAGGAACATAGATTTTGCTGACGTTGCGACAACCAAGCCCGAAATAGGAGAATATATCTTGACCGAGGGCATGGAGTTCTTCCGCAGTTTCCATGCCGCTGAGCACGGCCACGGCGTTGCGGTTGCGGCGGATGATGTGGGGGTATTTGCCAAAATACTGCTCAAAATACCGAGCCGTGTTATTGCTCCCGGTCGCGATGACCGAATCAAAATTTGCAAGCCGATCATCTTCGCCCAAAAACTCGGTGTATGCCCAGGATTCGTGCATCCATTCGCCCATTTTTTTCACGAGCAAAGGGAGCAGCCGCTTGTCTTTATCGCTGAGTTTGACTTTGCTGCGCTGACCCGCTACAAAGACGCAGAGCCAGTCGTGGAAGCCTACGAGGGGGATGTTTCCGGCCATGATGAGGGCGACGGTTTTTGTCATTGGGTCATTGGTCATTGGGTCATTTGGCTCAGCCTCCAATGACGACCAATGACCCAACGACCAATGACCCAACGACCAATGACCCAATGACCAATGACCCAATGACCAATGACCCAATGACCAATGAC
>CAZPTQ010000124.1:0-16215 GCA_964589365.1 uncultured Saprospiraceae bacterium
TTTTCCATGCCCTTTTCCATGCCCTTTTCCATGCCCTTTTCCATGCCCTTTTCCATGCCCTCTTCATACCCTTTCCGAAGCCCCTCCTCCTTCCATTTTCTCCCAAAAACTTCAGGGATGGCATCTATCCAGTCTCGCTCCGCTTGGGGCAATTGCTTGCTAAGTTCTTTAACTTGAGCCTCTTTCATGTTATAAAAATTTAAGACGTAAAGCGTTAAGGTTTGAAGCAGGATACCTTCACGGTTGTTCTGATAAAATGGCTTGCCAAAAGTAAGGACATTTGGCCAATCTTTCAGGGAAAATCTCTCATTACGGGCAATTTTCAATGCTAAAAAGAGGTTTTTCAAGTATTCTGTCTCCACTTTTCCCTCAATTTCCTGATGCGGTACTCTGCTCAAATCTGTGAGCAAATAATGAAAGTTTGGAATAAATGCTGCCCATTCCTCTGGTAACCCAGGGAAATAGTTGGGAAACGCCTTTTGTTTCCATGCATGGGTTCCATGATACACCACAATCGGAATGATAAAAGAGAGTGGGCGATCGTTTTTGAGATCGTCTTCCCAGATTTGCAGCAGATAATCAAGCAGTTGGAGGTGTATTGGCAGAGAAGGAAAGTAACTTTTATGCTCGAAAAGGAATAGCAACCGGGCCGGAGCGCCACTTGTCAAACGGGCTTCATAGAGCACGTCGCTGAATGAAATCCCGAAGCGGCCACTAACGAAAGCTGTATCTATCTTCCGGAAAATACCGAAATCTATTTGCCGATGTATGGCTTCGGGTGTGTAGTGTAGCAGGTAGTTCCTGGCGATTTTAGCATCGCTGAAAAAGGCTTTGAACACTGCGTCGTGGGGATCATGATCTTTTTTTCGAAGATGTTTCCTATTTGGCATGTGCATTGATAGTTAAGACAGCGAAGATAGAGGGCTTTTATTTTAAAACAAAATGTTTTTAATAAAATCGCGAATAACCATAAGGAACGTTGTCAAAATGGACAAGCAGGAGAATGTGACGCTGCAATGAAATTGCCCCGCTCACGCCAGCGTTCTCCGAGATTGGTTTTTTGGGGGAAGCCAGGCGCAAACGAGGGAGAGGGAACAGCTGGAGCATAGGGGGAAGCCTGAATGTACGAAAGTAGGGGTTTCGACTGGCAGTCACCCGATGAATTGGGATGAAAATACGACTATTTTTCCCGCTTCGCCACCATTGTCAATATCGTGGCCACCGCTACCGTTTCGCCCGTTTCGTCGTACACTTCCACGAGCCATTTGACGATGCCTCGGGGGATAGCAGCAACACCTTCTTTTGTGGAGTCCGTTTCTTGCTCAATCTTCTCTTTCACCGTCAATTTTACCCCAATGGTCATGCCGGGGTACACCGGCTTGGTGAATCGGCATTCGTCAAGACCATAATTGAGCAATACAGGGCCTTTTTTCGCGTCCACAAAAAGGCCTGCGGCTTTCGACAGCACAAAATAGCCATGCGCCACACGGCCTGTGAAGGGGGTGCCCTCAAGGGCGGTCGCGTCCATGTGTGCGTAAAAATTGTCGCCGCTCACGTTGGCGAAATTGTGGATGTCCGTTTCTGAAACGGTGTGCTTGGCGGTCACGAGCGTTTCGCCTACAAACAAATCTTCAAAGTGTTTTTTGAATGGGTGAACGGGCGTTTCGGTTTGGTGTCCACCGGTTTGGAACTGGTTGGTCACCGCCGTAATATCAGTAGGGTGGCCCTGAATGGCCGTGCGTTGCATATAGTGCAAAACGCCGCGCATACCGCCCATCTCCTCTCCCCCACCCGCTCGACCGGGGCCGCCGTGCACGAGTGTTGCCAAAGGCGATCCATGCCCTGTGCTTTCCTTAACCGATGTGCGATTGAGGATGTGGATGCGCCCATGGAAGGCTCCGGCTTCAAGTACATACTCGCGCATGATTTTGGGGTCATGCGTGCAGATGGTGCTGACGAGCGAGCCTTTGCCCATATTGGCCAATTCGATGGCCTTATCAATAGAAGCATAAGGCATTAGCGTTGAAATGGGGCCAAAACACTCGGTTTCGTGGCAGAGCGTTTTGGAAAACGGACTGTCGTTCAACAACAAAACCGGCGGCATAAACGCCCCTTTTTCGCGGGAAGCACCTACCGTTTCAAAATGTTCCAAATCGCCAAAGACAATGGGTGTTTCCTGGCTCAGCATATTCAGGTGCTCGCGTACCCGCGCCATTTGAGCGCGGTTGATCAAAGCGCCCATCCGAACGCCTTCCGCCGAGGGGTCGCCGATGACTGTTTTGGCCAATTCTTTAGACAGGGCCTCTTTGACCTCGTCCAGCATAATTTCGGGCACAATGATGCGTCGGATTGCAGTACATTTTTGTCCGGCTTTAGTGACCATTTCGCGCCGACATTCTTTGATAAAAATATCAAATTCCAGCGTTCCTGGCAATGCGTCTTCTCCTAAAATAGCGGCGTTCAAAGAATCTGCCTCCAAGGTAAAAGGCACAGAATTTTGCAAAATAGCGGGCGTGGTGCGGAGTTTTCGCCCCGTTTCGGCAGAACCGGTGAAGGTGACAATGTCCTGGCTGTCCACAAAATTCAGAATGCCTCGTCCGGTGCCGACCACCAGTTGCAGGGCGCCTTCGGGCAAAATTTTGGACTCGATGATGTCGCGGAAAAGGGCTTCTGTCAGGTAAGAGGTCTGTTCAGATGGTTTCACTACGGCAGGAACGCCTGCCATGAGGTTGCAGCCCACTTTTTCCAACATTCCCCAAATGGGGAAATTGAAGGCGTTGATATGTACAGCCACGCCGCGTTTTGGCGTCAAAATATGATGCCCCACGAAGGTGTTTTCTTTGGAAAGTCGGATGGTTTCACCCTCAACATGGTAGGTCTCATTAGGGAATCGGCGCCGAAGACTGGCGTTGGCGAACAGGTTGCCGATGCCGCCCTCGATATCCACCCAGGAATCAGCGCGGGTTGCCCCTGTCTTATGCGAAACCTCATAGTAGTGGTCTTTGCGATCCATAAGGTAGAGCGCGAGGGCTTTGAGCATTTGTCCGCGCTGCTGGAAGGTAAGTTTGCGAAGGGCGGGATTTCCGACGCGGCGAGCGTAGTCGAGGATTTCGCCGTAATCAAGGCCTTCGCTGTGGACGGTGCTGACAATCTCGCCTGTGAGGGCATTGTATTGTGGGAGGGCTTCGTCCCGAGTGCTCGGGACGGTCCAATGGCCGAGGATGTAGTTGTGGAGTGTGGTTTCTTTTGTCATTGCGTCATTTTTACCCGCCGTAGCCTTCCTGCCCGCCAAGGCTTGGCTGGCGGGGACGAAGGAGGGTCATTCGTCATTGTGTCATTTTCGTCATTGGGAGCGGACGCAAAGGTAAATTTTCAAATCTGCCTTGTTTTGAGAAAAATTTTTGTTTGTTTCACACTGTCATTGCATCAGCACTCTTTTCTTCCTTGTTGAATTGTTTAGCACCTGCTATCTTTGTAAAAATTTACCACGTTGGGTATTCTACAAGTTTCCGTGACGGCGCAAGACCTCAAAAAGTTTGGATTGGACAAACCCCAGATCTCTTTTGAGGAATTGCTTGATAAAATCAGCACCGAACTCACGCGACAAGCCCTGTATGCTTGCCAAGACATTGCCGAGCGGGTGGGGCTTTCCAGTATGACTTTGGAAGAAATCAATGCCGAAATAAAAGCCGTGCGCCGAAATGCAAAGCATCGTTCTTGATACCAATGTGGTCGTTTCTGCGCTTATTTCTAAAAACAGCCCTGCTTCGCGGATTATTGATGAGTTGGTGCTGAATCGCAAAATCGAACTGTTTGTGTCTGACGACATTGTAGCAGAATACATAGAAGTGCTGAACCGCGAAAAGTTTGCCCGCTTCCTTGATTTCAAAGCCCGAGCCGAATTGCTTCTCAACCGACTTTAGGAGATTTCTTCCAAATTTGCCCCCGATGTTCATGTGGACATCATCGCCGACGATAACGATAATCGCGTTCTCGAACTCGCCCTATTCGCTCGACCAGACTTCCTGATTACGGGAAACACCAACGATTTTACGATGAAAGCCATTGGTCGCACACAGATTGTAACGCCTAGGGAATATTGTGATTTGTATTGGCCGGGTGCTTTTTGAATTTTTTGACAGGATTAACAGGATATGAATCGGAGGCAAAAAAGGGCCTGATCTAACAGGTGGAACACGGGTGAGACGGATGTTACACGGATATTATCTGTGAAAATCCGTGTCACATCCGTCTCATCCGTATTCCACCTGCCTCAATGCGTCACCGCCAACTTCTTCCACTCAGAATTGCCTTCTGGTCCAGAAACACGGTAGAAATATAGCCCTGCTGGCCAGTTCCCTGTTTCCAATTTCAAGGCGTTGGAATTCCCATTTGTGAGTGGAATTTGTTTGAAAAATTTGCCTTCTGCCGTGCAGATTTCCATCTGCAATTTTTGTTCTGCAACTACAGGTTTATCCCAAACGATCAAAGTATGGTCGTTGGCAGGGTTCGGGCGGCTTTGCAGTTTCCAGGTATCAGGAATATCAATGGTAAATACCCCGCTATCCGTTTTGTATTCGAGCAAAAGGTCGTCGAAGTAAAAGCCGTCGCGGCCATTGGGATTGCCTGAAAAAGAAGTCATGGCAAACCGCAGTATAAATGGTTGGCCAATGTAGGCATTGAGGTCTATACATTCTTCCTCCCAATAAGGATGCGCGCCTTCATATACCGGTTCGGTCAGGGCGCTACTCAGGTTGGTAAGCGAACCCGCCAAGGGCGTAAAGATTCCGCCCCCATCGGTTGAAACGAGCACTTGTGCCCAGTCAAGCTCCAGTTCAATGTCCCAGCGGGTAAAAAAGCGCAGCCGCGCCTCGTTCGCGTTGTTCGGTATCAACAGCGGGGCGCTGCTGCTGAGGGTGTTTTCTTCAGCAACATAAATGTCGTTGGGAGAATCCGTCATGCTTTTGGAAGGGGAATAGGCCTGTTCCGTTGTTTGTCCCCATCCGCTGTTAGAAACCCATTGGGCATTCGGGGTTTCGTTGTTGTCAGTAAAAAGCGGCGTGAAGGGTGTGGCGTTGAAAACGACCTCAACTGTATCAGAATGCACTTGACCGCTGCGGTCTGCGCTGGCAACAAAACGAATGCTCTCGCCCGATTGGATATTATTGTCAAGCGTCACAGAAACCGTGAAAGAGCCTGTCTCAAAATCATTGATGGAAATGGGAGCGACCGTTGAAAAACTTTGAATATTGGGTGTAAGTGCTTCAAAACCAATAACAATTGGCGCAGTTCCCAGCTCGTATTGCTTGATTTTGAAAGGCACGCTGAGCGTGTTACCTGCAATGGACATACCCGGCTGCTTCCGGATGACTGCCCCGCCAAGTGCATACCAGGCCGCCGAAAGGTTGGTGAGGAACATGCCTTTGTTGTTGCCGTCAATCAAGTCTATCGTAGGCCAAAAGCCCGATCCAGTTTCAGGCGTGAAAGCGAATCTGTCCTTTTCGCCGTACATCCAGTCGTCAGAAGTGCCGTTGGCGAGGTAGCCGAGGGTTTGCCAGCAAGAGCCATGGAGGTAGTTGCTCTCGCGGGCAAACCATTCGGAAAGTGTGGTAAAATCCGGCGTGGGCACCGAGTTTTCGTAGCCCCAGGGGTGCACCAATTTGTTGCCAGAAGTGTGACAGTTCAGCACTATTTCGAAATTGTGGGCTTCGATAAATTCCTTAGCCATCTGGGTTTCTGGCTCTGAAAATGGGTCGAGGCCGCGATAGGTATCCGAAGCAGTGCTGCCGCTCGAACCACCCGACAGTCCCCAGTTATAGCTGTAATTTCGATTCAAATCCACCCCAAACGAGCCATCGCCGTTGTCGCGACGGTTTTTTCTCCAAAAGCCGCCGCCGTCCGGGTTGGTGGTCTGGTTGTAAATGTAACCGTCGGGGTTGAGGCAAGGGATGAGGTATAGTTCAGTGTTGTCAACCAGGTAACGCAGTTCCGGGTCACGGTCGTAGTTTTCCAACAAGTGCCACATGAAATAAATCAAATGCGTAAGGCTGTTGGGTTCGCGGGCGTGGTGCAAAGCGGTGTATAGTGCTTCAGGCTCGCTTGCATCGTCGGCATCGGGGTTGTCGGAGAGTCGTACGAACCACTGTGGGCGGCCTTCATGCGTCAGAAGCGTTGGACTGACAACCTGCCGGGCGGAGATAAGGTGAGGGAATTTCGCCCGCATATCGTCCAGAATTTCGAGGAATTCTTCATAGGTATAATAACCGCCCATGCTGCCATAGGTATAGTTGATAGGCGTACCGGTGGAAGCGGTATAAGCTTCACAGGGACTTGCGTTGCGATCAGAGGATTGAGGAACATGCGTTCGCACTGGTTTCCGGGTCGTGTTTTCGCGAAGGTAAGTTGCCACGACATCGGCATCCAGTGTGTCAATTCGGAATCCGGCGGCTTTTACCCGGCTGAGTTCGGAAGCGGCAAACTCTGAGCGGAAAGATCGGCCTGGCTCATAAAAACCGTGGTCCATTTCCAAGCCTGCGTTTTCGAGGTCGAGCATGGTTTTGCCGTCGAGCCAGATGCGTGCGTGGAGAATGGTTTCCTGGGTTTGGGCGTGGAGGCCCGCCGTCGTTAAAACTAATGCGAGTAAAATGGTGAGAAAAAGGAATGGGTTTTTCATGGTGATAAAGTGTTGGAATGTAAAAAGATTACAAAAGTAAGCGTTCATTCCTGTCTATGCGCAACCATCACTTTCACATTCTTTTTTTCACCTTTTTCGTCGTCGCAGAAAAGTCGGCCATCGGCGTTTACGCGCACTTTTAGTTGACTGGTTTCCAGCCAAGCGTGGTCAGTTACTTGCGCTAAACCATTGAGAAACACGCCGTTAATGAGCAAAAACAGGGGGGGGGTAATTTTTTCCATCACGAGATTCAAGTCTGGTTAATTTTGATCCAAGATACTGTTCTTGGATAGTACAGGTCAAGCACATTTTTTTCAAAAGTCAGGTTTCTGAGCAGCGATTTTGGACATTGAACATTGGACATTGGACATTGGACATTCCATTATCTTCGCCCCCATGACCGCCTTCCTTTCCCGCGCCCTCCTGCCCGATTCAGCGTTTCGCTCTGTGCTACGAGCCAATGGCTGGGGTGTGTTTGGACAGTCGTTCGTGATGTTGTCGGCCATACCGTTTTCTACAATACCGAAACATGACTGGTTGTTTTTTTCAAGCCAAAATGCTGTGCGGTTTTTCTTTCAAAACCTGGAACAACAAAAACTCGAAATCCCCGAAACGCATTGGGCGGCCCTCGGCGTTTCTACCGCCAGAGTCTTGGAAGATTTCACGGGTCGCGTGGATTTTATAGGCACGGGCGAGCCGAAAGGAACCTCACAATTGTTTCGAAGGCACTGCGCTCGATCGAAAGAGGTAGGCCCGATCATCTTCCCCGCCGCCCGCCGCTCCCGACAGAGTGTGATGACGCTCCTGAACCTCGATTTCCACTGCACCCATTTTGAGATATATGACAATCAGCCGGTGCCCAATCCGCCCCAGCGAACCGAAAGCGTGCTGGCGTTCACCAGCCCTATGAACGCAGACGCTTATTTCTCTCGTCACCAATTGTTGCCGCAGCAGCGCGTGGTAGCCATTGGCGGCACCACAGACCGTACATTGCAGCACCTCGGCATTGCAGAGGTAACCATTGCCGCCGAACCGACGGAGCGAGGCTTGGCCGAGGCGGTACTGACCTTGGGGCAATAATTGTCATTCAAATAAAAAAGTAAAATTAAACCGCAAAACCGTAAAACAGGAGAACCGCAAAATGTAAAACCGTTAAGCGAGGGCACCTATGGTATTGCGGTTTAACCTTGCCAGAGGCTTAGGGAATTTCTACTTTTGCGCTCTGGTATAATGCCATTTGATTTCCGCGCTTGCTCATCTATCTTTTTGATTGACGACAAATCACGCAAAAATCAGCACCGATCCAAGTATCCTAAAAACTCTGCTTTTAACATAATGGCTAAAAAGCCCACTCCCGTAACTCCCAAAAAGACTCCGCCCAAGCCCTCCAAACCTGTGCGCTCCAGCACTGGCGAAGGAAGTTGGCTCAGCCTCGGCCTGGTCGCGCTGGCCATCACGGCAGCCTGCTACTACCCTACCCTGCGCCACGACTTTGTAAACTGGGACGACCCGAAAAACATCACGGAGAACGAAAACCTCCTGCTCGTGGGCAAGGGCCAGTCATGGGGCACTACCATTTCCAACATATTCGATCTTGAAAAAGGCAATGTAATCGGCAACTATAACCCGCTGCCCATCCTCACGTTCGCCGTGGAGAAATCCCTGAACGGGGGTGAATTTAGTCCAAAACTCACGCACTTCGGCAATCTGTTGCTGCATTTGCTCACCGTATTCTTCGTCATGAAACTGGTTTGGGGCATGGGCATTGGGCGTTGGGGCGTGTTCGCTGGCGGACTTTTGTTTGGCATTCACCCGATGCGCGTGGAGTCGGTGGCTTGGGCCACAGAGCGCAAAGACGTGCTTTTCGCACTGTTCTTTTTCGCCGCGCTGGTGTATTATGTGAAATGGCTGAAACAGGAAGAAAGGAGTGAAAACCGGACCTGGACATACGCAGCAATGATCCTGCTGGCCTTGCTTTCAGGCTTTTCAAAAGTCCAAGCCGTGACGCTTCCTCTTTCGATGCTGGCCCTGGATTTTTGGTTTCGTCGCCCCATGAATTTCAAACTGATTTGGGAAAAAACTCCCTTTTGGTTGATCTCTCTTATGATCGGCCTGATCAATATCTACACACTCAGGGTGCAAGGCTCGACCGATGATTCTATCACGAACTACAATTTTCTCGACCGTCTGTGCATTGGCGCATACTCGTTTTGCACTTACGTTTACAAAGCCGTTTTGCCCTGGCCAATGTCGCCGCTGTACCCTTACCCAAAACATCTGCCCTGGATGGTGTATGCAGCTCCGCTGGGCTTTTTGATCGCTTGTGCTGCGGTATGGTGGGCCTGGAAAAAGGGATTGCGCGTCTGGGTGTTCGGCACGGCCTTTTTCTTTTTCAACGTGATGTTCCTGCTTCAAATATTCGCAGCAGGACAGGGCTTTTTGGCCGACCGTTTCACATATGTGGCCTATTTTGGCTTTTTCGCAATAGCGGCGTATTATTTGGATGTTTTTTCAAAAAATGAATCTTCAAGATGGAAAGTGCAAGCCGCGCTCGGTGTGGTCGCTGTGGTATTTGGCCTCTGGACAGTGCGACAAGTCGGTGTCTGGAAAGACGGCTATACGCTTTGGACCCATGTAATGAGCCAGGATGAAGGCAAAAAAGAGCGTAGTTCGCTGCCTTTCTGGAACAGGGGCCAATTCTTGCGCAATGACCGTGGCGACTATGAAGGCGCGCTCAAAGACTATACGCGTGCTGTGGATATGGAACCCAACAATCCTGAACTTTTGAACAGCCGGGGCAAGACTTATTTTGACATGGCAAGTTCTGGAAAATACAAAGGCCAAGAAAAATCACTGCTTGAAAAAGCCTTCAAAGACTACACCGAGGCACTCTCGAAACCCAAAATCACTCCCAAATCAAAAAGCGAAGCACTCAGTAACCGGGGCGCGGCTTACGGCATGGCAGGAATGGCCGATAAAAGCATTCTTGACATAACGGAGTCTATTCAGATAGACCCTACAAACAAAAACGCCTACGCCAACCGATCCATCGCTTATCTCAACACAGGGCAATACGAGAAGGCGCTCGGTGATTACCAGGAATTTTTGAAATATGAGCCTGATAATTTCAACTTCTGGTACGAAAGCGGCATGGTGCAACGCGTAATGAAACGCAACGAGGATGCCATAAAATCGCTCGACCGAGCACTGCAAATCAACCCCAAACTCAACATCGCGTACCTCGAACGCGCCCGCGCAAAAGCACAGGCAGGCAACAGAGCCGGCGCGCAACAAGACTACCAAAAAGCGCAGCAGATGGGTCTTAAATTGGAGCCGATGGATCAGCAGTTGATGAGCGGTGGGCAGTAGCAGCAGGCAGCGGCTGTAGGCTAGGGCCGTCGAGCCTTACTACTGCTACTGCCTACTGTTCAACTTTTTCCGCACGGCGCTGAGCGATGCGGACTTTAAAATTATACCAGCGTTGGCCCATAAAATGATTCATAAGGCGATCCACAGCGTAGTTTTTTGTAATACTGGCCAAGCCTTGCACCTTGTACAGAATGGAGTCAAAAGAGCGCAAACTGATCGAATAGCCGCCGTCTGTGTACTCAATATTGTGCCAATAGCCGCGTGGAATAAAGAGCGTTTCGCCGGGCAGGAGGATCACCTCTTGGCCTTTCACAAGTTGAAGCGCCGGGTGTTTTTTTAAATCGGGGTCAAGAATATTGACGTGGCTCGACACCGTGAAAGGAAGGTGGTACAACTGGCGGCTTTGTTCAGGAGGAAAAAGAATTATCCGCTTGCGGCCATGGATTTGGTTGAGAAAAACGTGGCTCATGTCCACGTCGTAGTGAAGCGTGACGCGCGATCCTTCGCAGCCAAAAAACAGGAACGGGAGTTCGTTCACAAAGCCGTCCATGATATCGGGTATCTCAAAATCTTCACGAAGTTCGGGGGCTTTCCAAAAAATATTCCAGGCAAAAATGCGAAGGTCGGAAGGCCCGGATTCCAAGATTTCCAGGTACTCGCGAAATGTGATGTGCATGTCTGCCGCGAGATAGCCTTTGCCAGGTCGAGAGAAATTGTTCGACACTACAGGCACCACCAGGTCACCATAGTTTTCTTTGAAATACTCAAGCGTCCATTTTTTTATTGCCGGCCATTTGGCCGTCAGATCGGTAAAAACAACGGGCTTGAGCGGTTCGAGGTACTCTTTCGCGAAAGTCTCGCGGGTGAGGCCGCTCCTGCGTTCGATGGGTTGTAGTTCCAGCATACGGCGTTCAATTTTGGATGGTTGACGGGGTTAGTCCTTAACGGACGGCAAAAGTAATAACAGCATTGTCTACAAAAGCGCAATATGCCGTTTGGGCCAAAATAAGATTGCCCGGGACGTAGCTTTGCGCGAGTGAAAGAACAATATGAAAAAAGGAGGGCGGCGAAAAGGCTTCATATCATGATAATGCCGTAGGATTGCGGCGAAAGATATAAGGATTTGCGAATTTGGAATTACGATTTACGATTTTTGGGCCTGTTCTTCTTTTTGCCGCGATGTCTTGATTGAACTTACAATGATAGGACAACCGAAACTGCCCAGTCTTTAAAGCGTTTTTTCAATGCTGTTTCTGTCATTTCATTTGGTTTTTAAAAATACCATAGCAAGTTATCACAAATTCCCCAAACCACCAATCCACCCGCCTTTGCCGAGGCTTCGGCGGGTAAAAATCGTAAATCCAAAATCGTAAATCGTAAATTTTGCACACCTTAGTTTTCGCCACCAATAATGCCCACAAAGCCCGGGAAGTGGAACAAATCCTCGGACCTGGCTTTGAAATAAAGACTTTGAAAGACATCGGTTGCCTCGAGGAAATCGAAGAAACCGAACCCAGCCTGGAAGGAAACGCCCTCCTGAAAGCCCGTTATGTAAAGGAAAAATATGGTTACGATTGTTTTTCGGAAGACACTGGCCTCGAAGTGGATGCCCTTGGCGGAGCACCTGGCGTACACACAGCCCGCTATGCCGGAGAGGCCAAAAGCCCTGAAGCCAATATTGCGCTACTGTTGAAAAACCTGGAAGGAAAAATCTCCCGGCGCGCCCGTTTCCGTACCATTATCGCACTGGTTTTCGACGGAAAAGAAACCCTGCTCGAAGGCATTTGTGAAGGCAGCATCGCGATGACCAAACAAGGAACAGGGGGATTTGGCTACGATCCTGTCTTTATTCCCGAAGGCTTTGATCAGAGTTTTGCCGAACTCGGCGATGCGGTCAAAAATAAGATCAGCCACCGCGCAATTGCTACGGAGAAATTTAAAAAATTACTGACTGAAATCTGATAGCTGCAAAAAAGCAGCATTTTGATCACGCTGGAAGCGGTTGTGCGAAAAGTGACCGCATACTTGTGTTTCACAGTAGCTACCTTCGCCGCCCAATGCAATCTATCTCTACCAACGATCCCGTTTTTCGCATCACTGCGCTCTGGGCTTTTTCCGAATGCGCCCTGGGCGGCATCATGCACGCGCTCAAATTGCCTTTTACGGGTTTTTTTGTGGGCGGTTTCGCAGTGCTTTGCATCGGTTTACTGGCGCATGTCAGCAATCGCAATGCTGCAGTCATACTCCGTTCTACCCTGCTGGTCGTGTTGGTCAAGGCCATTGTTAGCCCCCATTCTACGCCCACGGCCTATTTGGCGGTGAGTTTTCAGGGGGTAATTGGAGCCTTGATTTTGTGTTATTTACGCCCCCCGGTGCTTGCAGCTTTCCTGTTTGGTTTTTTGGCTTTGGTGGAGTCTTCGTTTCAAAAAATTCTGGTATTGCTGTTGTTTTTTGGCAAACCACTTTTCGAGGCCATTGATATTTTCTTTGAAGATGTGCTCAAAAACTTCGGCGTTCAAAGCAACATCTCTTGGGCAGCAGTCGTAGTCTATGCCTATGTAGGATTGTACGCGGTATGGGGATTGGTGCTGGGTTATTGGATTACCAAATTGCCCAAACAACTGGAAAAGAAACATTTGGAATATGCCAATTTGGCGTTTGAAGAAAATTTGCCCGAAAACGCCCCAACAAAAAAGGCTAAAAACAAGTGGATTTTCCCCCTCCTCGTGCTCTTGTTTGTCGTCACAACCTTCCTGCTGACTGGCGGAAAAACGGCCGGGATGCAGAAAGCGATGTATGCCGTGTTGCGCAGTGTGGCGGTGCTGTTGGCCTGGTTTTTCCTTGTTCAGCCGCTGGTCTCGTGGCTGTTCCAACGTTGGGTAAAAAAGAAAGCAGAACACGAAAAGGGCAGTTTGACCCAAATCATGGATGCTCTTCCCGACTTGCGCATGAAGGCTCGAATGCTTTATCAACACGTTGGAAAAGAATATAGCGGCTGGAAACGCCTGCGGGAGTTTGTCATCGCCATGTTTGTCGTGGCTGTTTATCGTGAATCATGAACGGACTTGTCTTAGCAGGAGGCCAAAGTCGTCGGATGGGGCAGCCCAAAAGTTTGCTTCATTATCATGGGAAGCCGCAATATCAGCATGTTGCGGATATGCTTTCGGGTTTTTGCGAACGGGTGTTCACCTCCTGTCGGGTCGAACAGCAAAGCTTGTTCGAGGGAGCTGAAACCATTTTGGATACAAACAGTTATGGAGATATTGGCCCTTTGAACGGGGTGTTGTCGGCGTTTTATGCCCAACTTTCCGAAAGTTCACTGCCAGCATGGTTGGTAGTTGGTTGCGATTATCCGCTGTTGGAAAAATCGGATTTAGAGCAACTAATTCGGGCGAGAAATCCGAACTGTCCGGCGACCGTTTTTGTCAACCCGGATACGCAGTTTCTCGAACCGCTTTTAGCAATTTATGAAGCCGAAGCCGGGCCGTTATTACAGGAATGGCTCCAAATGGGCAACGAATCATTGCGGCGCTTTTTGGAAAAACACGCGGTGCAAATTGTAGTTCCCCAACACCCTGCTTGTTTGAAAAGTGTGGATACGCCTGAGGAATTTGAGCGGTTGGTTAAAGGGGGGTTTGGGGATTTGAGGATTTGAGGATTTGGGGATTTGGGGATTTGTTGTGCCAAATCTCGGTATTCCGTCCTTCCCCTCGGTAAAAACAAATACCAAGCTCTGGCACAACAAATCCCCAAATCCCCACATAAACAAATCCCCAAATCCCCAAATCCACCACCCATTATGGCTACCAAACAAGTTCTTATCACCAAATACAAAGGCGCTGCCCACTGGGAAGAATCTGACCTGCTCGCGGTAGAAGAACCCCTGGAGATACGATTGGAGTATGGCCCCATAGCAAAGCGCAAAAGCCAAAATATTTCCATCACCATGCGCACACCCGGTGCGGACGAAGATTTGGCCCTCGGCTTTTTGTTCACGGAAGGTATAGTGCAGAAGGCATCCGATATTTTTTCGGCAAAGGCTTTGGGAGAGAATATGGTAACGGTTTCTTTACAACCGGATTTTGATTTTGATATGAAGAAATTGGAGCGGCATTTTTACACAAGTTCCAGCTGTGGCGTATGTGGCAAGAGTTCGATGGATGCGGTGAAAATTGCTGTAAACCATTCATTATCAAACTGTAAAGCAGCCTGGAAAATTAATCCAGACGTTATTTATGCCCTACCTGATACGCTCCGAAAAGGACAAGAAACCTTCGATGCCACAGGTGGATTACATGCCTGCGCAATCTTTGACCAGCAAGGGAATCTGTTACATTTGCGCGAGGATGTAGGCCGTCACAATGCATTGGACAAACTCATTGGACATTATTTGCAGCAGGGCATGATTCCATTGGACGAACATATTTTGTTGCTGAGTGGTCGGGCAAGTTTTGAGTTGCTGCAAAAAGCCGCCATGGCTGGCATCCGATGTGTTTGTGCCGTTGGTGCGCCCTCTAGTTTAGCCGTTGAAACCGCAGAAACATTTGGCATCACGCTCATCGGGTTTTTGCGCGAAGGACGGTTTAATGTTTATACGGGATGATTACGTTTACTAAACTTTGAAAGTTTTAGTAAACGTATCGTCCTCACAATTCTCTTCATGAAAATCCGCATAAAAGGAAATTTTATCCGCTATCGCCTCACTCAATCCGAGGTAAAAAGCCTGGCCAATGGAGCCACCCTTTCTGAAAGCACCTGTTTCGGTCCTGGGGAGGAATACACATTTGTGTATGCGCTCCAAGCAAAAGAGGGCATAGAGGCATTACAAGCAAGCTTTGATGGTCGTAAAATGACGCTGTTCCTTCCCGCCGAATCTGCCAGCACCTGGCACTCGGAAGCGCGCGTGGGTTTTGAAAACGAGCAAGAGGTCTCCCCGGGGGTTTTCCTGAAAATGTTGCTGGAAAAAGACTTCGCTTGCCTGGATGATACCCATGAAGATCAGGCAGATAAATACCCCAATCCAAACGCGGCTTGTCAGCCGGGGGCACCGGTGTAGCAGCGTTTCGGGTTTCAGGTTTGGGGCTGAGTCAAAAGGCATTTCACAACTTTTTTCATGAAATAATATTTTGCTTTACTGGCAATTGAATCCTATAAGGTTTTTAAAACCTTATAGGATTTCGAGAAATTCAAAATACAATTCCGCGACAAATTTTAATTCTCGGCTTTTTACACACCTCCGATAGCCGACACGACATCTTTCCCAGTAGGTTCCATTTAAATTTTTCGGAATCCACCCGGTCCAAAAAAAGCCGCCCCGATTGCTCAGGACGGCCCGATTGTTTTCCATCTAGTGTTGATAATCTCATGTAATTTGAAGTGATGGCCCAACTTGAAATTAGGCCATCACTTTCACACACTTATCGTTGTATCACCACCTTGTCAAACTTCACTTCTTTGCCATTCTGGATGGCAAGGGTGTAAAGTCCTGCGGGCAGTTCGCCGTACTCGAACACATGAACCAGGTTGCCCGTGCGGAAGTCGGCTTGCTCGCGCGCCATCACCTGACCGAGTGCATCGTAGAGGATGAAATTAATTTCACCATCGCCGCGTGCTTGTCCCAGCATCTCTACCGTGAAGGTACCGATGTTCGGGTTCGGGAAGAGGCGGAAGGATTCGAGCCAGTTGTCTTCCTGCGTCTCGCTTGAAGCGCCGTTCACGTTCACTGCTTGTTGGAAAATGTCCGCTGCACAATTGTTGTCAGCCGTCAATTCCACCATATAGGTGCCTGGCTGAGCGTAAATGTGCGTAGGGTTTTGTTCCGTGCTGGTGCTGCCGTCGCCGAAGTGCCAAACGTAATCAGTAGCGTTCTGCGTAAAGTTGCTAAACACGACTGTTTGTTCGTCAACACTGAAATCAAAGTCTGCATCCGGCATACCGACATAAATCGTTTGGCATTCTTTCTTCAGATCGTCAGAACCGTAAGCGTTCGTCACGACGAGCGTAACCTCATGATAACCCGCCGTAGCATACGTTACCGTTGGGTTCTTCGCGTTCGAAGCAGATGGCGTAGCACCCGGGAACGACCACGACCAAGCCGATGGTTCTCCTGCCGATTGGTCAGAGAACTTCACCTCGAAAGGTGCCATACAAGCCTGAACTTGAGCGTCGGAGAA
>CAZPTQ010000125.1:0-16104 GCA_964589365.1 uncultured Saprospiraceae bacterium
TTGTGCTGCCAGCGGGGATTGAGGGGTTGGAGCATTTGTGGCTGGCTGGAAATGATTTCAACGATCCCGTGTTGCTCGCCCGGGCTAAACAAGGACGTCGCGCCTTGCTGGAACATTTGCGCGGGTTAACACAAGATGGGATGGAGGAGCTGTATGAAGCCCGGATGCTTATCATTGGAGAGCCTAGGGCCGGAAAGACCAGTCTGCGAAAAAAACTTCAAGACGAAACCAATCCCTTGCCTACGCTCAGCACCAAAGGCATTGATGTGGACATTGACGTGGAAAGCAATGCCTTCCCTTACACCACTTCAAGTGGTAAACAGGTTACCTTTCATTATCAGGTATGGGATTTTGGTGGGCAACGGCAGTACCACCCCACCCACCAATTGTTTTTTGTGCGTAGCACGCTTTATATTCTGGTGACAAACACAGATTATGACCATAAGAACGAGGGGGACGTGGAGTTCTGGCTCGAAACCGTGAACAAACTCGGCGAGGGAAGTCCAGTATTGCGGGTCGAAAACAAACAAAGTGATCGCGACGATTCCACAGACTGGAAAGACATAAACCGTCGGTTTGGCACGATGATAAAAGGCGTGTTCCCGGTTAATCTCGACCGGGTGAACCCGGAAGTCCAAGACCGTTACAAAATCGAAGATGCCAAGCAATTTCGCCTACTGAAAGATTCAATTGTGTTGCAGCTGAAAAGCCTCGAACACATAGGAAGTAAGGTAACCCCTACCTGGCGCAGGATTAGAGAAGCCATTGCAAAGAGGGCAAAAGAAACCCCTTGTATTTCCCTAGATGAATATCGGCGGACTTGCAACGAATTTGGTTACTTTGATCCTGCCCAACAGCTCGACTTGAGCAAAACCTTTCACACCCTGGGCATTTTTCTTCATTACCAGCATAACGCAGTTCTTCGCAATACGGTCATTCTTCAAAACGAATGGGCAATTGACGCTGTTTTCGCAATCCTAGACAGCTCCTTATTGCGCGAAAAACGGGGCAAATTCGATCGCAAGGATTTGCCTAAAATATGGGAAGATAAAAAGTACGAAGGCAAACAAGAGGACCTTTTACAACTCTTACAAGAATTCCAACTGTGCTACCCGCTGAAGCAACAGGAATATGTAGCCCCGCAATGTTTGGAAAAGACTCCTCCTACAAAATTCGGCGACTGGGACGAAACTGAAAATGTACGCGTAGATGTGAGCTATGATTTTCTGCCCAGGGCGGTGATAACCAGGCTTATTGTGAACATGCACGAACACATCGCTCAAAACAGGGAATGGGCCTGGCAGCATGGTGCTGTGCTGGATGGGGAGGCTTTGAAATGTAAGGGTACTCAGGCCTACCTGCAAGAAAAATATAAAAAAGACGAGAAGCCAAAAATCGCCCTGCGCCTGCGGGGAACCTATTCCGAGGATTTGTTTCGAGAAATTCAGACGAAATTGACAGATATTCATGGCGATTTCCCAAATTTGGAGGTGGAATATGTCATTTACTGCAACTGCAAAGACTGCAAAGAAAGCGACAACCCAACACCGTTTAATTACTTTAAAGAACTGCTCCGTTACCGTCGCGAATTGAAATTAGAAGAAATCGAATGCCGTACGAAGGCCCAAAAAGTGAAAATCTCAGATGTACTAAGCGGCATCATTTCACCCAGCCAAGCCAAAGAAGACCAAAATCGCGCTGCTACCCACTTCACAAATAATATCACAGTTAACCCAACATTTGTCATGCCAGAAATTTCGCCCAATTCAACTCCCGAAAAGTCGAACAATAGTATTTACGGAGGCCTCATCGCATTTGTTGTAATACTCCCGACCATCGCGCTTTGTGTAGATATGATGAAATCACCTTACCTCGCGGTACTGGTCGTGGTCACCACTATCCTCATTATGATGTTGCTACTCGTCTATGCAGGTACGCAGAGCAAAACTTTCTCGGAGGATGCTTTTGTGAAGATTTCGGAACGAATCCTTAGCAAAATACCAGGCTTGGGATCGTTGGTGACATTAATCAAAGGGGAATAATCCCTTTTGCACTCGCACACTCCGAAACCGATTTCAGATAAACTTGTAGACAAAATGCCACCAAAAGGTGCGGGGTCAAAAGACCCACGCACGGCGAAGGAGTGAGTTAAATTGGTTGCCATCACCTTTTGATACAGGAGTGGTTTGCGAAAAGGTGGCAGGAAAAAGGCTGACGAGTAAAGAAGAACCTGCTAAATACCCTAATCTTCAAGATTGCCCCTTGGCTTGCTGCCGTGTTGCACGCTGTATTGACGGATGTATTTCCGTTCCATGCGTTTGGCTTCCATTCTGCCGTAGATATCCAATACTAATATCCGCGCAAAGAAGCGAGGCCAATTTACTCCGAGATTTAAGAAGTTGACCTGAACGCGCATCCGATTTGAATAGCCGTCGTCGTCAACCTGGTCGTGGCTGATGCCGTATTTGAACACCTCGTCATCTACAGAATCTCGTATTTCACACAAATGATGCGGCTTGGTGTTTAGATTGGAATTACCGTGTGCTGACATGTCCACTTACCTATTTTGCCCAGCCTTCTTTGTTGCTGTAGGTCTCGTAATTAAATGCTGGAAGCAACATTAGTTCCTTGCCCGTCTTGCGCTTGTATGCATTCAAGGCGATGTACAGCAAAGGTTCGAACGTCAGTTCTTTTGGCATTTCGGATGGCTTATTCAGGACTTTTTCGTAAAATTTCTGACCGTTTGCGACCACTGTGCAACGAGCGTACAGAAAATCATCTGACGACAAATACCCCTCTTCTTCTGAATCGTTCAAGAAAACCTGCGCATGCCCTTTGGTATCCAAATGCCATAGTTTCTCTGATAAAATATCGGCGAACCTATAAATATGGGCCAATGGTTGACTTTCTAACGCGCGAATCACAGGTTCTACCACTTTCGTGTCATCACCTTCGCTTGACCAATCTAGCAAGCCGATAGTCTCCCAAAAATCTTTTGCTGAAAACATCGAAGCCGCGTCGGGTTGGTCATGGACGCGAATCTCCAACTCAGAATGGCCGAATTGGTGCTTCAAATCCTCGACGAATTTTGTGTCAAGTTCTTGGACATTCACTTTTAGTACAGCAGTCATGGGCAAGATTTTGTTTGTAGAAAGCAACAACCTAGGTCAAATTGCGGTGAGGGTTTTCTCACGTTCAATTTTTTTAACCCCCAAAAATACCACAAATTTCTTCATCCCACCCCAGCTCCCTACTTTCACCCCCCTAAAACGAAAACAGCATGACCGCGAAAGCAGATTCCTCTACCGTCAAAAAATCCACCAAAAAGAAGAAGAAAAAAGAAATCCCCTACCACCGCCGACCCGAGGGCATGGCCATGGAAAAATGGCAGATCGCGCTTCGCAAACAGTTTGTACACGACAACGATTTCAACATTGAGAAAATCAGCCTTGAAACCGTGTATGCCGACTACCTCGTTAGCAACCCAGCTTCCCGAAACACTTACAAGGTGGCGCTTCGCAGCCCCGGCCATCGGGGACAAAATTTTTGTAGTTGTTATGATTTTCGGGTCAGTCGTTTGGGTACTTGCAAGCATATTGAGGCTGTTTTCCGACTGATCACCAAAAAACGGCTGCGTAAATATTTAAAGATTCAGGAGGAACGCAGCTATTCCTCCGTTTACCTCGACTACCGCAATGGCAAGCAAGTTCGGCTCCGAATTGGCTCAGAGCGTTTGGACAAGTTTGCCGACCTCTCGCTTGATTACTTCGACGATCAATTTTGCCTCACAGAAGATGGCTTCGCGCACTTCGAGGTTCTTCTCCAAAAAGCCCGAGCCTTGGACGCAGCGTTCCGATGCTACGACGACGCGTTGGAGCACATTCTCGAACAGCGTGAACACCAGCGACGCGTGCAAAAAGTGGAATCAATGGATGCTGGACAGCGAAAAAAATGGCTCTCCGGTCTCGTGAAGGCTGAAATGTTCCCTTATCAGGAGCAGGGCGTACTGTTTACCTACCAGCACGGACGCGTCATCATCGGAGACGAAATGGGCTTGGGAAAAACTTTGCAGGCCATTGCCACTACCGAGTTGCTACGGCGCGAAGTTGGTATTTCCAAAGTGCTCATCCTTGCGCCCACCTCCTTGAAATATCAGTGGAAAACCGAAATTGAAAAATTTACGGGGCAAGAGGCCAAGGTGATTGAAGGCAATGCGATACAGCGCCATCGAGAACACCGCGAAGGCGAAGCGGTCTATAAAATCGCATCTTATCATTCTGCCTTGTTTGATCCAACAGCCATGGAAGATGCTGGCTACGACCTCATCATTCTCGATGAAGCCCAGCGCATCAAGAACTGGCGTACCAAGATTGCACAAAGCGTACGCCGCATCCCCTCGCGCTACGTTTTTGTGCTCACCGGCACGCCCATCGAGAACAATTTGGAAGAGCTATACGGCCTGGTGCAATTTGTTGACCCCTTCGCACTCGGCCCGCGACATGTTTTTTTCCCACGCTATCAGACTACCGACGATAATGGTCGCGTGATCGGCTACGAAAACCTCGGCGAAATACGCCATCTGCTCGCTCAGCGACTCGTACGCCGCACCAAAAAACAAGTGCTGCCACAACTGCCCAAGCGCACGGACAAAAACCTTGTAGTGCCCATGACCCAGCCCCAGCGCGAGATGCACCGGGAATTCGCCGATCAGGTTGCCAAATTGGTGCTGAAATGGCAGCGCATGAGGTTTCTCGACGAGCAAGACCGCCAAAAACTACTCAAAAACCTCAACCTGATGCGCATGGTCTGCGACAGCACCTACATCGTGGACCAAAGCACAAACTATCAGACCAAGGTGGACGAGCTGCGCAACATCCTCAGCGAAATACTTGAAATTGAAGGAGAGAAAGTGGTCGTTTTTAGTCAATGGATGCGCATGAACGATCTGGTAGCCAAGGAGTTGGAAGAAATGGGTGTGGGTTACCGATACCTGAACGGACAAGTTAGGAGCCAAGATCGGGGCGCACTTTATACAGAATTCAACAACAACCCTGAAGTCCGAGTTTTTCTAAGTACCGATGCGGGCGGTGTGGGCCTCAACCTGCAAGCTGCTGCCTGGCTAGTAAATCTAGATATTCCCTGGAACCCCGGCGTACTCGAACAGCGTATTGGGCGTATCCATCGTCTTGGCCAGGAAAAGCCTGTGAACATCATCAATTTGGTGGCGCAGGAAAGTATAGAGCACAACCTGTTGGGCGTGATCCAATTCAAAAAAAGCATGGCAGCTGGGGTGCTGGACGATGGAGAAGACACGATTTTTATGGGCGACAGCAAATTCAAGCGGTTTATGGCCTCCGTTGAAGTTATCACCCGCGACACGGTAAGCGGCATGGCTTCTGTATCACCCGATGAAATCGAAACGCCCGTAGCCACCGCGCAGCGCGATGAAGCGGAGGATTTTGTGCCAGAGGCAGCAGCAGCCTCATCAAGCCCCATCGAACTGCCCGACGACCTGGACGCCCCGGACGAAACCCCGGCTCCGGCCACTCCTCTTCGCCCCTCGCCCAATCAGCCATCCGATCCCCTACAACCCGAAGTGCTCTTGCAAAACGGGCTTCAATTCTTTACCCATCTCGCCCGTACCTTGAGCGATCACCAAGCTACAGAGCGACTGGTGAAATCCATCGTCCAAAAAGATGAAAAAACGGGACAGACTTTTGTAAAGCTCCCGGTGGAAAGCGAACAAAGCGTGACTCAGGTGCTGAATGTACTGGGCGGACTTTTCAAAGCCTTAGGCGGGCAACCATAACTTCACACATGAACCTTTCCCTCCTTCACAAAAATGCCCTCGTGGGCGGCGCCAGCGCGGGCATCGGTCGTGCTGTTGCGATAGAACTGGCTGCCTTGGGCGCCAACGTCACCCTGATGGCGCGTACGGAATCTGCTTTGCAGGAAACCCTAGCCACGCTTGATGCTTCACAAGGCCAAAAGCATGGCTACTTGACGGTTGATTTCTCTAACAGCCAAGGACTTTTGACAACAGTATCCGCACTGCTCGAAAATCAAGATATACATATCCTGGTGAACAACACGGGCGGCCCAGCAGGAGGTCCCATTACCGAAGCGCGGGGCGAGGCGTTCTTGATGACCTATCACAACCATTTGATTTGCAACCAATTGCTGGCACAAGCCGTACTCCCCGGGATGAAGGCGGAAGGTTACGGGCGTATCATCAACATCATCAGCACCTCTGTGAAAGAACCCTTGGACGGGCTGGGTGTATCCAACACCACACGCTGGGCCGTAGCGGCATGGGCGAAGACCTGGGCCAATGAGGTGGGCCAATTTGGCATTACGGTAAATAACGTGCTGCCAGGATTCACACGCACAGGCAGGCTGGTGGAAATCATCGAAAAACGAGCGGCTACAAACGCGGCGACTACCGAATCGGTAGAAACACAATTCAAAAATCAGGTGCCAATGCGCCGTTTTGCGGAGCCATCGGAAGTAGCGGCGGCGGTAGCGTTTTTGGCCAGCCCGGCGGCTTCGTACATCAATGGCATCAATTTGCCGGTTGATGGCGGGAGGACGCGGAGTTTATGAAGTGATGAAGTGATGAAGTGATAGAGCGATGAAGTGATAGAGCATATCAAATCACTTCATCACTTCATAAACTCTGGCACAACTCCACAAGCACCCCGCCCGACGATTTTGGGTGGAAGAAAACCACCAGTTTGTTGTCAGCGCCGCGTTTAGGTTCGCGGTTGAGCGGCACAAAGCCCTCGGCTTCGAGACGCTCTATTTCCGCCCGTAGGTCGTCCACTTCAAAGGCAATGTGATGGATGCCCTCGCCGCGCTTCTCTATAAATTTGGCAATAGGGCTATCCGGGTCACTCGCCTCTAAAAGTTCGATTTTGCTCTCTCCAATTTTGAAAAACGAGGTGGAAACGTGCTCGCTTTCCACAGCCTCTATCTTGTAATGGGCTTCTCCAAGGAGTTTGCGGAAAAGTTCGTTGCTCGTGCCCAGGTTATGCACTGCGATGCCTATGTGGTCTATTCTGATCATGGTGGTTGGTGATTGGTTTATTGGTGATTAGTGATTGGTTTATTGGTGATTGGTAGACTGGTCAAAGCAAAACCTCCCCGATCACCAATCTACCAATCACTAGTAAACCAATCACCAGTAAACCATTAAATATCAAAAACAAAACCTTCATTTACGAATTGCCCATATTTTTCACGGTCGAACTGATAGAGTTTGGCGGGTCGGTGCGCCACGCCCTCTTGCATTTCGGGGCATTCCACGAGCAGGTTCATGGATAGTATTTTTTTACGGAAGTTTCGCTTGTCGAGTCGTTTGGGCAAGTGTAGTACAGAATCGTAAAGTTGTTGGAGCTCGGTTAACGTGAATTTTGGGGGGAGCAACTCAAAGCCTATGGGTGCTGTGCGTACTTTGCGCTTCAGACGCCGAAGGCAACTTTCGAGGATTTCGTTGTGGTCGAATGCCAGATCGCCAACCTGGTCAATACTGTGCCATTGGGCGGATTGTGCGAAAGAGGCTGCTGTTACGGTGAAGTTGCTGATCTTGATAAGCGTGATATAGGCGACTGTGATTACGCGACCCAGCGGGTGTCTGTTCACCGCACCAAAGGTTTTGACCTGTTCCAGGTACACCCCACGCAGGCCAGTCAGTTGTTCGAGCACACGCTCCGCAGCGGTGTTGAGGTCTTCATTTGGATAGACCAGATCGCCGGGCAATGCCCATTTGTCTTTGAACGGGGCTTGCCCGCGCTGGATGAGGAGCACTTTCAAGTCACCGCCGTCGAAGCCAAAAATCACGTTGTCGACAGAGAAAGCAGATTTGAAGAATGCCCCAACTTCGCCAGTTGTGTCCATATACGCTGGTTGTTTTCGCGGCCAAATGTAAAACTTATTGTCATTTGCACACCAATCCCTTTAGATGGATTTTTTAGACACTGTTGGACTTTTTTTTAAGAACAGTAAGCCCTAGTGCCGCGTCCGCCGAATGACCTATGGATTGGCAGTCATATTTTCCGTTCATCTGGGTTCTTCGTCGGTTAATCCCGAAGGCTTTCGGGAGCGCCCTCCTCAAGCCTTGATGAACAAAAAATCTGCCACGCCAATTCATAGATCATTCGGCAGACGCGGCACTAGCAAAATCAAATCTAAATTTTTGAAACCATAGTACATTTGAGGGGCGTACCTTTGCCCGATTTCTAATCCTTCCCAGTCTGGTAAAGCTATGTGACAACTAGCCAACCAACCATTTCCCAAATGAAAACCTTCAAGCCGATTCATACTATGCAGATTGATATCCCAGCCCACATCGAAAAACTTCTTTTTTTGCACGATGCGCTCGTGATCCCCGGATTCGGCGGATTCACAGCCACACGCACTCCTGCCTCCACAGATTATGTTGGCGGCACGGTGAACCCTCCTGCAAAGACCCTCGCTTTTAGCGAAAACCTCACCATTGATGATGGTTTACTGACGGCAGACATCGCGGATGCTCATGGGCTTTCGACCGAAGATGCAGGCCGTACTGTGGAGGAATTTGTGGAAAAAATGCGCAATCTGCTTGACCAGCGCGAAATTGTAACATTGCCCGGTATAGGCCGGCTCTACAAAAACTACGTCCAGAAAATCCAGTTTCTTCCCGACGCCACCAATTTCAACGCGAGCTCCTATGGCCTGCCGCCCTTGCAGTTTTCACCCATTGCCCGCGCGCGGGAGGTAACAGAAACACCGCAGACCAGCTCCAGCGTCATGGATTCAAACAGCACTATTTCTGCCAGATCCCAACCCTATATACCCGTCACCCCACCACCTCCAATGCCAGAACCAACCTTTGCGCCAGAGCGCTCAGGGGGCAGCTCCAATGTTGGTACGGCTTTGGGTGTCTTTTTGTTGTTGGCGGCGCTTTCTGCCGGTATTTGGTATTGGCAGCATCGGAAAAAAGTAGCCGAAGAAGCAAAAAATGAATCCACCGAAATTGTAAGTACCGATACACCCAAAGAAGCGGAAAAATCTATACCGGAAACACCTGCAACAGAGGACAATGCGGCCACAGAAGCTGAAAGCCTCGAAAAAGCTGCGAAAGAATCGCTCGAAGAGAAGGAAAAAGCAGCACGTGAAAAAGTAAATATTGCCCGCAATGGGCGTGAGTGCATACTCGTCATTGCATCGCTTTCGGACGAAAACAATTCCGACAAGCTCCGTAATCTGCTCAAGGAGGAAGACTACCAAGAATATTATCAGCAAAATGGCAAGACGCACATAGTAGGCGTCCGTTTTTTCTACTTAAAACCTGCCGAAATTGAAGCAAAGAAGAAGGCGCTTATGGCACTCACGGGTGTGAATTTGATTGTGGTAAAAAAGAAATGAGTGGCAGTGGAAGTTGGCAATAACAGTTTTGCGGTGCCTGCCCACGGCCTATCGCACCACCGTAAATCAGGCAAATGGTTAAAGGCAATCGCATGACAAGTATGTTTTAGGATATAGGCTGCAATGTATGCCAGATTGGCTTTTGCGTTTGTGCTATGGGGTTTTTTGTCAAAAATGGCGAAATACATCCGAGAAAAAACGGAGGCGCGGCATAAAGCCGCGCCTCCGCAATAAAATTGCCCCAAAAATATGCTGATTAGCTTTTTTCAATCCTTTCCGGTTTGAAAATTAAGCACTGTTTTCAAATTGTTTTCAAGTGGTTTTTTGCTTCTCAATTGCAAACAACTGGAGTATTATTGCAGTCATAGCTATAGGAAACAGATTCATTCGGGTCTAACGTTACAGGTGCAGTATTGCCTCCAAAAGTAGCAAGATAAATTGTAATTTGATCCCCGCCAATATTTGTGATGCTAAATGGTTGATCAACCGGCACACAGAATATTCCGTCTTTACCTATAATAGTCTCCAAAAAACCAGAGCTAGTGCCACAATTGTTGGTAAAAGGGGTACAACTATCCACTGAATTAGCCACACCACAGATTTCTACTTTTTCAAAGAGGGTAGACGCCACAACCAACTGTATACAACAGTCAACGTTGGGACCACGATCGCTTGCAGCTCCGTCCGAGGTGTTTACACCAATCGGATTATCAATCGCGGACTGTGATTGCGTTGCCGGAGTTTGTAAATCATTGGCTTGGTAACAACCATAGCCCAGGGAAATAAGAAGCGCGAAAAAAAAGATTGACCGTTTCATAAAAATTGGTTTAGTTAAAATGAAGAAAAAATAATGGGCAATTAAAGTTTGGCCTTCCAGATTAAAGCGCTGTGATATTACAGTTGTCATCAATCGAGAAACTAAGGCATCCGCCTGCAGGAAGATTTATCGGTCCGATCGGATTGCCGTTTCCGCCATCCAAAAAGAGCGTTTGGGCACCGGTGGTGGCAGAGATGGAAATGATGATCGGCGTGGTCAGCATGATTGAAAAATCACCGTTAACCGGGGACTGGAATACACCTGTCAAAGGACTTGGAAGGGTAAACGGGACACAGCTAATGCAAGGGTTGGAATTGAGATTGGTACCACAAATCCTGACTTTGTGTGTGGTGGAACCTAGATTGGTAAGGGTACAGGTTCCACGATTTTCCGCTTTGATTTCAGGGCTCAAAGAAGACTGCTCTTGGGTCAAGTCAGGCTTACTGCAATAAGTGAAAATGACGGCAAGCACCAGTACGCAATTGACAAAAATCAATTTTTTCATGATGGTAAAAGTTTAAAAAAGTGAAAAGGAAAGCTTGTTTGCAGCGCGTCGAATAGCACAGGATTCGCAACGACGCAGACAAAGGTGTGCTTCCTCTTCCCTGGGAAAAAAGGACACTTTGGGAGGCTCATACCATCAATAAATCGAATGCATAGGAATGGACTGAAGACTAAAGTCCATTAAAAAGGCAGTTTCCTGTAAAAAAAACAGCCAAAAGCAGCAAGTAAAGTAGGACAAAAAAGAAATGGTGTTCTGGAAAGTCATGAACACAAGCAAGATTTTCAAGCCAATTCCCGCGCTTTTTCGAGCAGCCATGTGCGTTCGGCTACGAGTGGTTTGCTGTTGATTCGAGCAATCAGCAGGGCAGAGCGTTTTTTGTCTTTTCTGGGGGATTGGCTGAGCTGGTGGAGGAAATGAATAAAATTGACATGGAGCGTTTTCAAGTTAGGGGCGATATTTTTTGAAGCTGTTCGCTCAATGAATTTTCTAAATGCTTCCATTTTGTATGGCAGAAGGTCGGAGTCCAGCTCATAGTAGATTTTAAGCTCCAAACGGCGTGCGATGTGGTGGTAGTGGGAGGCAGAAGGAGCATCGGGGATATGGTTTAAGGCCTCCTCAAATTTACCTTCGGCAAAAAGGCATTGAGCCAAGTTAAGGCTATAAAAGAACTGGTCTTCATCACCCCCGATAATTAAACCCTTGTAATCTTCTGTGAATTTTTTTGCCCACTCCGATTGTCTCGCCCGGGTGGCTATCTGCACTAAATTTATATATGCATTAGCAGACATTTCTCCATTGATAAAGAAATATTGCCGTTCAAGATTATCTTTATGAATTGCATGGAGTACAGGGATAAGCTCCATGTTTCCCCCATCAATCAATAAAGTACAGGTATTGCGCAAGTAGGCATAGAACTGGGCAAGGGTTTCAAAGGAGAGGGCAGCACCATCATTTTGTAATATATGCATTAAATGCTGAAACTCCTCGACGCTAGGCTGGCTTTTGCCCATTATTGTGTTAATTCCTGTAGAAATTCGCAAAAGCACACTTTCTGCTTGCCAAAAATCGTCTTCTTTATTCCTCCAAACCAAATCCGGCAATTGTGGGCCTTTTTGTTGGTTCAAGTAACGGTTGATCAATTCCGTTCGATAATTTTGGTAATAAAGTTCCAAATCGTAGATAAGATTTGGGATGCCCAAATCGCCCTTAAGTTGATTATGCGTACTTTCCCACTCGTGCTTTTCTTCTGAGGCTAAAAAGTTTGCGCGATATTTCAAAAGAGACTCGGAGGCATCCTTATTTTTTTGGGCCTGTAGTTTCGCTATAACTTGTCTGGATCGTTCTCCTAACCCGCGCGCTCTAAGCCAAATGGACCAGTCAATGTGTTGCTGTAGCTGGTTGTTTTCTAAAAAGTACTTTTTGGCCAACGCATAGCTGCGCAGCAGTTTGTTTAGCTCAGCCATGAGCTTCTCTAACTTCCCCTGCACCATTGATGGTTCAGAGAAAATTTGAAAGTACACCTCGTATTTATGGAGCAAATGCTCAGAGAATTCAGGTGCCGTATCCAGGATTATTTGAAATAATCGCACCAATTCTTTTGCATTTCCAGATATGTTAAGTTGGGGAGCACTTAGAAGTAGGGCCATTTCTTCCCGTTCTTCGGGCTGCAATGCTTTAATGACCTCAAGCAAGTAGGAATTCGTCATAAATCTCGGCTCGGAATGAGTCGGCAAAAGTGTCCTATTTTTTCGAAATCCTCCCTGCTAACTTTGCATCGGTTCTTACTTCTTAACTTAAACACAAACTTTATGTGCAGAAAAATCTTCCTTCTGGTGCTTTTGGGCCTGTCTCCTTTTTTGGTTTTGGGCAATGCATCGGTGCCTGTCTTGGCAAAAAGCGTTTCATTTTCAGTCACAACAGATACCTGTGATTTAGCGGCCCCTACCAATTTTCACGTTCAGTCCATAGGCGCAACCTGGGTTACCTTAGCCTGGATTCCAACAGTGCCTACTGCAGATCACCGTGTAAAGATTTTTCGATCCAGCGATGGATCATTGATTGGCAATGTGGTAATACCAGCATTTCAAGCCCCTTCCACAACCTTTAATAATCTTGTACCAGGAGAAACCTATAATGCTACCGTTTGTGCTATTTGTCAGGATGGAACAGATAGCAAGTATAAAGCTACGATTTCGGAATTTGACACCATCATTCATGATCTGATAGTGAGTGGAATTAGTCCAATAGAAGGATCTGCTACCTGCACCATTGATTCCTCAGGAGAAGAATGTGATTTTTCGTTAAATGGCTCAACCAATGTTTTTAGAGTTCAACGTAAAACCGGTAGCCCTTATCGGCAGTTTAATGTGGAAAAGCCAACCGGCCTGAAATCAAAAATAGCGGTCATAACTATTCCAGCCACGCCGCCATTTGAATTTTTTATTGATGGACAGCCAGGCAATCCAAATGGGCCAGTTGAGGGCGAAATATTTGATGTTAAAATTCAAAGCCTGACCATTGCTACTTTTGAGATGTACGAATATAATTCAATAGGTCGCCTACGTTGGATCAGTGGGAGTCCATATTTTCAAATAATAAGGGTCACCGCTGACCCAAATAGCCTTTCCAAGCCACCTAACGGCTATATTGGCCAGCGAGACGAATTCTCCACGGAAGAACAAGCGTTGGCAACCTACGTCGCTCCCAACCCATTCTCCGAAAACCTGGATGTGTTCCTGGCCCAGTCCGCTACGGAAGTCAATCTCCAACTCTACAACCTGAGCGGCCAAAAAGTCATTGCCCAACAATTTGCCGGCGAGCAGGAACAATACACGCTTCACACCACTGGCCTTGCGCCCGGCTTCTACATGCTCCGCATCGAAGCAGATGGTGCGGTACAGACTTTGAAGGTCATAAAATCAGAGTAAGAACCATCGAAGTACACGTTTCAAGCCACGGCTCCGTTAGCGGAGTCGTGGCTTTTTTTTATGTGTTTTCCACATCCTGGAAAAAAAACCTGGTATACCCTGTTGATAATAAATCGCCCTCGGTTAGATAAAAACCCAAACGCAATGCTACATTTGCCTCTTCACCCGCCGAAGCGCGATTAGCGCTACGGCGAGTGAAAGTACTACACCGTTTTCTTAATCGTCCTTTTCTATCGTGAATCTAGACTCAAAGCCAGAGCGATGGCTGCGGCGTGCGCAGATTTTTTTTGCAAAAAAATCTTCGTTCATCGCCGCAAGCACGGCCATCACCGCAGGCATATTTGCCGCAACACTCACTTACTTCCAGACCAATCCTGCTAAAACTACATCAGCTGCTGTTTCAGCTGCTACTGCTTCTTCAAGCCTTCCGCTCGAAACACAAAACCTCCGTTGGGGCTTTTTTATGGACGAGTATTCTCTCTCCGAAAAAGAACTGCAGCGCGGCGACGTGCTCGGCACCATCTTGATGGAAGCAGCAGGTCTCAGCTATCCACAGGTGAACAAACTTGTGGAAAACTGCAAAGACAAGTTCAAAATCAACTCCCTCCGGGTAGGCCGCCCCCTTCGGTTTCTTTCGCGCAAGCCAGGCCAAGCACCAGAGATGATGATTTACGAGCCATCCCCCTACCAATACACGGTTTTTAAGCTGCAAGAGCCTTACGGGGTGGAAGTTGTGAATCGCGACGTTCGTACCGAAATTGTGGCAGCATCGGGTGTTTTGGAAACAAGCTTTTGGCAGGCACTTACCGACAACGGCCTTTCCGACGAACTCGCCGATGGGATGATTGACGTGCTGGCCTCTTCGGTTGATTTCTACCATCAAAAGCAAGGCGACCGTTTCAAAGTTGTGTACGAGCAGCACTTTGTTCTAGGAGAAGCGGTCGGTACCGGCAAAATTATTGCAGCTGTTTATGAGCGTGAAGGCAAAGAGTCTTATGCTTTCCAATTCAAAAAAGAAGGTCAAAAAACCGACTACTTCGACTACGATGGCCGGCCTGCACGAAAGGCGTTTCTCAAGGCCCCGGTCAAAGTAAGCCGTATCAGCAGCCGCTTCAATATGAATCGTTTGCACCCAATCTTGGGGTATCATAAAGCGCACCTTGGTACTGATTATGCCGCACCGCACGGTACTCCCATAATCTCTGTGGCAGAAGGCACCGTTATCGAAGCCACCCGACGTGGCGGCAATGGTAATTTTGTGCGCATCCGTCACGATGGAGCCTACGAAACGCAGTACTTGCACATGAGCGGTTTTGCTCGAGGAATTCGCCCTGGAACTCGCGTCGCACAAGGCCAGACAATTGGCTACGTCGGTTCCACGGGTCTGGCCACCGGACCACACGTCTGTTTCCGTTTTTGGAAAAATGGCCGCCAAGTGGATCACTTGCGCCTCAATCTCCCGCAGCCTTTGCCCATTACCGGACAATTGTTCGAGGAGTACAAAATCGCACGCGACGAGCTCATCAAACTACTTAATAGCGTGCAATACCGTACGCGCGAAGAAATTTACTCGGAAGGAAGTTCCGAAAACAAGTTGATGAAGGTGTCTCCTTAGATTGCTCGCTTGGATTTAGTAAAAACGAAGGGCTGCTTCCTCAAACCGAGGAAGCAGCCCTTCGTTTTTACCTACCACCTTGACATCACCTAAGTTCAGAAAAAATGACATGAGTTACCCCAAAAAATCCGGGATGACTCATGTTTATAGATTGTCCTGTTCTGCAGTTTAATGCTGATCAAATCTTGTCCTAAGGAACGCGGCATCAATAACTTAGTCATTTGATGCCACCCTTTGTTCCATCATACGGCCGCTATTTTTCTTTAAATAGCCCCACTATTCGCAGAAAAATAGTGTTGTCTGATGAAAAAATGCTTGACCTAAAATGACTAACTTATTGGTGTCGCGTTCCTAACGTATCAGCGTCACGTCTCCCTTGAATAGTTTGGTTTCTCCGTCAATGAACTCGACCTCGCAATACCAGACGTAGACGGCGAGCTGTGCGGGCTGCCCGCGCACGGTGCCATTCCAGCCTTTGGAGAAGTCGTTTGGTAGGAAATCGAGCTGCTCGAAGACTTCATCGCCCCAGCGGTCGAAGATGAAGAAGGAGTTGACCTTGGCTACGTCAATACCAGCAAAGACGGTGACGATGTAGTTTTCTGAAGAGTTGGGATTGAAAATATTGGGGACGTAGACCTGGCGGGCCTTCTTGACGATCACCAGTACTTCGTCTCGGGCCGTGCAGCCGTTGCTGTCCACCACCGTCAGGACGTGGCGGTAGCTGTCGAAGGGCAGGTACGTAAAGCTTTGGCAATACGTTACGGAGTCGGTGCATCCTGGTGCGTAGTTCCAAGTAGCCTTTGCGATCCCTACGGTGCTCTCGACCTGAGCAGAG
>CAZPTQ010000126.1:0-15995 GCA_964589365.1 uncultured Saprospiraceae bacterium
TTTACGATTTACGATTTACGATTTACGATTTACGATTTTTTTGATCCGAAGAAGGGATGAATCATGCCTTCTTCGGATCAAAAAAATCGTAAATCGTAAATCCAAAATCGTAAATCCAAAATCGTAAATCGTAAATCAAAGCACCGAATATTCCACAAACGGCAGCTGTTCCGGGTAATCTGTGGTATAATGCAAGCCCCGGCTTTCGCGGCGGTGCGAGGCGGAGCGGGTAATGAGATACGCCACCGTGATGAGGTTGCGAAGTTCCATCAATTGTGGGCTGATGGTGGTTGTTTTGTATAGTTCCTCCGTCTCTTGGTAGAGCAGAAAGAGGCGGTCGAGCGCGCGTTTTAGACGCACATTGGAGCGCACGATGCCAACGTAGTATGACATGATTTCGCGCAATTCCTTTAATCCTTGCGTGATAAGCACCATTTCTTGTGGGTCCGTGGTTCCCTCTGCGTTCCAGTCTGGCACCCCTTCTTGAAATTCCCAGCCTTCCAATTTCCCCACCAGATCGTGCGCCACGCGGTGGGCAAACACCATGCCTTCGAGCAATGAGTTGGAGGCCAGGCGATTGGCCCCGTGCAAGCCGGTACTCGTGCATTCGCCCGCAGCGTACAGCCGATGGATACTTGTATGTCCGTATTCGTCCACCAAAACGCCCCCGCAAGTGTAATGGCAGGCAGGTACGATTGGAATCATATCTTTCATCGGGTCAATGCCGATGCTTTTGCACTTTTCATAAATGGTAGGAAAATGCGCCAAAAAATCTTCTTTGTTCAAATGGCGGCAATCCAGATACATACACTCCGTGCCTCGTTTTTTCATTTCAGCGTCTATTGCGCGGGCCACAATGTCGCGCGGAGCGAGCGAGAGGCGGGGGTCGTAATGCTGCATAAACTCCTCGCCCTCAGCGGTTTTTAAGATTCCGCCAAAACCTCGCACTGCTTCTGAAACAAGAAACGAGGGGTTGTCGCCCGCCGGGTTGTAGAGCGCGGTAGGGTGGAATTGTATGAACTCCATGCCCTCTACCCGGCCTTTGGCGCGGTAGGCCATTGCCACACCATCTCCTGTTGCAATGACCGGATTGGTGGTGGATTTGTACACCTGTCCCGCACCGCCCGTGCATAGCACTGTGACCCGTGCAAGGATAGTATCAATGTCGCCATTCTGCTTGTTGAGCGCATAACAACCATAGCACGCTATGTCTGGTGTAACGCGGATGACCATGCGCCCCAGGTGGTGCTGCGTGATGAGGTCAAGTGCAAAGCAGTGTTCAGATATGGTGATATTGGAATATTTTTTGGCCTCTTCCATGAGGGTGCGCTGCATTTCCCAGCCCGTGAGGTCTTTATAATGGAGTATCCGGTGTTCGGAGTGGCCGCCTTCCCTGGCGAGATCGTATTCGGAGGAACCTTTTTCTTTGTCAAAATGGGCGCCCCAGCCGATGATTTCGCGTACGCGTTCAGGGCCTTCTTCCACCACAATGCGCACGATGTCCGTTTTGCAAAGGCCGTCGCCCGCATCCAGGGTATCGGCGATGTGCTTTTCAAAATTGTCTTTTTCGAGGTCCCACACAGCAGCCACACCGCCTTGGGCATAGCGTGTGTTGCTTTCGCCTTCGACGGTTTTTGTTAGCACGAGTATTTGTCGGTCGGGAAAAAGTCGGGAGGCCTTAACGGCAAAAGTCAGCCCAGCAATGCCTGAGCCGAGCACGAGGATGTCTGTTTTGGTGCGCGTCATGGTGCAAACATAATAAGAGGCTATCCCAAATGGTTGATGAAGGTTTATAAAGTTGATGAAGGTTTATTTTTTGCACTCGAAAAGGGGCGAGTCCCTGCTTTTTTGAGCGAATATCATCAACCCTTATAAACTTTATAAACCTTCATCAACTTTTTACGATTTACCTATACCCCACCGCGATCACGCCGCTCCCCATTATTTTTTGCTCTTGATTCTGAATCGAGTCAAACAACCAACAGGAAAAATCTACGTGCATTTTCCAGGTCTTCTCCCCACGCTCGTTCGTTTCCCAGGGCTCCGAATCCAAGATGATGAAGTGCGACAAAGAACCGGATGTGTCCTGGGGTTGGGGAAGCTGATCGGAACGAAGGACGGATCCATTGGGCGTAACCCATTGGATGACGACGGTGTGTAGCGCAAAGCTGTCGCTGAGCGGCGATTTGTACTCCCAGGATTGGTCAACCGCAAAAATCGAATCAGGGCGGACAAAATTTTCCAGCCACTCATTTTTGAATTCAAACTTCACACTTTCAGGGCAATTGCCAATTGGACAATCCGCGTCGGCAAACGCGCCAGACATCACCAGTACATTGTCAGAACCCTGCTCAACCCTTGTGAAGAGGTATTTGCCGTCCACACCTGCCGTCATACCCGCTGTCGTGTTGCTATCGGCTTCAAATCCGACAGAAAACACAGGCGTATCAAATCCGCCATCGGGCGGTTCGGATTTGCAGCAAGCCGACCAAATTGTGGCGGCGAGTGTAATAGAAATAAGCAATCGAGCATAGTAAACCGCAGAGGCGTAGAGGCGCAGAGGATTGATTTTTATACACTTGGGGTCTCCGCGCCTCTGCGGTTCATTCTTGCTTAGGTGTTCAAGTATTTTTCTCATAGTTATTGCTCAGTTTTTAAAACAAACGAACCCTCAGCCCCAATTCTACATTACCCAAACCATCGTTTTTAACCCCCTCCCCTAAGATTTTGAAGACTGGCGTGAAACGGTACTGCGCCCGTGTCATCAAGGAAAACCGACGGCTCAAACGATACTCCGCCCCGGCAAACGCCGAGAAATAGTTTCGGTTGTAAGGCTCGGAGTCCCCTTTTACAAATTTTTTGACCGTGGTTTTTGCTCCTCCCAAAGAAGACTCCACGGTGTATTCCGTTCGATTTTGAACCAAAAAAAGCATGCCTGCTGCGCCGCCACCTTCCAGCCCCCAAGGGCCTTTGTGCCAATGCGCCGACAATGGAACTTCGAGATAATGTAGTCCGCGGGTTTCACGTTTCCATTGCTCGCTTTTGAAGCCAAACGAGTAGTGCAATTGCTCCACCTGATTGGGATTGGACGAATCTGACGGTGCCGCGTAGCCAGGCACAAAACGCGCTTGCAGACCCAGCATTAGCGACCAGTTTTTGTCCAAACGATAATCTCCAAATGCACCAACAGCCCAGCCTGCCCAAGGGCCAAGTGTTTGGGTTTGCTGATACGCCGCTCCGGCCAGCGACAAGCCGAACGAAAAACCTTGATCCTGAACAGGTTTGATTTTCGCTGCAATCGGCTCCTTGGCCACCGTAGGCAGTTTCCGAGGCTGAAAAATACGCTCTGGTAATGCCACAGGGGTCAGTGGCGTTGGGATGATGGTTAGTGGAATGGTGATTGGTGGATTGGTGGATTGGTGGTTGGTGATTGGTGGACTGGTGGATTGGTGGTTGGTGATTGGTGGATTGGTGATTGGTGGACTGGTGATTGTTGGACTGGTGGATTGGTCGTCGAGTTCGGGGATTTCTTTCTGGCGCTGATCGGTACTACCAACGTTTATAGTCGCATTTTTACCCTCCAGACTTTTTTGTGATGCTTCTGTGCTTGCCACGCTTTTTGAAGTCCGAAACCCTGCTATATTTTCACTAACATGCATGTTTTCGCGTTGGTTGGTTCCAACCTTTGTTTGATCCTTAGAACCTGATGATTTAATTGTTTGCTCGCTTAAAGTCGGTTTTCCATCAGTATTGCCTGAGTGCTCCATTTTACCGGTCGAAAAAATTGAATCCTGCTCTCCTACTTTGTGCTGCGACAAATTTCCAGCAGGTCGCTGCACAAGCAATAACCAGGCAAGCAAGGCCATTGCCAACACCAGCCCGATGAAGAGCCAAAATCTTCTGCGCCGCTTATCCTCCTCCTTTTCGAGCAAGGCTTGGGCTTGTTCCCAGTATTCCTCCCGGAACTCGAAACGCTCCCCCGGATCGTCGGAGTCAAATTTTTGTCGCATCAGGTCGTCTATATTTTCCATCTTCTTGACTGGTGACTGGTTTATTGGTGACTGGTGGATTTGGCGGTTTGGTTATTTGGCTTTGGCACCTCAAATCCCCAAATAACCCTCACCCAACCACCATTTCCGTTTTTATCCAAGATTGTAGTTGTGCTCGGGCATTGCTGACGTGCCACTTAGACGTGCCTTCGCTCATGCCGAGCATATCACTGATTTCATGGTGACTGAATCCATCAATTGCAAAGAGATTGAAAACCTTCTGGGTCATGGGCGGAAGCCGTTGCAACAAGGCTTCAATGTGTTGAACATCAAGACGTAGGTCGGCCTCGTTCCAATCAATCGGTTCGCTGGGATAGACCCGCTCGATGTCTTCCGTAAATACTGTGAGTTCGCGCCATTTCTTTTCGCGGCGGAATTCATCAATCACCGTATTAATCATAATCCGCCGAATCCAGGCTTCAAATGGCACCTCATCGCGCTTGTAACGGTCGAGGTTTAGGATGATTTTGAGAAAACCGTTGTTCACCGCCGACACCGCGTCCTGTTGGTTGCGCCGATAACGCATACACACCGCCATCAGCACTGGAAAGCACGAGCGGTAGAGCGCGTACTGTGCTTTGCGGTCGCCTTCATTGGCCGCTTGTAGAAGTTGCGGGTCGAGGTTCAAAGTTGTTTTACAATTTGAATATTACGTTTTGGGTATTGAGGTGCTTGATTTTGCGGTATTACATTTTGCGGTTTTACATTTTCCTGTTTAAAACTCCCGCCGAAGGCCGCTTTTGGCCTCCGGCGGAAGCGTACGGGTGTTTATTTGTTTGTGTTCGCAAGACTTTACGCAGGGGTTGGCCGGGAGGTTGGGTGGCTGGGATTTTTTTTTAAATGTCCAATGTCCAATAGGGAATGTCCAATGTCCAATAAGCCCTGCGTTTGGCATTTTTAGTTCCTCAATGCGATGAATTCAACGTGAGCGGCTATTTGCGACGCCAACTTGGACATTGGACATTCCTCCTTGGACATTGGATATTTATTTAAGCCCCTGCACCACCGCCAACACCAACAGCACCTGCTCCTCTTCAGGCGAGAGATTGCGCAGTAGTGTGACTGCCCTGGGTATGGGCGACACGGTGCGCTGTCCATTGGTAATGGTAGCAGCATCACTTTGGCCAAGCAACACAGGCCATTGGCGAAGTTCGGGGTCGGTCTCCAATTTTGCCAGCATTTGGCTTTGTTTGCTGCTGGAGAGCAACACACCGTCTACCAAAACAGCATACGGCTTATCATCCTGCCAGATTTCTGTTTCTTTCCCTTTTTGTCTGAAAACGAACTCTTTATCGCTGGTTTTTGCCACAACGACCGAGGTCTTCCCGCTTTTTTGCCCCGCAAATACCATTACTGGTTCTTGATAAATGGTGCTGAAAAAGCCTTCAAAAATGGGATCGCGCCAGCCGGCTTTTTTCAGCATTTTAGGCTTCAAGGAAAGATGTGAGAGGGTTTCGGAATCGCAGGCATTGAGCAGCTCGGGCATCCCCTTGGTGCGTAGTTCATTTCGCATATTCAAACGACCGCGCAGTTTGGCGAGCAATTCTTTCCAGGCCCGCGAGGCAGGATTAAAGGCGATACTGCCCAACACGTTGGCAATGAAATAAAAAATCCCGGTAATAAACAGCCCCACCAAGAGGGCGGCGAAAAGCAATCGGAGGAGTGCGGCCATGTTTTTTAGTTGCAAAGATAACTGCTTGAGACGAGTGGTTCCGCGTCCCGGGGCTGCACAGAAAAAAGCGTAGTTTTACTGCTCGAATTACTGGATTATTTCACAAAAAGACCCGTGCATGAAATCAGTTTCCCATTTTTTGATCTTGGTTCTCTACTGTTTTCCCTTGTTTCTCCAGGCACAATCATGGCAGAAATTGGAAGGACCTGCAGGAGGCTGTAGCCTTGTTTTTTCCGGCAAAAAGGGCTATTTGTTTATGAAAACGTTCCACAACGATCTTTACCGCTCTTCAGATGGTGGCCTTCAATGGCAGAAAATGCCCTTGACACCTGCCGACTCATGGACATGGTCATTGGTGGTGGGGGCGGATGGCAATTTGTATGCGGGTAAACTCAACAAGTTGCACCAATCCACAGACAACGGCGAAACCTGGAGTCAAATCAGCACTATTTCTCACAATACTATTTATGCATTGCCCGGCGGGGAGATATTAATTGGCGTATCAGGCGGCATCCTGCGCTCCATTGACAATGGTGGCACTTGGAACATGGTTACCAATATTACGGACGCATCTGGTGGTTTTGTCTACAACCCGAACACGGGCGACGTATATGCGTGGCAAAAAGCAGCGAATGCAAGTACCGTGTGGGTGTCGTCCAACAATGGCCTAAACTGGTCGGTGCTGTTTGAAGACGATGCATTGTCGCACCCGTACCAATGGTCTTTTGGGCCAAATGGGGTCATTTTTATGGGCGCGAGGGACCTTCTCTGGCGTTCTTTGGACAATGGCGTGAGTTGGACGGGCATTGATCCGATGTTTCCAAATTCTGGGCGGGAAGTATCGGTGGGAGTAAGCATCACGGGGCGAGTGTTTGCTTTTGAATGGTTTTTGTCAAAATATTCCGACGACAATGGCTTGACTTGGCTGCCACTAACCGATAGCGGCCAAAACGAACTCAACCTTTTTTTTCCCACAGCCGAAGGATCGGTTTTTGCGCTGCGCGGTCACGGCGGAAGTTTGCACCGATCCGACAATGATGGAGCGACATGGCATTTTTCGGCCAATGGAGTACTGAAATCCAATGTTTCTAATTTAAAACATATAGACGACACCCGGATGCTGACACTTACTCCCGATGGACTTTTTTATAGCAATGACAGCGGAGATACTTGGCATTTGAAATGGGAAGCAGTGAATTATAATTCCTACACTTCAGGCCAACATTCCCTTCAAACCGCTCCTGACGGCAGTTGGTATCTTTGGACGGGGCTAAACCTTATGAAATTCACGGACGAAGGCCAGTCGCACAGTTTGCTGCAAGTGCCTAATTTGACCGAATACAATTTTAACCGACTTTGGGTAAGCCCCCAAACGGGCACCGTATTCATCCGTGAATCGCAGGCCTTTTACAAGTCGAGCGATGGCGGCCAAAATTGGCAGCCGCAACCCAATTTTTATCTTGAAAACCTCCTTTTTATGCCGGACGGCAGCCTGTTTTCTACGCGGTCAGACGGTGTTTATAAATCTTTCGACGAGGCTCAATCCTGGGTAAAAATTGCTGACCATGGGTTTTCGGGCAGCCCTTTTCTTGCTTCCAATGGAGGTCTATACGTTACGAGCGGCTTTCCCTCCGCACTTTTCAAGTCGTTCGATGGCGGCGTGACCTGGGATTCAATCCCTCCCTTTCACGATTACCTGGTTTACAATCCAATTGTCAACGAGGATGGTTTGGTTTTTGCCTACGATGATACCCCAAACTGCGCATTGGTATCGTCAGATGGAGGACAAAGCTTTGACATTTATGCCGCACTGCCCACCAATGGTTCGGCCAATGTCAATTTTTCGCTCAACCCAGCGCGGTATCTTTTTTCGCCCCAAGAAGGGGATGGCATTTACCGAACCAGCTCGGCTACCACTCCAGTTAAAAAACGCCCAAAGGATTCGCCCGTCCTGCGAATTTCCCCCAATCCTTTTCTCGAGTCAACACTTCTGACCATCAATGGCCAATTACCGGATGCACAAAACATGGTCTTTGAGCTGTTTGACAACTTGGGAAAAAAACTGCGCTCGATTGCCTTTAGCGGCGCACAGTTGCGAATTGACCGGGACAATCTGCCCGATGGGGCGTACCATTTCTGGTTAAAAACACCACAGGGCATACCCTTGGGCGCAGGGACGATCTTTGTGGCAAAGTAGCGATACTGCATAATGAAATGATGTAAGTGCTGACCTACAATTAATAGGGAAGTACTCCTACCCTATTGGGTTTTAACCCTACTTTTCCGACATGAATTCTTGGCAATATTTTTTCTCTGGAACAGTAATCGCAGCACTGCTAAGTTTTATGTTTTGGCAACAAGGGCGCAATAGGCTCGCCTTGTTTTCACTCTTCGTTGCAGCATTTCTGTTGCGCTTTTGCATTACCTCCCTTGATACTTATTTGCACCTCTGGGACGAGCGGTTTCATGCACTCGTGGCAAAGAATATGATGGAATACCCGTTCAAGCCTATGCTGCGCGTTGATCTGCCATTGCCAAATTACGACAAAGACTGGGCGCATTGCCACATTTGGTTGCACAAACAACCTTTGTTTCTTTGGCAGATGGCTGTGAGCATGAAAATGTTTGGCGTAAACGAGTGGGCGTTGCGCTTACCCAGTGTAATCATGGGGTCGTTGATGGTGCTGCCGATTTATCGGATCGGGGCCATCTTATTCAGCAAAAACGCGGGTTACTATGCAGCGCTGCTTTGGACTTTTGCTTTCTTCCAACTGGAACTCACCACAGGCACTTATGGCATGGACCACAACGATGTGGCATTTTCATTCTATATGGGCTGTAGTGCCTGGGCGTTTTTTGAATATGCGGTTTCCGGGAAGCAAAAATTACGTTGGGCATTGTTGGCAGGGCTTTTTTCGGGCTGCGCGATTTTGTGCAAATGGCTGACTGGAGGCCTGGTATTTGGCGCCTGGATGGCATGGCTCCTTGCCTCTGCCGATTGGAACCGACCCCGCGCTTACCTCCCCATGCTCTGGTCTTTTGGCCTGACATTGCTGGTGGTTTTGCCCTGGCAGTTGTATGCCTATTGGAAATTCCCTAAAGAATACGCCTTCGAAATGGCATACAATGCAAAACACATTTGGAAGGTGGTAGAGGGGCATAGAGGCGACTGGAATTTCTACTTTGAACTTTTGGACGAGCATTTTGGCCCCAAACTTTGGGCAGCAGTACCCTTGGGCCTGGTGGCTGTCTTATGGGGTCGCCCAACCCCTCCGGCACGTTTGCTCCTGCCATTCGGAATCTTCATTTTCCTGCCTTATTTCTTCTTTTCATTTGTTGCCCAGACCAAGGTGATTTCTTACACCTTTTGCGTCGCCCCACTGGTATATGTGGCCATTGGGGTTTTTGCAGAAAAATTCTTGAGCAATTTCAGCACCCTGCGCCGCCCTTGGGTACCTGCTTTATTGGTATTATATGCACTTGTCATTGCATCCTTGCGCCCTGGTCTGCTTTACGCTTACCACGTCTTGCGAGAAAACACTTCTATGGCGCCCGCTGCTGAGCTGGAGATCAGACAAGGTAATATTGTGGTTTACAGGGAATTGGATCAGTTGGTCCCAGAAGGCTATGTGCTTTTAAATGCTCATGGACTGGAGGAGATTGACGCGATGTTTTACTGCAACCGGAGTGTTTATGAAGGGTGTCCTGATGAAACCCTATTCCGCGAATTGAAACAGCGGGGTGTAAAATTCGCGGTTTTCAAAGATCGAACTGGCACTCAAGTCCCCGCATACATCAAAAACGACCCAGAGGTTTTGGTTGTTGACCGCATGTTAAAATGAAGTCGCCGCGAACTTTCAACTTTCCTGCGCCCAGAAAGATTCTTTCTCTACTTTTGCACCCGTTTTTTACAAAGTTAGGAGGCAATTTGAAGTTGCCTCCCAACTTCTGACCTAGTTTTATTCACGTCAAAACAAATTTAAAGGGATGAGCTCTCTGGTTTATTTATTACCAATCTTCGGGGTCGTGGGTCTCGTGTACATGTTTATCCTCCAAAAGTGGGTGACAAAACAAGACGCTGGCGACGAAAAGATGCAAAGCATTGCCAAACACATTGCCGACGGTGCTTTGGCCTTTCTCAAAGCGGAATACCGCATTCTCGGCATATACGTCGTAGTGGCTGGCCTGCTGCTTGGCTGGCTCAGCACACAGGCCGAAACGAGTCACCCGCTTATAGTCGTGGCCTTTGTCATTGGTGCATTTTTCTCTGCATTGGCCGGCAACCTCGGTATGCGCGTGGCCACGAAAGCCAACGTGCGCACCACCCAAGCCGCCCGCACCAGCCTCACACAGGCGCTCAAAGTCTCGTTCAAAGGCGGCTCGGTAATGGGCTTAGGCGTAGCAGGCTTGGCAGTACTGGGTTTGAGTGCGTTGTTCGCGGTTTTTTATGTATTTTTTATGGGCGGCACATACGGAGCCGATGGCCCTCGCACCATGACACGGGTACTCGAAGTGCTTGCTGGCTTTTCGCTGGGCGCTGAGTCCATCGCACTTTTTGCACGTGTTGGCGGAGGCATTTACACCAAAGCAGCCGACGTGGGTGCTGACCTTGTGGGCAAAGTCGAAGCCGGCATTCCGGAAGACGACCCGCGCAACCCTGCTACCATCGCCGACAACGTAGGCGACAACGTGGGCGATGTGGCTGGCATGGGCGCCGACTTGTTTGGCTCTTATGTTGCAACGGTGCTTGCGGCCATGGTGCTCGGAAACTCGGTGATCCGGGACTCTGGAGGCATTGATGACGTTTTTGGTGGCATCGGCCCCATACTTTTGCCGGTAATGATTGCTGGCCTAGGCATACTGCTCTCCATTGTGGGGATGCAATTTGTTCGGGTTAAAGATGGTGCTGAAGCCGATTCAGACACCGTTCAGCGTGCGCTCAACACGGGCAACTGGGTGAGCGTTATTCTTACTGCCGTGGTTTGTTTCCCTATAATCAAGTGGATGCTGCCAGAGACCATGAGCATGCGTTTCTTTGGTCAAGGCTTGCAGACCATCACCAGCACCAACGTTTTCAATGCAACTATGGTGGGCCTCATCGTTGGCTCCCTGATTTCGGCTATTACCGAATACTACACGGGCTTGGGCAAAAAGCCGGTGATGAACATTGTTCGTCAATCTGGCACCGGCCACGCCACCAACGTTATTGCAGGTTTGGCCACGGGCATGATGTCAACTTGGATGCCCATCGTGTTGTTCTCTGGCGCAATCTGGTCGGCTTACGAACTGGCTGGTTTTTACGGCGTAGCCATTGCTGCTTCAGCGATGATGGCTACCACGGCCATGCAGTTGGCCATTGATGCTTTTGGCCCCATAGCAGACAACGCTGGCGGGATCGCTGAAATGAGCGAATTGCCAAAAGAAGTACGCAACCGCACCGACGTGCTCGACTCTGTGGGCAATACCACAGCAGCCATCGGCAAAGGCTTTGCCATCGCTTCTGCGGCTTTGACCGCGCTCGCGCTGTTCGCGGCTTATGTTGATTTCACAGGCATCGAAGGCATCAATATTTTCAAAGCAAAAGTGCTTGCCGCGCTTTTCCTCGGCGGAATGATCCCCGTTGTATTCAGCGCGTTGGCCATGCAGAGCGTGGGAAAGGCTGCGATGGAAATGGTGGAAGAAGTACGCCGTCAGTTCCGCGAAATCCCGGGCCTCCTCGAAGGCACTGGCAAAGCGGAATACAGCAAGTGTGTGGATATTTCTACCAAAGCGGCGCTCCGCGAAATGCTCGCTCCCGGTCTTATCACCATCATCACCCCTATTTTAGTTGGCTTTATTATGGGCGCTGAAGCACTTGGCGGCTATATGGCAGGCGTGACGGTGAGCGGCGTGATGTGGGCAATTTTCCAGTCGAACGCAGGTGGTGCTTGGGACAACGCGAAAAAATCGTTTGAAAAAGGCGTCGAAATCAACGGTCAGATGTACTACAAAGGCTCTGATCCACACAAAGCCGCCGTCACGGGCGATACAGTGGGCGACCCTTTCAAGGATACCTCCGGTCCTTCGATGAATATTTTGATCAAACTGACCTGCTTAGTGGGCTTGGCCATTGCGCCCATTTTGGGCAGCCATGGAAATAGTACCAGCAGCCGAGACAATATCAATATGTACATCCGGGAAAACCGCCTCCCACCCGGCATGAGCGCTCCGCCACCTGGTAGCCAAAAACTTCAATCCCTGGGACAGCCTGGTTCGCTGCTGCCACCGATGAATCAGGGCATGTTAGCCCCGCCACCTGAGAGCGCTCAATCCAGCAGTGGCCCAGTCCTCAGTAGCCCCGATGGCTCGAAACCCGAGCTAACAGAGCAACAAAAAAAGGCGCTTATCAGGAAAATGCTGGAAAACAAAAAGAAGAAAGAAGGGACTCAGCAACCGCCCAATCAACTTCAGGAGAAGAATTGATTGCGAGGCAATATTTGATTTTATAACCGCCGCCCCATTTCGCAACGTGCGAAATGGGGCGGTTTGATATTGTGGCGAACATTTATTCCCAATCACGCTTTCACAAACTTATACACCACCTGATTCCTTTGCCCAATGGTTTTTGCCAATTTTTGTCAAATCAGTATTTTTAATTTTTGACACCAAACAGGGGCTTTATAAATATGCAGCGCGTTGAGTGCTATTTGATTTAATATTGCGCAAACGTTTTCCCAAATTTCGACGTTCTCGCCAAAGACCTACAAAGCTCCTATGCCGGCCTCTTTCAACTTGAAAAACAGCACTCCAAAAACGTGACCAATTTCCGCCAAATCTACTACTCGTTTCCCGTTCGCTTGCTGGTGCTTCACCTGCGTAACCACTTGGTTTTGTTGCTGGTGTGGTTTGTCTTGGCGGCTTTCAGCACCGGGCTGGTTGGGCGTTTTTTTGGGATGCACTACCTCATGCTCACCCCAGAGTATCACGGACAAGTCAACTTTTGGAGTTTTTTTCTGAGCGGGCTGACTTTTGGCGGACTGGTAATGACCTGGCACCTGACAGCTTACCTGCTCTGTTCCAACCGTTTTCCTTTTTTGGCAACATTGGCTGCGCCGTTTACCAAGTTTTGCCTCAATAACAGCCTCATTCCTTTGGCTTATTTGGCCGTGTGGTTCGTTTGCACAATTTGGTTTCAATCGCATGACGAACTCACTTCCTCCCCAGAAATAGGCTGGAACATTGCGGGATTCCTTTCCGGCACAGCTGCCATCACGGGAGTTCTGGCGGCTTATTTCCACCTGACCAACAAAGACCTGAATTCTTTCAACTGGGTTCCCCGCCCAGGCGGTCGTTTGCTTTTCAGTCAACGACTGCCCAGCGTGCGAGAAATCCAAATGGGCGTTACACGCTGGCGGGTGGATACCTATCTGACGGAACGTTGTCGCCCGCGTTTGGTACGCAGCGTTGCACACTACGATCCTCGGGTACTGGAGGATGTATTCCGCCAAAACCACTGGAATGCCGTGGTGGTGCTGATCGCCGCACTCTTTTTGCTCATGGTGCAAGGCGCGTTCATGGACAGCACCTGGGCGCGGATTCCGGCAGGGGCAACGCTGTACTTGTTTGCAAGCATCGTGATGGGCCTTTATGGAGCCATTCGCTTTTGGTTTCGCCAGTGGGGCACAGCGGTGTTTTTGGGACTGATATTTACCGTGAATTTGCTCACAGGCTGGGGCTTTTTCAATTACCGAAACCGTGCCTACGGCCTTGATTATCAAAAGGAAAATCGCGCAGTGTACAACTACGCCGAGATTGAGAAAATAGGCTCGCCCCAAAACATCGCAAGCGACCACGCCGCCACCATCGAGATATTGGAAAACTGGCTCGCCAAAAACCGAACACCCGGAAACCCTCGCCCCAAACTTCTGCTCGTATGTGTCAGCGGAGGCGGCCACCGTTCGGCACTCTGGACCATGCAGACCCTTCAAAAAGCTGACATCGCCACCGGGGGCAAACTCTTGCGCCAAACGGCCCTCATCACTGGGGCATCTGGTGGATTGCTCGGCGCTGCCCACATCCGGGAAGCCATGCTCCGACATGCTGAAGGCGACATCCTTGCCCCGCAAGACCCAATCTTAGTAGAGGACATGGGCAAAGACCTGCTCAATGCCATCAGTTTCGCCGTTGTTTCGAACGATCTGTTTTTTCCGATTTCCAGTTTCCGTTCTGGCAATTTTTCCTACCGCAAAGACCGGGGCTATCTTTTCGAACACCAATTGAACGAAAACACCCACGGCTATTTTTCACGAAAAACCTCCGAATATCGGCAACCCGAGCGCGAAGCCAAAATCCCCATGCTCATCGCCAGCCCATTTGTGTTGAACGATGCACGGAGGATGCTGATAAGTCCGCAGGGCCTGAGCTATCTAATGCGCCCCAATGCGGGCCGTTTGGCTGCACAAGTAGAAATAGACGGGGTAGACTTTGGAAGATTTTTTGCCGAGCAGCAGGCCGATAGCCTTGCTTTCAGCAGTGTCATGCGTATGAGCTGTACCTACCCTTTCATCCTCCCAAACGTGTGGTTGCCAACCAGCCCCTCCATAGAAGCCCTTGATGCTGGTTTCCGAGACAATTATGGACTGGGACTGTCCATCCGTTTCGCACACGTTTTTAAAGACTGGATTCTTGAAAACACAGGCGGCGTAGTCTTTGTCCAAATACGTTGTTGGGACAAGATCCACTCAATAATACCCAGCGATGACAAGGGTGTTTTCGAAAACATGCTCACCCCGGCAGAAGCGTCCGGTGGCAACATGACGGATATTCAAGACTTTGAACAAGACAACGCACTCGCGCTCCTGAACGACGCATTGGGAGGCAACCGCGTTGAAATGGTGCGTTTTCACTACCGCCCGGTGCGCAAAAACCGCGAGGCGTCGCTCAGTTTCCACTTAAGCCGTCGGGAGAAACTTGATATTTACGAGGCTTTTTACACGGCTGATAACCAGGCCAGTGTGAAGGCGCTGAAGCAGGTGCTGAAATGAAGTTTAATCCTCACATCTTCGTCACTTTCCTCACAAACATCTCTTTACCTGTGGCATTCCGTACTGTCAGCAAATAATTGCCACTCGGCAACCCGATAAGATCAATGGTGCAGGTCACCGATTCAGTCGCCAAAATGCTTGAACGCAACACTTTCCCAGTCATGTCGGTAAGCTCCACGGAACATTCTCTTATTGTTTTTGGCAGCACCACTTGCACCCAATCCACCGCCGGATTTGGGTACATCAGAAATGCCTGCCCTTCTGCCTCCCCTGTGCCGACCATCAAATCCACCACCGCCTGCACCACCACCTCACAACCGTTGTTGTCTGTCACGGTCACCGTATAGGTGCCTGCTGCCAATCCCACGATGGCCTGTTCGGTGCTTCCACCCGGTTCCCAGAGATACCCGAACGGTAACGTGCCGCCAGAAATAGTGGTCACCACTGCGGTGCCGTTAGGCATAATCAGTTCAGTCTGATCGTTCGTGCCGACCGTAGCCCAAAGCGAATCGGGCTGAGACATGGGCGGAAAAGTAAAAGCAGCCGTGCAGCCAAAGGCATCGCTGACTGTGACTGCATAAATGCCGGGGCCGAGCGGTTGCGCGATAGAATCCGTGCCCGACCAGCCCTGCCAGAGCCAAACGAAAGGGCTTGCTCCTGTAATAGGCAAAGCAGAAAGCCAGCCGTCGGCAGCATTGTGACAGGAGATGGTTTTGCAATCCACCATGAGGGTGAGCATGCCCAGTAGCGCGATGCTCACCGAGGCGGAGTCCAGACAGCCGTTGGCATCCACTACCGTGAGCGCATAATTTCCCGGCTGCTGCTGAAGGAGTAGGGAAGTATCCGCAGCATTGGGTAGCCAAGTATACTGGAAAGGCGCAGAGCCGCTCGTGACCGATGCCGAGAGCGAGCCGCCTGCGGTGGTTCCGCACTGTACATCGGTGGAAGCAAGGGCAAGGGATGGCTGAGGGGCGGGTGCCACGGTCACTGTGTCGCTTATCTGCCTGCCGCTGCCGTCGGTGATGGTGAAAATAAAGTTTCCGGGAGGCAGGCCGTTGAGCTCCGGGCCGTTGCCTGCATTGGGGAGCCAGTTATAAGTGTATGGCTCACAGCCGAATACCGGGCTGAGGGAGATGCTGCCGTTAGACGCACCCACACAGGCGGGCTGCACCTGTGGCGCGGCAGCCAGCGAGAATGCCGGGGCCTCGTAAGCGCCGATGTCCACGGTGCCTTCCTGGATGCGGGGGTTTC
>CAZPTQ010000127.1:0-15978 GCA_964589365.1 uncultured Saprospiraceae bacterium
GTCATTGGGTCATTGTGGTCATTGTGGTCATTGGGTTTGAATGTACTGGCGGCTTTAGCCGCAAGACCTTGGGGCAACTTTGAAAAATGCGCAGCAAGGTAGGGGGTTTCTCCCCTCGTTTTTAAACTGGATTGGCTAATGGTTTTCACGCTTTTTGCGTGGTGAGGATATCAAGAATCCCGGCGGTTGTCCAATATGGCAACAAGCTCAATCGCATTCACCGCACCACCGTCACATCCCCCTTCAAAAACACCACCCGCCCATCAAACAACAACACCTCGGCGTACCAGGCAAACACCCCCGGATTCATCGGCTGACCCAGGTAGGAGCCGTCCCAACCCATGGTCGGGACATTGGGCAAAAAGCCAAAACGCTCAAACACCTGCTCGCCCCAGCGATCAAAAATGCGCAACAAACGCACTTCAGGCACCCCGCCTCCAGCAAAAACGGTGAACCAGGTGTTTGACTCGCTGCCTGGAAGAATGACGTTCGGAACATAGATGTTGTGGTTGTACACCGAAACCCATATTCGGTCTTCCGCCACACAGCCGTTTTGATCGGTAATCCGAACCACAAACTCGGTGTGTGTTTCCGGTCTCAGTCGCTGCTGCAAGGACAAGGGCGCATACGCCAGGCCTTCAGGCGCCCAATCAATTTCAACCAAATTTACACCATTTGGCATTGGAAGGGCGTTGAGTTGAACGAATTGCCCCAGGAAAATAGCAGTGTCGTTGGCAGTCAATTCGACCGAAAGTTCTTCGGGTTCAGTTAGCACTACCGAACGCTCCCATGCGCAGCCAAAATTGTCGCGGACGCGCAAGGTGTAAGTGCCTGGTGACAAATTCGCGAAACTTTGCTGTGTACTAAAAGCCTGATTGTTAAAAGAATACGTGAATGGCGAGTTCCCTCCTGTCACATTCTGAATATCAATCTTTCCGTCGCCGTCGCCAAAACAACGGATAGATTCCGATGCTAAAACAGCCGCAATAGGTTCGTCCCAGTGCACCAAAACGGAGTCTCGCGCTACGCAGCCGTTGGTCAAGTTCAAAACCGTATGGACGTACAAGCCGCTTTCAAAAATCGGCAGCAGCAACGACACCGTATCCATAGCCACGGAGCCGTTTTCGATCCGGGTCCAGCGATTCAAGAACCCGCTTCCTTGCGAAGAACCCGAAGCATCCAGCAAGGCCGTTGTTTCATCGCACAAAATATGCATCGTCGGCGGGCCTGCTTCAGCTAATGGAATTGCCACATCTTCCAAAACCTGAAGTTGGGCCGACGTTTGACAGCCGAAAGCATTGGTAACCGTCACTTGATACAACCCTGTTGTTTGCACAAGGTGTGTTGATTGGTTGGGTAGGCTCCCATTGGGTGCTGACCAAATGTATTGCAAGTTGTTTTGATTGGCCGTAACGCCCACGTTCACAGCAGTTTGTGTGCAGGTGATGATGTCGGTGTAGGTGTTCAGCGTGGGTATTTCACCGAATTGTGGGACTTGAAGGGAATGTTGCTCCGTGCAAGCATTGGCATCAGTAATGGTTACCCAATAAACGCCAGCGGATAAATCAGACAGATTTGTGTCGGAGGCTGCATTCGACCAAAAATACAGATATGGCTGAACCCCGCCCAAAGCGGTGATGTAAATTGTGCCATTGGCGGTTTCACAAGTATCGGAAGTAATGGTTGCGTTGAGGGCCAATGCGTCAGGTTGTGGCACGGTAAATTGCGCGTTGAGCGAACAACCGTTTTCATCTGTCAAAATCAGTGCATAATTCCCGGCAGCCAGATCGTCGAGGTCTTCTGAGGTTTGATTGCCAGTCCATTGGAATTGATACGGAGACATACCCCCAAGGGCGGACAAATCAATCGCGCCGTTGTTATCCCCAAAACATTTTACAGGCGTAACCACCGTGTCTGTCAAAAGGAGTACGGGCGGTTCTGTTATTTGATAGTCAAAGGTTTGCGCGCAAGTCCCATCCGCGTAAGTGAGGGTCAGGGAGTAATTTCCTGGAGCAAGATTGTTGATTTCAGGGGTCGTCGCATTGTTGGACCAAGTGTAACCAAAGCCCGGCGTCCCCCCCGTGATCTCCACCATAATACTACCATTGTTGCTGCCAAAACACAATGCGTCGGTCACGAATGCGCTGATACTGGGCTGTAAAAATTCATCCACTTGAATGCTCTCCACCAAGCTACAACCATTGGCATCACTTAAGGTAAGTTGGTAATTGCCTGCGGCCAAATTGCTCAAATTGGGAGCGGTTTCATTCGTAGACCAAAGCAGGAAGTACGGCGGCGTTCCTTGGCTTGCGCCCAAAAAACTGGCCGATCCATTGGCTTCTCCCAGACAGGCGGGTAAAGCAGATAACCCCGCACTTAAAAGGGGCGTCGGTTCGGGCACTTGCACTGCGAATATTTCTGTACACGCCGCAGCATCGGTGACCGTTACTTGGTAGGCTCCTGCACCCACGGCTGTCAGGTCTTCAGTATTGGCATTGTTTGACCATAAATAAGACAGCGGCAAGATGCCGTTTTGCACAGTCAAATCAATGTTGGCGTCCAAACTGCCGTTGCAAAGCGCCGGATTGGGCGATGCCGAAATCACAATCGGCAAAGGCGCTTCCACTTGAAAATCAAAAACTTGAGTGCAACTTCCGTTCGCGTATGTCAAGCTCAGCGTATAGTTTCCCGGCTGCAAATCTTGAATTTGATTCGTGGTGGAATTGGTTGACCAAAAATATCCAAAACCGGGAGAACCACTCACAACAGTCACTTCCAAACTTCCATCATTTGTCCCAAAACAGGATACATCTGCCTCAGTAGCCGCTATGTCGGGGGCTACAAATTCGGGCACTTGAATGCTTTCGAGGATCGTGCAACCATTGGCATCGGTTACGGTGAGTTGATACCCGCCTGAAGGCAAGTCGCTCAAATTTGCCGTAGTAGCATTGTTTGACCAAAGCAGGGTGTAGGGTGGCGTCGCTTGTCCCGCCCCCAGGAACACAGCCTCCCCAGTTGCAAGACCGGGACAACTGGGCAGGGCGGCCAAACCATTTGAAAGGAGTGGATTCGGTTGTGAAATCGAAACCAGAACCGTGTCAGCACATTGATCTGCATCGGTGACGGTCACCGAATAATTGCCGGCAAAAACATTGGGCAAATTTTGGGTAATGCTTCCGTCTGACCAGAGGATATTGAAAGGCGGGTTTCCAACCAGAAAACTCAGATCCAGTGTACCGGTTTGACCAAAACACAAAATGGGAGCAGCCACGAATGGCGACACTTGCAGGTTTCCGCCTGCTTCAACCCAGCTTGATAGGGTAGAGCTACAGCCTTTTGAATTGGTTACCGTCACGGTGTACATACCATCTGGGAGTCCGCTGACGCTGGGGGAAGTGTCGCCAGAAGACCAGGAGTAGAGCAAGGGCGTGTGAGCACTTTGGGCTAAAGCAGATGCTTGGGAGGGTTTTCCTAAACAATCGCCATTCATGGTATCCAATTGAATATCAGGGTATCCGAACACCTCGACCCATACCGAATCCAATCGTTTTTGAGCACACAAATCGGTGGCTTCCACCCAATACAGACCAGCTTGCTGCGCAAAAAGAAAGCTATTGGTGCTGCCATCTTGCCAAATATAACTGGCAAATTGCGGTCCGGCATTCAGCAGAACAAGGGTGTCTTGACAAGTCCCGAAGTCCGGGCCAAGGTCAAAGATTGGAGGATCATTGGGGATTTCAAATTGAAAAAGATTGTTCAAAAAATCACACTCCAGTTCGTTGGTGACTGGGAAATCCATGCCCAATTGGAATGGGCTTGGCGTTGTAGCATCGTCGTTTATTACCCCGAATATGGTGCCGATAATTTTTGGAAGGGTAAAACTGAAAATCCTGCAGGAGTCTTTTTTTACCACAGCGTTCGTCCATTGTACCGTTCCGAGCAAGAGCGCAGTACTCATAGTCGGGTCGGATTGGTAAAATGTAATTGGCATTCCTGTTGGCACTGATTTGTCGCCCATATTACAGATATCCAACTGAATGGTGACGCTATCAGGATGGCAAACGATCTGGCTTACCGAAGCGGATGCATCGGACAAAGGGACAAAAGGATCGAAGTTTTCATTGAGCAAAGGTCGCTGGGACAAGTAAAGGTTCAGGGGGCGTTTTCCCGAACCCGGTGCGGGCAGTTCGAGGTGGTGCGTATCCTGCACAGCGGGAATACTAAGATCATCATTTACATTGACAATGAAATAGTTGAATTGATTCCATACATTGCGGCAAGGCACCCAAGGGCCTGAATCAGACTCGTACACCCGCAAGCGTCCTCTTAAGTTAAAGTCGTTTTCGTCCAGACGACCTGTCACAGTAATTTCCGTCTCGCCATCATTGTCCACGTCTGCTACCACGGGATACTCGTCAGAGGTGATCGAAAAACAAGGGGTTTTAAACCAGTTCCGTTCAGCGTCCACGCCAGGTGGAAACGGGGTGCCACCACCATACAGTATCCTCAAATCACTTTCGTCTCTGTAAACGATTTCAGAAATACCATCGGCATTAAAATCGTACACCGTAGAGCCTGTCCAGCCAGAGTAATCAGAAGTAGGGAGGTTCCACCAATAGGGCGTAGCGGGAGTAAATTGCGCCGCGTGCAAATTGTAGCAGGTGAGGTTATACGAGCTGCAAACCAGTATTTCTGGAAAGTCAACTGCATACCCATGTTTTGTATCGTCGTAAACATTGGCAATACAGGCCAAGCTCCCGCTGTTGATCGGATTGGTGGGATAAGAGAAAAATCGGATCAAACCGTTTTTATCCCAAACATACACGCCAAACTGATTGGTCTGACGTAAGGCCGTGACTACTATATCCAAGGTGCCATCTAAATTCAAATCCGCCACGGAAGTATAGCCATCCCTATAATTTGCTGTTGGAGGAACGATCATGTTGTTGAGGTTGCGCTGCACTTTAATTTCATATCCGTCGCCATCTCCCAGATCAATGTCAATAGAATAAATCACCGGGCCTGCCACCAACTCCAGGCCCGCGCAATCCGGGTCACCATTGCAATCGGCCACTGTGAGTATGTCTACCGCGGTTGGATTGCAACTTCCCTGTTCATAATCAGCATATTGCGCCCGACCCCGGTTCGCTGGTCCACTGATGATTCTTGTCAAAGTGGGAGCCGCGGGGTTGGAGAAATTAAATTTATAAATATCGCTGCCTGCATAAACTTCTGGGATGCCATCAGCGTCAAAATCGGCCAATAAGGGACGCTGATCCATATAATCCAGCAGATCAGCCGATGTGATCCAAAGGCTCATAGGAGCAGCAGGGTTCTCGGTATAGTTGTTAAAAACCCGGATGCGTCGGTCGGCACAAGCAATCAACAGTTCCGGATTGCCGTCTCCGTCTAAATCGCCCACGGTAAGATTGCTGGAGGGGTAATAGTCGAAATTGCCCGGAACGGTTAAGACAAACGGGTTGCCCGCATTTGAACCATCACCCAGGTAAAAGAGCACTTTGTTGTTTGGGGCATTGAACATGGAGCCTTCGACGACCATGATCTCTGGAATGCTGTCCTGGAGCGGGTTCATATTTGCCACCATGGGCGAGGCCGTCACCGATGCTCCATCCTGGCCAGATTGCCAGGCTAAGCGAGCCTTAAACTGTGCAGGAACAAAAGGAGTGGAGCAATCTTGGGCAATTGCCCGAGTTCCAAATATAAAAAGCAATAAAATGACTGAAAAAAGTAGCCTTGGCACCATAACCAATAAGTATTTGGAAGGGCAAGCGCATAACAGGCGCTGCACTTTGTTTGGTAAGGGAATGTCGTATACCCCTATGGAAGCGCATTTATTGGACTGACTGGTATTGGAGTGCCCAAAGATAAAGTTATCGGGTGTTAAAATCCCAATATTTTCGGATGTGAAGCATGGACGCTAATAGAGGCCCATTCCAAAAAATAATCCTTCCGTACATTCGCCCCTTGAACCTAGTGCGCTTAGTGTTATAAAATAGGACAACACCATGTCAAAAAAGAAACTCGCCAAACCCGTTCCGCAAACTCGGAAACAAGCAATTGTCCAAGGTCCAAGATCCAAAGTCCAACGTCCAATGTCCAACGTCAAAGGTGCACTTTGGGTCGGACTAGCCGCTTCCATATTGGGCTATCTATTGTATGCCAATACTTTAGGCCACCAATATACGCTCGACGACTTTTCGATCATTAAGTCGAACTGGATCACAAAAGGTGGGCTGAAAAACATCGGCCTGATCTTTTCCACAGAGTATCGTTTTGGTTCCTGGAACAGCGTTGGCTCACTCTACCGACCTATCCCGCTTACCATGTTTGCCTTTGAATGGCAACTGTCGCCCGACAACCCTTTTCTTGGTCACCTGCTCAATGTGCTGTTTTACGCACTTACTGGCTGGGTGCTGTGGGCAACTTGGCGGCGTGTATTGGTGGATCATCCGCCAGTTTTAGCGGCCATTGCCGTGTTGGTGTTCATGGCGCACCCGGTCCACACTGAGGTGGTGGCCAACATAAAGAGCCGCGACGAAATTCTGGCCTTGCTCTTCGGTACGCTCACGCTTCGGGCTATTTGGGAATATATTGAAAAAGAAGACATTAAGTGGCTTTTGGCGGCAGTATTGGCTTACACCATTGCGATGTTCTCCAAAGAAAGCGCTATCACGCTTATGGCAGTTTTCCCATTGGCAATGTGGTTTTTTTCCTCAAGTTCAGTTGGGAAAATTGTCAAGGTCACGGGGGTTTTGTTGGTGCCGGCAATTATTTTCCTGCTAATTCGAAAGAGCATTCTCGATGCACAACCCTATCAGGAAAGCTATTCCATCCTCGACAATTTTATGGCGGAAACCAAGAATCAAGGGGAGCGACTGGCCTCGGCTTTCATGATTTGTGGCCGCTATCTGTGGACACTCGTGTTCCCGCACCCGCTTGTCAGCGACATGGGCTATCCGCAAACCAAAGTGGTATCTTTTGCTGATTGGCGGGCCTTGGCAGGTTTTTTCGCTTATGTTGGCATGGGCATCTGGGCTGTGGTGAATTTGTCTAAAAAACACATTCTGTCCTTCGCCATCTTATTTTACCTCGCCACGTTTTCAGTTTTCAGCAACGTTTTGATGCAAATCGGTACGTCTTATGGGGAGCGTTTGCTGTATATTCCTTCGTTTGGCTTTGCGCTCGCTGTGGGTTGGATCTTTTGTAAAATATTCAAGATCAACGACCTGACCGAAATTTGGAATCCCAACGGGAAAGGCACGGCCTTATGGATGACCGTGGGCATATTGCTCGGTATTTATGCGCTCAAAACAGTGATCCGCAACGGGGCCTGGTATGACAGTGCTTCCCTGTACGCGGCAGATTTGGTCAATTCGCCCAATTGCGCCAAACTCAATTATCACAATGCCCTCGAACAGGTACGCATAGGCATGGACGAAAAAGAAAGCATCGTGAAAGATGTTGAACAGGTGAAGAAAGGGATCGCAGGTTATGACAAGTGCATCCAGCTTTACCCACAATATCACGATGCTTACGGCAGCCGTGGCCTCGCTTATTTCCGGCTGGGCGAAGTGCTGAAAAACCCGGAAGAACAACGTGCCGCCTGGGACAAAGCCTTGGCAGATTACCAGGAATCGCTCAAATACCGCTACAACAATTCGGAGGTACTGTCCAACATGGGCAAAATTTATTTCACCCGCGGCCAGCCTGAAAAAGCCGAAGAGGTGTACCGAAAAGCAGTAGAATTTGACCCGCGTTTTGTGGATGGCCGCCGCAATCTGGGCGCTGTACTTGCCATGCAAAAGAAATTTCCCGCAGCAATCGAGCAATGGAAAGAAGCCCTGAAATACGCCGACAACACAAAATCCGGCACCCTCTATTTCTACATCGGCTCGGCCTATAAAGACATGGGGAAACCCGAATTATCGGGGGAGTGGTTTGAGAAGGCGTATGCGGTGGAGCCGTCGTTGCGGAAGTGAAAATGCATCATCGCACTATGTCACAAGGTAACAAGCTGTTTTTTGTCTGATTCCCCGCGCGTTGCGTCGTAGCGGCGTTGCGTGAAACAACTTTCTCAATCCACCCAATCAGCCACAAAAACATTGGTATCCCTTGTGCCGTTGTTATTCCGGTTGCTGCTCCAGGAGATTTTTTTACCGTCGGGCGAGAACATGGGAAAGGAGTTGAATATGCTTTCAGAGGTGATTTGTTCTAGTCCCGAGCCGTCTAGATTTACCATATACAGTTGGAAATCATAGCCTCGTGTGGAGTGGTGATTGCTGCTGAAAATGATTTTTTTGCCGGAAGGGTGGAAGAATGGCGCCCAATTGGCTTTGCCCAAATGTGTCAACTGATGGAGATCGGTGCCGTCAATGTTGCAGCTGAAGATTTCCATGGTGGTGGGCGCCACGAGATGTTGGGCAAGGTATTCGCGATATTCTTTGATTTCTTCGGCAGTTTTGGGGCGGCTGGCACGGAACACGATTTTGGAACCATCCGGGCTGAAAAAAGCGCCCCCATCGTAGCCAAGATCAAAAGTGATCTGCTTCTGGTTCGTACCATCGAGGTTCATCGTCCAGAGTTCAAGGTCGCCGGAACGGTCGCTGGTAAAGAGAATTTTGTCGCCTTTTGGGCTGAGTACGGCTTCTGCATCATAGCCAGCTGAGTTGGTCAATTGTTTGGTAATGTTCCCTTTGAGGTCGGCGATGTAGATATCATAAGTGTCAAAGATGGGCCAAAGGTATTTGCCACCAGCACGCAGGTCGGGGGTGTGCGGGCAAGCATCGCCGCCCTCGTGCGTGCTGGCATAGAGTATGTGCTTGCCATCGGGCATGAAGTAGGAGCAGGTGGTGCGGCCTTTCAAGGTGCTGATTGTCTTTGGCCTGTATGTGCTGTCGCCCGCTGCGTCTTTGACTTTCATGGTGAAAATCTGATCGCATTCCAGGCCCCATTTTTTATTGTTGCTCTGGAACGTGAGGGACTTGCTGTCGGGACTCCAATAAGCCTCCGCATTGTCGCCGCCAAAAGTGAGCTGACGGATGTTTTTTAGGTGTATTTCGGGCATCGGGGCGATGGGCATACTCGCGCCCGCGTTGGCAGGGTGTTGTGCAAAAAGTGGAAAGAGTAGAATGTTGAAAAGGAACAGTATGGAAATTCGGCGCATAGTGAAAATGGAATAATTTTGCCCAAAGGTCGGAAGATCACGAGAACCCGCTGGTCAGGATTTCGTCAAGAAGTGAAACTTTCAATTTAAACTTATATCACATGAGGTGCCTAATCGTAGTTATCATATTCTTTTTGAGCCAAAATCTTCAGGCTCAAGACATCCCCTTTATCAAAACGGCCCAATTAGAACATTGGCTCAATGCCGATACAGACACCATTTATGTGTTGAATTTTTGGGCAACCTGGTGTGGCCCCTGCGTGGCCGAATTGCCCGCTTTTGAAAAATTGAACGAAAAATACGCAGCGCAAAAGGTCAAAGTTGTGCTTATCAGCACCGATTTCAAGCGGAACGTCGAATCGAAGCTCAAGCCATTTGTGAAACGGAAAAACTTGCGCAGCCAAGTGGTGTTTATGGACGAGCCGAATGCCAATGTATATGTCAACCTCATCAACCCGGAATGGTCGGGCGCGATACCTGCCACCCTTATTATTTCGAAAAAGAAGGGCAAGCGGCTTTTTTTTGAAAAACAAATGAATTTCAGAGAATTGGAAGAACTACTTCAATCCATTTTATAAATTTTTCACCAACAAAAATTTAAGCAACATGAAAAAAGCACTCGCATTTTTACCTGTATTATTACTCCTGACCGCTGCCGTGACCATGTCTTTCAGTCCCGAAAACATGGGCGGCGGTTATAAAATTGGCGACACAGCCCAAGATTTTAACCTCAAAAACGTGAATGGTAAAAATGTGTCGCTCGCGGGCATCAAAAATGCCAAAGGCTACATTGTAATATTTACCTGCAATCATTGCCCTTACGCAATAGCTTATGAGCAGCGCATCATTGAACTCCACCAAAAATATGCTCCGCTTGGCTTTTCGGTGCTTGCTATCAACCCCAACGACAAAGATGTGCAGCCCGCCGACAGCTATGACAACATGAAAAAGTTGGCAAAACAGAAAAAATACCCCTTCCCTTATCTTTACGACGAAACCCAGGAGGTCGCAAAAGCCTTTGGCGCTACCCGCACCCCGCATGTGTATGTGCTCGACAAAGACCGTGTAGTACGCTATATCGGGGCAATTGACGACAATTCCGAGGACCCCAGCATGGTAAAGGAAAAATACGTGGGCAGTGCCGTGGATGCGCTCATCGGAAGTCAGGAAGTGGCAGTGAAAGAAACCAAAACCATCGGCTGCAGTATTAAATGGAAAAAATCGTAGGTCTTTAGGGGGGATTTGGTTAGGTGGGGATTTGGTTATTTGAGGTGACCAGGCTTGGCATTTGTTCCGGCCTCCAGGAAAAAATGAATACTAAGATTGGACACCCCAAATCCCCAATTCCCCAAATAACCAAATAACCAACTCGCTCAACATGAGTTTACTCGATTGGCTCTTCCCATTTGGTCGCGATACTGCTGACGAAGGCAGGTTTACCAATCTCCGGCCAGAGGCCATCTTAAAAACGGTTGACCGCTTGGAGCAACGCATCTCCGAGCGGTTTCCCGAATCAGGCTTGCTGGGAGTGTGCAAGGAATTCCACCAATTGTCCATCAGATCTGAAGCGTTGGCGCGACGGTTGCAGCCGCCTATCTGGCCCGTCCGCTTGGTCGCCATTGCAGCGGTGGCACTTCTAATTGGGGTGGTGGTCTGGGCATTGGGTCAACTCATCAAGCATTTTCAATTTGATGCCAGCGGTGTTTTTCACCTTTTACAAACTACTGAATCAGCGATCAACGAATTGATATTCCTTGGATTGGCCATTTTCTTTCTCGGAAACCTGGAGGCCCTCATCAAACGCCGTTCCGCCCTTCAAGCCTTGCACCGTTTGCGCAGTATCGCCCACGTGGTAGACATGCACCAATTGACCAAAGACCCCGCCTTTCTGCTTTCCAAAAACAAAATCGCCAATACCGAATCGTCGCCCCAGCGCACACTCACGCGCCACCAACTCATGCGCTATCTGGATTACTGCTCCGAACTGCTCGCACTCAACGCCAAGGTGGCGGCCCTTTTTGCACAAAACACGGACGATTCCGTCGTGCTCAACTCCGTGAATGACCTTGAAGTCCTCGTGCAGGGCCTCTCCGCCAAAATCTGGCAGAAAATCATGATACTGGATCTTTCGGCTGAGTAAACGGTAGGTTTTGAGAATGAGGCAATTGTGTCAGCCCAGTTGTTAAAATAGGCTGAGCATTTGGAAATGATCCTTAAAGCGTTGTTTGTTTGCCCTTCGGACAATCTTCAACAAGCCTTTTCTGGCAAAAAGTGAAGACCCTTGTTTATATGCTTTCGTAAGAAAAACGACAGTTTTTGTTGCACTAAAAGCAAGGGTTTCCACCCATTAACCACGAAAAGTTTAATTTTTTTGCAAAAAAGTTTTGAGAGAACAACAACTTGGCTACTTTTGTGCGCCTCTCCCCTTCTACCACGAGCCGATTGACCGACTCACCGAACCGGGAAAATCAGCGGCACACGATAGCCTTCGTCTTCAAGATTTTTAATCTCAACGCTTTCGTCCGCCGGAAAGATTCGCAAACCAGAGGCACAGAATCTAGACTGATCTCCTCGGCAAACAACAACAAAATGGGCAGGAAAGAGAAATTTGTTTACAACATTCACACCCTTACCTACGAGAAAGTAGTTGTCCCCCTAAAAACCCGCATTTGGAAAGCGTTCGGATTCTTCTCCGTCGTGCTTATTACATCCCTTGCGATGCTCGCCGTTTTCTACACCATTTTTCCTTCCCCACGCGAAGGAGACCTGATGCGCGAAATTTCTCAGATGGAAACCAAATACAAACAATTGGGCACACAGGTGGACATGATGTCCAAAGTGCTTGACAATGTCCAAGAACGCGATGCTGGCGTACACCGTACTGTGTTCGGTATGGATCCAATTGATTCGGATATATGGCATTCAGGGGTAGGCGGCCACGAGGCTCACCCTGAATTAGCCGCCTTCAAATTCGGAGGCAATGCAGTGGGTGAAGCCCTTGACAAAATTGACATACTCAGCCGCCAACTTGCATTGCAGAGCAAGTCGCTCGATACCATCCAAAATCTGGCCCGCAATCAGGAAAAAATGCTCGCTTCGTTGCCGAGCATCAAGCCTGTGCGCGAAGACAAACTGCAAAAAAGTATCGGGACGCTTTCAGGCTTTGGATACCGGATTCACCCAGTGTACAAATTTAAAAAATTTCACTCCGGCCTTGACTTTCCTGCACGGGTCGGTACCAGCATCCAAGCTGCTGGCGACGGTGTCGTCGTAGAAGTAGGCTGGCATCATGGCTATGGCAACTGCGTGAAGATCAGCCATGGATTTGGCTATGAAACACTGTACGCACACATGAACAAAACCACGGTGCGCCAAGGTGAGCACATTAAAAAAGGCAACAAAATTGGGGAAGTGGGTGATACGGGTCTTTCCACAGCACCGCACCTTCACTACGAAGTCCACTACAAAGGCAACCCGATCAACCCGATCAATTTCTGTATGGACAAGCTCACTCCACAGGAATATCAGCAGTTGGTATCTGCCTCGAACGTTGCAAATCAATCACTTGACTAAACCGTTCAATCCGAAATAGTTTTCCATATCGTTCAAATAGAAACGATAAACAGCAGTATCAAGAGCGGGGCGCAATTGCACCCCGCTCTTTTTTTGTGCGTTGGCGAGCCGGGCTTTTTAGTCACAAAGTGAATAAAAAGAAAAAAAGCCCGCAAGCCTGTGGGGCGTGCGGGCATAAATCGGTAGGAATATAGTTTTAATTTTAAGCTACTGCGGGTTCGCGTACTAAGAGTTGGAATCCATTGCCGTGGATATTCACAATTTCGATGGCTGAATCAAGAGCCAGGTATTTGCGAAGCTTGGTCACAAAGACATCCATGGATCGTGCCGTGAAGTAAGTGTCTTCGTGCCAGATTTTGGTAAGTGCCTCTGAGCGCGGCGTAACGTCGTTGATGTATTTGCAGAACATTTTGAGCAGGTCTGCCTCTTTCGGGCTGAGTTTCCATTGGTTTTCCTGCCCCGGCCTTGGGTCATTGAACGTTAGGATGCGCAGCGGGAAATTGAAATGGTATTTTCCAATGATGAACTCGCGTTGATCGTCGCGGGGGTCCGGGTTTTTGTTTACCCGTTTCAGCACTGCCTGGATACGAAGCAGGAGTTCCTCCGAGTTGAACGGCTTGGGGATGTAGTCGTCGGCGCCTAGTTTGAAGCCTTGGAGCACGTCATCCTTCATGGTTTTGGCCGTGAGGAAGATGATGGGCACCTCTTTGTTGCGCTCGCGCACGTCTTTGGCGAGGGTGAAACCGTCTTTCCGCGGCATCATCACATCAAAGACACAAAGGTCGTAATGGCTTTTACGGAAAGCTTCGAGGCCAAGCACGCCATCGGTGGCGAGCGTCACATCGTAGTCGTGCATTTCGAGATAAGAGCGAAGTACGTCGCCGAAGTTTTGGTCGTCTTCGACCAGCAGGATTTTGTATTGTGCACTTGCCATAGTCGGTCTGAGAATGTTCGTTAGATTAAATATTTGTCTTAGTGAGAACCATTTTGCTCAAGGAGCGCGACTTTAACGTTTGTCATTCAAAATGAAGTATGTGCGAGGGTACTTGTTCGGAAAAAATGTTAAAATTTATTGGAGCTACTGTCCTGAGCAAGGGCGCCAATCCACTTTCACGATCCACTATTATTCGCCATACACCCCCGCCATCTTCCCCTCCGTCGAATCTTTCTTTTGGAAAAATAACCAGCCGTGCAACTTCGGCAACCCAAATTTGTCAATCATTTCTGGCTAGCCCTATTTGGGTCAATCCCAAATCCCCATAATGCCTATTCCATTTTCTACTTTCCATACTTTTTTGCTTTTTGTCTATGAAAACAACCCGTTTCCTCCTGATCTCCGCCACCTTCCTGCTTTTTCCATGGTGTGCTTCCCACGTTTTTTCCCAGCAAGAAGGGGATAAAAAAATTGTCATCACCAAGCGCACGCTTGATGCTGATGGTACAGAAATCTCCGAAACCATCGTTAAAAAGGGTGCTGCCGCAGAAAATTTTGACATTGAAAAGTATCTTGCAGAAAACCGCTCCGACAACACCGAGGTAGCGTTGAAAGTCTCAAGTGGTGACGATGAACGAACCATTGTAGTCAAAGGCGCTAAAACCATTCGGATCAGCGACGATGACGACGAGGATAATGAAAGTTATCAGGGCTACAGCGGCTATGAAGGCTACCAAGGCTATGAAGGCTACCAAGGTCTACAGGACCTGGCCGACATTTTTTCTTGCAACGACAAAGGTGCATTCCTCGGTGTGGACGAAGACTCTGACGAAAGAGCCGATCAGCCAGGCTTAGTGGTAAACGTGGTACGCGGTTCCGCAGCTGATCGCGCTGGTCTGCGCCACAACGACAAAATCATGAAGCTGAACGATACGCCCACGAATAAATGGAGCGATCTCTCCAAAATTGTGAACGCCGCCAAAGCCGGCGACAAAGTGCGCATCGCCTACGAGCGCAACGGCAAAGCGGCCATCACTGAAGCAACGATTACTACGCGCAATGAAGTGAAAAACGACGCAAATAGCGAGGCGAAGGGCTTTTTGGGCGTATCCGACGATGAGGAGCAGGACGATAAAGACGAGCCAGGCGTGCTTGTGCGCATCACCAAAGGCTCTGGTGCAGAGAAAGCCGGACTACAAAACGGCGACATTATTTTCCAATTGGGGGAAACCCCCATTTCCGATTTTGAAGACATTAGCGACTACATGGCCTACGCCAAGCCAGGCGAGAAAGTGAGCGTGACGTATGAACGCAACAACAAACGCAACACAACAGAAGCTATCTTGACCGAGCAAAAGAACACTTGGAGCGTGAATAGTGGTGACTGGAAAATGAGTGATTTGGATCAAATTCAATGGCCTCAAAAAAGCAATTGGAACAATGGCAGCTGCACGGTGAATGTGCGCCAAAAAGACGCTTGCCTTGGTGTATTCTCTGACGCATTTGCGGAGGGGAAGGCGGAAGGTTCCCGCATCAACGACTTTACAGAAGAATCAGCCGCGCGGGAAGTGAATATGGCAAAAGGTGATATTATTACTGCCGTAGATGGCCAAGGGGTAAAAAGCCACGATGATCTTTGGAACGAGATTGCTAAGCACAAAGTAGGCGACAAAGTCAGGGTGGACTATCTACGCGATGGCAAAACCCAGACTACAGAAGCTACCCTTAAGGCTTGCAAAGACAACAGCAGCAAGGTGCAAATCCTTGACGGCGACGGAGAACAAGTGCGCAACTTCACTTCCTGGAACTGGAGCAACGACGATCAACGCAGTCTCCGGGAGCGCAGCATCATTACCATACGCCGAGGCGAGGGCGATGTGCCAAAAGTGAATGAAGTTCCCATTGGTCAGCCTGAATCCCAAGACCGCAGTCTGAAACTCACTGAATTTCGCGCTTTCCCAAACCCAACACAAGGACTTGTGACAGTAGCATTCAGCACCGAACCAGTGGCCACTACCGTGTCATTTTTTGATCTTTCGGGTCGGCAACTTTTCCGGGAGGAGCTTAATGCTTTTAATGGCCGTTATAGTCAGCAATTCGACCTTTCGGATTACTCCAAAGGCACGATCATTGTGCATGTACAGCAAGGCGATAAGGTGTTTACGGAGCAGGTGATTGTGAATTGAGGGATGCCTGAGTACGTTTACTAAACCTTCAAGGTTTAGTCTGAGTATGTTTACTAAACCTTCAAGGTTTAGTCTGAGTACGTTTACTAAACCTTCAAGGT
>CAZPTQ010000128.1:0-1889 GCA_964589365.1 uncultured Saprospiraceae bacterium
CACTTAACACTCATCACTTAACACCCATCACTTAACACTCATCACTTAACACTCATCACTTAACACTAAAATGGTGTACCACGAGTCTGTCCTCTTACGCGAAAGCATTGATTTGCTGGGTATTACGCCCGGTGGGATTTTTGTGGACGCTACGTTTGGCGGCGGTGGGCACTCCAAGTTGATACTCGAAAAAATGGGCGGGAAAGGCCGCCTGTTTGCCTTTGACCAAGACGAAGATGCGTACCGGAACACTGAACAGCAGGAATTCTCAGCCAACCCGGGCTTCATATTCGTCCCATCGAATTTCAGGTATTTGAAACGCCAGTTGCGCGCGGAAGGCATCCGTGTCGGCACGGTGAATGGTATTCTCGCCGATCTGGGTGTGAGCAGTCACCAACTCGATACCGCCGAGCGGGGCTTTTCGTACCGCTTTGAAGCAGAATTGGATATGCGCATGAACCGCCAGGAAGGAGAAACCGCAGCAGACTTGCTGAACACGCGCAGCGCAACGGAATTGCAGCGCATTTTCAGCGAATTGGGGGAACTGCGGAACTCGCGCACCCTCGCAATAGCCGTGGTACAGGAACGCGAAAGAAAACACTTCAGAACGACGGGCGATCTGTTGGAACTGTGCAGCAAAAACCTGATGGGCGAGCGGATGCGATACTTCTCGCAGGTATTTCAAGCCTTGCGGATGGAAACGAACGACGAACTGGGCGCACTGGCGGAGTTTATGAAAGATGCGCTGGAGATGCTCGCACCTGGAGGGCGCTTGGCTGTTATTACTTTCCACTCTCTCGAAGACCGAATGGTGAAGAATATTATGAAGACCGGCAATGTGGAAGGCGAGCCAGACAAAGATTTTTATGGGAACATCACAAAACCCTGGGATTTAATAACCAAGAAACCCGTGGAAGCAAGCGCAGAAGAGACCAAGCAAAATGCCCGATCAAGAAGTGCAAAACTCCGAGCAGCAGTGAAAAGAACGAAGAACGATGAACGATGAACGATGAACGAAATAATATCCCAATATCCCAATATCTGAACACCGCATGGCAAACAAATTACTCAACGCCCTCAACGTAAGTCGCCACACCACAGATTTGGTATTCGGCAACTTTCAATACCTGCTCTTTTTGGGCGGATTGGGCATATTGTATATCGCAAACGCGCATTTTTCCGAAAAAGGCGTGCGCCGCATTCAGACCTTGCAAAAGGAGATCAAGGAGTTGAAATGGGAATACACCTCTATAAAAAGCGAGACGATGTATAAATCAATGCAGTCGCAAATAGACGAGAGTTTGGAACCTGTAGGATTGGATTTGGAGAACAAGGGGCCAAAAGTGATAAGTGTTAAGTGATAAGTGATAAGTGATAAGTGATAAGTGTTAAGTGATAAGTGTTAAGTGATAAGTGATAAGTATACAGGACTCAAAGATTATGAAAAATGGAAAATCAACAATCTAACAAGGGGATACTTAGGGAGAAAAGTTTTCAATTGGCTATACGGATTGTCAAACTCTGCAAGCACTTAAGGGAGAATAAGAAAGAGTTTGAAATATCTAGGCAGTTGTTTAAAAGCGGTACAAATCCGGGTGCAATGGTTCGAGAGTCTGAGTACGCGCAATCGGGAGTCGATTTTATCAATAAACTTGAGGTAGCACAAAAAGAATTGAATGAAACAAGGTATTGGATTGAATTGCTCAATGCAACGGATTACCTGACGGAATCTGAAAAAATATCAATCCTAAACGATGTGGACGAAGTAATGAGGTTGACCACCAGCTCAATCAAAACCCGAAAAGCCAACCTCGAATCAAGTAAAAAAGCACCAATCAAACAACACTAACCACTTAACACTAACCACTTAACACTTAACACTAACCACT
>CAZPTQ010000128.1:1989-15953 GCA_964589365.1 uncultured Saprospiraceae bacterium
CACTTAACACTAACCACTAACCACTTAACACTAACCACTTAACACTAACCACTCCAGTGCTCAACGTCAAAAACGAAGTCCTCATCCGCGTGTACTCGGTCGCCGCCGTGGTACTGATGGTGGCTGTCGTGATCTTGATGCGCTTGTTCCAACTGACGATCACGGATGCTGAAAAGTGGGAAGCCAAGGCCGACAGCCTTTATGTGAAATTGGTGGATGTGCCCAGCCAGCGCGGCAATATCCTGGCCGACGACGGCTCTCTGCTCGCCACCTCGCTACCGTTCTTTGACATACATTTTGACGCAAAATCTGAAGGCATTACTGCCGAAATCTTCAACGACCAGGCAGTGGACAGCCTGTCGTGGTTGCTCTCTACCTATATTGACCAACAGTACACCCCGGGGGCTTACCGACAATGGTTCGACACGCTCCGCGCTGCAGAAAAAACGACGCGTGGTATCCGATATGTCCCGATTGCGAAAAACCTTCCGTACTCTAAATACTTGTTGATCAAGACATTCCCCATTTTTCGGGAAGGAAGATACTCGGGTGGTTTTATCGCCGAGCAGATCAGCAAGCGAGAACGGCCCTTCAAGATTTTGGCACAACGGACCATCGGCTATACCCAGCGAGAAGGAGCACTGCCTGTAGGGCTAGAGGGAAGTTTCAACACCATCCTCGAAGGGAAACGGGACGACCAGCCCAAGCAACTTATGTTGAAGGTGCCGGGCGATATCTATATCCCCATTGACGACCTCGCGGAAATAGAACCCGCTTCTGGCGACGATGTGGTGACGACTTTGGACATCAATATTCAGGATGCAGCAGAAACAGCCCTGCTCGATGCATGCCAAACCCACAATGCAGACCATGGTTGCGCCATCGTGATGGAAGTGAAAACCGGAAAAATCCGGGCCATGGCCAACATAGGTCGCGCTCAATTGGAAGGTAAAAATGGCTACTGGGAAACCTACAACTATGCCGTCGGGGAACGCGTGGAACCCGGCTCGATGTTCAAACTCGCCTCTTTTATGGCTATGCTCGAAGCGGGGAAACTGGATGATTTTGATGAAATGGTTCCTGTTTTTGGAGGCAAAGTGAAGGTTTACGATGAAGAACTCGTTGACGCAGTACCGCACGGATTGGATTCAATGACCATCCGCCAAATTTTTGCTCAATCATCGAATGTTGGCACAGCCACGCTTATTCAACGGTATTTCAAAAGCAAGCCCGCTGCCTTTGTACAACAACTCAAGGACTTCAATCTCGATATGCCCACGGGCATCGAAATCGGGGGCGAAGAAAACCCGAAAGTGAAAAACCCGGAAAATCCCAAAGACGAATGGAGCGGAACTACGCTCCCGTGGATGAGTATCGGGTACGAATTATTGATCACTCCGCTTCAAATGCTCACGTTTTACAATGCGGTGGCAAATGACGGGCGTATGATGAAACCCTATCTCGTACAGCGCACGGAACATTACGGAGAGGTTATGAAAGAATTTCGCCCATACACCATCAAGCGAAGCATTGCTTCCAAGAATACCATCCGCAAAGCAAAAGAGTTGCTGAAAGAAGTGGTGCATTCAGGCACAGCCAAGAACATCTATACAGCCAATTATGAAATTGCGGGCAAAACAGGCACGGCACAAGTAAACTACCACAAATTCCGCGCTACCAAAGGTATTCGTCACCAAGCCAGTTTCTGTGGGTACTTCCCCGCCGACAACCCGGTGTATTCTTGTATTGTGGTGATCAGTGAGCCAGAAAGCGGTGGTTACCACGGCGCGGAGGTCGCTGCCCCGGTGTTCCGCAAGATCGCCGACAAGTGCTTTGCCATGAAAGCTGAATTGCACAAGCCGGTGAACGCCGAAAAGCCTTTGCCCTTGAAATACAGCCAATTGCCAAGTTACGATGCTGGCTCAAAAAAAGACATTGAAGAAAGCCTGCAATGGCTCGGACTTGATTTTAACCCAGCTCCAGACTTGGCAGATTGGGGGGTGATTATTGCAAAAGACAGTCTCGGCCTCACGATGCAAAATAGGGCAGTGGGCGATAAAAATATTCCTTCGGTAGTAGGCATGGGCTTGAAAGACGCGATTTACCTGCTGGAAAACCGGGGCTGCCGGGTGCGCGTGGAAGGAGTTGGGAAAGTGAGGCGACAGAGCCTTGCCCCAGGGACCAGGGCGAGTGGGCAGACTTGTGTTTTGTTTCTGGAATAAAAATATTGAAAATGCTATTAACCCATCTCCTCCAAAACCTGCAAGTGCTTGAAGCACAAGGCAGCACAGACATTGAAATCGCCCAGATACGATTCGACAGTCGCGCTGTGCAGCCGGGAGATGTGTTTGTGGCGGTGCGTGGTGCGGCGGTGGATGGACATCAGTTCATTGACAAGGCGATAGAGAAAGGAGCAGTGGCGGTGATCGCGGAGCACACTCCGGGATTCATCATTCATCATTCATCATTCATCATTGTAAAAGACTCCGCCGAAGCCCTCGGCCAAATGGCTTCCACCTTTTACGGCAATCCTTCGGAAGAAATAGCGCTCGTCGGCATCACCGGCACAAACGGAAAAACGACGACGGTCACCCTGCTCTGGCAATTATTTACGGAGCTAGGGTACAAGTGCGGCCTCATTGGCACTGTGGAAAACAAGGTAGGGCAGGAGCTGATTCCAAGTACCCACACCACGCCAGATGCGGTTCGGCTGCACGAGTTGCTCCGACAAATGACCGATGCGGGTTGCAGCCAGGTGTTTATGGAAATCAGCAGTCACGCAGTACATCAGCGCAGGATTGCCGGGGCCGTGTTCGCTGGGGGCGTATTCACCAACCTCACACACGACCACCTAGACTACCATCAAACCTTTGCAAAATACCGCGACGCCAAAAAAAAGTTCTTTGACGATTTGCCAAAAACAGCCTTTGCGCTGACCAACGCCGACGATAAAAACGGTGCGCTGATGTTGCAAAACACCCGTGCTGACAAACATACCTACGGCTTGAAAAAGCCCGCTGATTTCAAGGCGAAAATCATCGAAAACAGTCTCGAAGGATTGCATCTGGAATTGGATGGAGCAGAAATTCATGCGCGGATGATTGGGGAGTTCAATGCGTACAACCTGGCTGCGGCTTATGGCGTGGCGATGCTACTCGAATCTAAACCTAGTAGGTTTTCAAAACCTACGAGGTTTCAAGAAAAGAACGAAATCCTCACCGCCCTTAGCAATCTTCCCGGCGCAGAAGGTCGGTTTGACTATATAAACCACCCTTCAAAACCCGGTTGCATCGGTATTGTAGACTACGCACATACCCCAGATGCGCTCGAAAAAGTACTTGAAACCATCGCCAAATTGAAAAAGAAAAATTCCCGGGTAATCACCGTGACTGGCGCAGGCGGCGACCGCGACAAGACAAAACGACCCATCATGGCCCAGGTGAGTGCCCGCTTAAGTGACCAACTCATCCTGACCAGCGACAACCCCAGAACAGAAGACCCGGCAGCAATTCTGAAAGACATGGAAGCCGGACTAGACACAGCAGGACTGAAAAAAACGCTCACGATTCAAGACCGTGAGCAAGCCATCAAAACAGCGATCCGGCTTGCTGGCCCGAATGACGTGATCCTGGTTGCAGGCAAGGGCCACGAGAAGTATCAGGATATAATGGGCGTGAAATACCCTTTCGACGACAAAGCAATTCTTTTTAGAATGATGAATGATGAATGATGAATGATGAATGATGAATGATGAATGATGAATGATATGGCAGTTAGGAGCAAAATTTTGGATGTGGTAACGGCTTCTCCTGCCTTTAAGATAAAATAGTGGAGGGACTACTATTTTGATTTTGAGCAGGTTGCGGGGCGATGCAACATCACCCCACAACCAATTTTGATCAGAATTCTCTGAATTTTAGAATTACCTGAATTGATACCCAAATAACCAAATCAACAATGAAACACCATGCTTTTCCACCTATTTGAATACTTAAAAGAACATTACGACCTGCCGGGAGCGGGTCTGTTCAAATTCATCTCGTTCCGGGCGGGAATGGCGATGATATTGTCGCTATTGATTTCGATGATCATTGGGAAGCGCATCATTGATTGGCTTCGGAAATCGCAGATAGGGGAGACGGTGCGCGACCTCGGACTCGCTGGTCAGACCTCAAAAGCAGGTACTCCGACCATGGGCGGGATCATCATCGTGGCTGCCACGCTAATTCCTTGCTTGCTGCTGGCCCGGCTTGACAACGTGTATATCCTGCTAATGCTTTTCAGCACAGTTTGGATGTTCGCCATCGGGTTTCTGGACGACTATATCAAGGTTTTCAAAAAGGATAAAGAGGGTTTGAAAGGCAAGTTTAAAATTATGGGACAAGTGGGTTTGGGGTTGATTGTAGGCATTACGATGTTGATGAATGACAAGGTGGTGGTGCGTATGGAACCCGAAGTGGCGGCCCAAAAAGGTTACGAGGTCACGGAGACGCTTTTTGTAAAAGATCCTTCTACACCAAATACTTATAAGGAAATGGTGTACGTGAAAGCGCCCATTACGAACGTGCCGTTCCTTAAAAACAACGAACTGGATTACTCGCGCTTCCTGTGGTTTTTGAATGATAACGCGCGAGACCTGAGCTCGATTTTCTTTCTCATCATGGTCATTTTGGTCATCACGGCGGTGAGCAACGGTGCGAACCTGACCGATGGGCTGGACGGACAAGCGGCGGGTGTTTCAGCCATCGTGATCGCTGCATTGGGGATGCTGGCTTACCTGAGCGGCAACTCGGTGGCGGCGGATTTTTTGAAGATATTCTATATCCCTTACAGCAGTGAATTGGTAGTTTTTTCGGCTTGCTTGCTGGGTGGTTGTATAGGGTTTTTGTGGTACAACGTGTTCCCTGCCCGGGTTTTTATGGGCGATACTGGAAGTTTGACACTGGGTGGAATTATTGCAGCATTAGCGATAGTGACGCGCAAAGAATTATTGATTCCTGTATTGTGCGGCGTGTTTTTGGTGGAAAATCTGTCGGTGATTATTCAGGTCTGGTATTTCAAATATACCAGGCGAAAATACGGTGAAGGCCGACGGGTGTTTTTGATGGCACCGCTGCATCACCATTATCAGAAAAAGGGATACCACGAGGTGACGATTTCTGTACGTTTTTGGATTGTACAGATATTACTGGCGGTAGCGACGATTATAACATTGAAGATCAGATAATTATAAACCACACAGTCCGCACAGCGCACATAGTTCTAATATGCTTTTGTGAAAAAAAAACTATGTGCGCTGTGTGAACTATGTGATTCCATTAAAATGAAAAAACGACTCGTCATATTAGGCTCCGGTGAATCCGGTACAGGTGCGGCCCTATTGGCCCAACACCTTGACTATGACGTGTTTGTGTCAGATAAAGGTGCAATTAAAGCGGAGTACAAATCCGAACTGGATACGGCAGGAATTGCCTGGGAAGAAAACCAGCATACGCTGGAGCAGATATTGAACGTCAGCGAAATCATCAAAAGCCCGGGCATTCCAGAAAAGAGCGACATGATGAAAGCGGTGCGAGCAAAAGGAATCAACGTGATCGGTGAGATAGAATTCGGATATCGTCATGCAGGCAATTGTCAGATTGTCGCCATCACAGGATCTAACGGCAAAACGACTACGACCGAATTGACCTGCCACCTCTTGAAAACTGCCGGGCTGGACGTGCGAAAAGGCGGAAACGTGGGGAACTCATTTGCCCGTATGGTCCTGGATGATTTAAGAAACCGCAGCGGCGCAGGGGAACAGCGGGTTTTTGTACTGGAAATAAGCAGTTTCCAACTCGATGATATTCAACAGTTCCGGCCCAAAATTGCCATACTGTTGAACATCACGCCCGACCACTTGGACCGCTACGATTACAAACTGGAAAACTATGCAGCGTCGAAGTTTCGAATCACGATGAATCAGCGGCGCGGAGACAAGTTCATTTACAACGGGTTTGATGCAGTAGTAGCAAGTGGTCTGACGACTCAAAGTCGTCTGACCACTACAAGTGGCGCGCCTAGCAGTCATACGACTTTGAGTCGTCAGACCGCTGGCCCCAAACTAATAGCCATCCGAAAAGGCTTTTACAAAAAGGGCCAGATTAAGGTCGGGAAAGGTGTCTACGACATGGCAAAAGGCAACTTACGTGGCCCCCACAACATGTTCAACGCCGTTTGTGCCATTCGTGCCGCGCTGTTGCTGGGCGCGGAGCCGGGCAAGATTCAGGAAGGATTGAACACGTTTGTGCCGCCACCGCACCGCTTGGAACGATTGGCCGAAATCAGTGGAGTGACCTGGATAAACGACTCGAAAGCAACCAATGTGGACTCCGTTTTTTACGCCCTACAGGCGATGGATGCGCCGATCGTGTGGATCGTCGGAGGTCAGGACAAGGGGAACGATTATACGCCGCTCTTGAAATTGGTGAAAAAAAAGGTGAAGGCCATCGTTTGCATGGGCGTGGATAATTCAAAGATAATCAAGGTGTTCGAAGGGATGAAGAAACCAATGGTAGAAACTGAGAGTGCGGCAGAGGCAGTCAAAGCGGCAGCGGGTTTCGCGAAAAAAGGAGACACAGTTTTATTAAGCCCGGCGTGTGCGAGTTTTGATTTGTTCAAAAATTATGAGGATCGGGGCGCGCAGTTTCGAGAAGCAGTTTTACAGATGAACCAATCACCAATTAACCAATCACCTACTCATGCCAACCATCGCGCTTGAAATGGAACGCTTGCGAAACCCGTATTCCGGCCTGGGGCAATACTGCCTCCAATTGGGCTACGCTATAGCCGCTTTACCCGCCGAAGCCTTAGCGAAGGCAGGCGCTCAGGGTTTGGGTTTTGCATGCCTGGTTCCACAAGAGCGTATGGGTGAGTTTGGCAAAGAAATGACTTATAAAGCGGTGAAACCCTGGCACAAGATCATTGGGCCATCGTTCGGAGAATCGCTTTGGCACTGCATGCACCAGGATTCGGAATATATGCCAAGAAGTCGCAAGACGCCATTGGCTATTACCATACATGACCTGAATTTTCTGGACCGCCCGGATTATTCTGAAGCCAAAAAAAGTCGCCGTTTGGTGGCCATGCAGCAAAAAATCAACCGGGCGAAGGGCCTGGTTTATATCTCGGAATATGTGCGCCAATGGGTACACGAACATTTGAAAATACAGGCAGGAACAGTGGAAAGTGTGATTTACAATGGAGGAGCACTTGGGATTTGCGATTTGCGATTTGCGAATTCAGATTTACGATTGAAAAGTATGAGCCCCCAATCTGAAGTCGAAAGTCAAAAACCGGAAATCGGAAGTCGGAAGTCAAAAATCGGAAATCGGAAATCGGAAATCGGAAACCCCTTCCTCTTTTCAATTGGCATCCATCCGAAAAAGAATTACCACGTGCTCATGCCGATTTTGGCAGCACACAAGGAATACAAATGGATAATTGCAGGTCCAGATAGCAGGGGGTATCGAGCCAAAATTGAACAAGAAGCAGCAAGCTTAGGCGTGGCTGACAGGATAGAATTCTGCGGACCCGTGGGCGACGAAGCAAAACGGGAATACTATCAAAATTGTACGGCATTGCTTTTCCCTTCGCTTTCAGAAGGCTTTGGATTGCCGGTGGTGGAAGCCATGTCCTTGGGCAAGCCCGTGTTTCTTTCCAATCGCACAAGTCTCCCTGAGATTGGTGGCGACGAAGCCTATTATTTCAATGATTTTGAACCCCATACACTGACAAAAACCTTTGCCGCAGGCATAATAGATTTTGAAAATGACCCCATGAAACCTCAAAGAATGAAAGCCTGGGCCGCCCAGTTTACCTGGGAAAAAGCTGCGAAACAATACCTGGAATTCTATCAAAAACTATTGACGCTTGCCCATTAACCAAGCAACCACAAATCCACAAATCACCAAATACACAAATCACCAACAAAATGTCACTCGGCAACCGCATAGCAGCAGAACTTCGGGGCGATCGTACCATCTGGATGATCGTGGCCGTGCTGAGCTTGTTCAGCATTCTGGCAGTGTTCTCTTCGTCCGGCTGGGAGGCATGGCGTAGCCGTGGGGGCAATACCACGGGCATGATCATTGGGCACATTGTAAAGCTGGCTTTTGGGCTGTTTTTGGTTTATCTGTGCCATTTAATACACTATAGACGCTATCAACAATTTGCGCGGCCCATGCTTTTGTTGACGATACCCTTGCTGATTTTTACACTGTTTTTTGGCACCAACATCAATGACGCAAACCGTTGGATCAGTTTCGCGGGCATCAGTTTTCAGCCCTCGGAAATGGCAAAAATCGCCCTCATTATCTATGTGGCGCGGGCATTGACCATCAAGCAAGATTATATCAACAGCCTCAGACAGGCTTTTTTCCCGATCATCATTCCTGTAGTCTTGGTATGCGGTCTCATAGCGCCGTCGAACCTCAGCACGGCCATGATCTTGTTTGCCACCTGTGTCTTGTTGATGTTCATGGGGCGCGTGAGCGGACAGTACATAATAATGATGATGGTGTTGGGGGCGATGGTTTTCGTCATTCTGGTAGGCATAGGCAAGGTCTATCCGGAGCTCGATTTGGTACGTGTTGACACTTGGGAAAGACGGGTGGAAATTTTCCTGCACGATGAAGACGGTGGCTTCCAAGTGCAACAGGCCAAAATTGCCATTGCCAAAGGCGGCATTTTCGGCAATGGTCCCGGCAATTCCATGATGCGCCACTACCTGCCTTATTGCAATGCCGACTTTATCTATGCGATCATCTGTGAAGAATATGGGCTGATAGGCGGTACAATCGTGCTTGCCCTTTATGTGCTGCTCTTTTTGCGCAACGTGCGGCTTGTCACCAATAGCCCAAAAGCCTTTGGTGCATTTCTAGCCATTGGTTTGAGCCTGATGTTGACGGTGCAGGCGCTCGCAAATATGGCGGTCAACCTACACCTCGTGCCAGCCACTGGTCTGACTTTGCCCTTGGTTTCGATGGGCGGCACCAGTGTAATGTTTAGTTGTATTTCGTTGGGGATGATTTTGAGTGTGTCGAAATATATCGAGGGTTTAGAGTAGATAGAACACCGATTTTACCGATAAAATCGGTGTTCTATCTCATCTTTCCTAACCTTAGTGAATGTCAAAATGAGCGATCAAAAACTGAAAATATTAGTAACCGGCGGCGGCACAGGAGGCCATGTTTTTCCGGCCATCGCCATTGCCGATGCCATCAAAAAAATGCGCCCGGATACGGAATTCCTGTTCGTGGGCGCAATTGGCAAGATGGAAATGGAGCGTGTGCCAAAAGCGGGATACGCTATTGAAGGACTGAATATCACCGGGTTTCAAAGGAGCATGAGTTTAAAAAACCTCGCGTTCCCGATCAAGCTCTTGAGAAGCCTCTGGAAGGCCCGGAGCATCGTGCGGAAGTTTCAACCGGATGTGGTGATTGGGACGGGGGGATATGCCAGCGGTCCGGTCATGCAGGCAGCTCAGCGCGCAGGCATCCCGACCCTGATTCAGGAGCAAAACTCCTACGCTGGCGTGACGAACAAGATTTTGGGCAAAAAGGCCGCGCGGATATGTGTTGCGTACGATCACATGGAGCAGTTTTTCCCTCAGGAAAAAATCGTGTTCACAGGGAATCCGGTACGCTCAGACATTTTAGACCTGCAAGGCAAACGCGAAGAAGGATTGAAACACTATGGGCTTGACCCGGAAAAGAAAACCATTGTGGTCATCGGTGGCAGTCTCGGAGCCAGGACATTGAACAATGCAATGCGGGATAATGTGGAGCTTTTTGAACAACAAGAGGCGATTCAAGTGATTTGGCAATGCGGCAAATTCTATGAGTACGAATATACGGCAATGGAAACGGCCAAATTGCCCAACGTTCAGTGCCTTGCTTTCATTGACCGGATGGATTTGTTGTACGCGGCGGCGGATGTGCTGATTTCGAGGGCAGGGGCTTTGACTATTAGCGAGTTGTGTTTGGTTGGAAAGCCGGCCATTCTTGTCCCCTCACCCAATGTAGCCGAAGACCATCAAACCAAAAACGCACTCGCACTCGTGGAAAAAGTTGCTGCCCGCCTCGTCCGGGACGGCGATGCAAAGGAGAAAATGCTGCAAGATGCGCTGCTGATTCTGGAAAATGAGGCGCTCGCGTTCAGTCTCAGCGAAAGTATCCGCCAGTTGGGAAGGCCAAACGCGGCAGAAGCAATTGCAAGGGAAGCCATTAAGTTGGTTGATAAAGGTTTATAAGGGTTTATACTTTTTATTATCAACCCTCATAAACCTTCATCAACTTTTATAAACATTAATAAGGAACATGAGAATCAAGATTTTAACCATTGCACTGGCATTCTTGGCCATCAATGCTTGCCAAAAAGTTAACGACAAGAACCCCGCTCTGCTCGGCAAATGGCAGGGTACAGAGTGGCTAATCATGGACAAGCCCAGCGGCATGGATGCAACCCAGGTAAGTTTTGAATTTAAAGAAGACGGCACATATTCAGCCCAATTCGGCAATCAAAAACAAAGCGGAACCTGGCGCACGGAGCACGACAAACTCTACACGACCGAAACTGGTAAACAGGAAATCATGGTAAAACTCTTGCCTCCAGAATCTTTGCCGAAGTCGCAAATCCAAAAGATGATAGCCGATGGCCAAACCGAAGCATTGCTCAACCAACTTGATCAAGGTAACGCGGACGTGATTTTGCTAAAAGCCCAGTACATGGAAGGGAAAAAACAGATTGACATGGGGCTGATTGAGTTCGCCGAATGGCAGCGCACTCTGGCGAGAATCAATTACGCGCTATTGGAAATGGCTGATTCTTCTTTGGGTGAAGGCAAGCTAAATACAAGCAGCACTACCGTCGGATTTGAAATGAATCGCGGCGGCCAAAAGGAAATTTTGAAACTGGTTAAAAAGTAAGGCGATGGAAAACCTTGACATCCGTTGGATACAACGCTTACAGAATTATCGCAAGGCACTTTCCAGCTTGAGAAAAGCAGTGGTTTTGAGTCAACAAAGAACATTGACGGATTTGGAGATTCAGGGACTGATTCAAGCTTTTGAGTTTACGCACGAGATGGCTTGGAACGTAATGAAAGACTACGCTGAATATCAAGGCGACAGCGCGGTCAAAGGTTCCAGAGATGCAACCCGCTCGGCTTTTAAAATGGAATTGATTATGGATGGAGAAGGTTGGATGGATATGCTCAAGAGCCGCAACTTAACTTCACATACCTACAACGAAGACGTGGCGGAAGAGATAGCCGAAGATATACTTGAACATTATTTCAATCTATTTGAGGCATTCGAACAAAAAATGGAACAATTGCGCACTGGTCAACAAGGGAATATATTCAATGAAAAAAAATGAGATTCGGATTGAACGAGACGGTCATTGAAAAGCTCAATTCCATCTTCCGCCAACATGCAGAAGTGGAAACGGTCTTCATTTATGGCTCCCGTGCAAAAGGCAACTTCAAGAACGGTTCTGACATTGACCTCACGATGATTGGCGAAGGACTAACCCGTTCAAAACGCTACAAAATCGAAGAGGAGATAGACGATCTATTGCTGCCCTACATGATTGATTTGTCCATTAAAAAGCAAATCGAAAATCCTGATTTGATTAATCACATCGAGAGAATAGGTCAGGTTTTTTATCAAAAAATATCCGAAAAATCAACTGAAAAAGCAATTCAAATGGAATTCAACGCCATCAAAAAAATCTACTTCATCGGCATCGGCGGCATCGGAATGTCGGCCCTGGCCCGCTACTTCCGCCTGCATGGCGCGGAGGTGCATGGCTACGACCGTACCGAAACCGAGCTCACCCGTGCGCTTGTAGCCGAAGGGATGCGCGTGCACTACGAAGATGACGTTAAGCAGATCCCGGAAGGCGTTGACCTCGTGGTCTGGACTCCCGCAGTTCCTAAAGACCATGCCGAACTGAACTGGTTTGTCGAACGGAATTACCCTTTAAAAAAACGCGCAGAAGTGCTTGGTATCATCAGCCGCGCCAAAAAATGCGTGGCCATCGCGGGCACTCATGGCAAAACCACCACCTCAACCATGGCGGCCCATTTGCTCCGCGCTTCTGGCGTAGATGCAACGGCTTTCGTGGGCGGTATTTCTGGAAACCTCGGGTCCAACTTTGTAGAAGGCAAAAGTGACTGGGTAGTAGTGGAGGCCGACGAGTACGACCGTTCGTTCCTGCACCTTAGCCCGGATGTGGCGGTTTTGAATTCGCTCGACGCCGATCACCTCGATATATACGGTACGCCCGAAGCGGTGGTGGAAGCCTATAAACAGTTCGCACGCCAGATCAAACCGGGTGGCAAATTGATCTACAAACACGGATTGCCGCTCGAAGATGTGGCTGCTGAATTGCTGGCATCGGGTCGTTTCGTGTTCACTTTCGGCATTGATGAAGGGTATTACGAAGCATACAATGTGCATGTGGTAGATGGACAAACGGCCTTTGGCCTGAAATCAACCATCTTCGATTGGAGCGATTTGCGCTTGAATTATCCAGGCAATCACAATGTGTTGAACGCCACGGCAGCCATCGCGGCTACGCTTGCGGCGGGCGGTTTTTCAACGGAGTTGCGGGCTGCACTGGCCGATTTTAAAGGGGTTAAACGTCGCTTTGAAACCATAGTAAAAACGGAAAAAGCGGTGTATGTGGACGATTATGCCCACCACCCCGCGGAACTCGAAGCTACCATCCAGGCCGCCCGTTCGCTGTACCCTGGCAAGCGACTCACGGGGGTATTCCAGCCGCACCTGTTCACCCGCACCCGCGATTTCGCCGACGCGTTTGCAACAGCGCTGGACAAACTGGACGAATGCCTGCTGCTGCCGATTTACCCGGCCAGAGAATTGCCGATTCCGGGAGTGACGTCGGAAATGCTGTTGGATAAAATAGCCTTGAAAAACAAGCACTTAGTTCAAAAAATCGAGCTGCTAAACGAAATAAAAACCCGTCGCCCCGAAGTCTTACTGACCATGGGCGCGGGTGATATTGACACATTCGTGGAACCGATAAAAAAGTTAATGATGAATGATTAATCATTCATCATTCATCATTCATCATTCATCATTCATCATTAAAAAATGCTGCCTCGTATCCGCTACGACCGCCTCGCTTGGCTGATGTTCCTTTTCATCGTCGGGATGATCTGGTACATGGCCCGCAACCGCAAGGCCAACACCTTCGCCGAGGGGCTACAAGTGAATGTAGTGGCCTTGCCGAGTGGCGACAAACTGATCAGCGAGCGCGATGTGCGACAAGCACTGCTGGCGGCATTTGGAAGCGATCTTGAAAACTCAGAACTCGCCAACCTCCAAGTGGAGCGTATGGAGCGCGTATTGGAAGCTGACCCGTTTGTGAAAAACGCTGATGTGTACATTGACCAAAACAATCAACTCCACATCAAAATTGACCAGCGCGAACCTGTGGTTCGTGTGCTCGACAACAACGGAAACAACTATTACCTCGACGCGGCAGGCAAAAAGATGCCCCCGTCCAAAAACTTCGCAGCACGTGTAATCGTGGCAACGGGCAATGTATCGCCTTACACCCCGGAATTCCGTGAAAAGCGAAAAAGTACGCTGAAAGACCTGTTCAACATCACACAAACCCTGCTGACCGACGAGTTTTTAAAATCGTTCATCCAGCAGATACATGTGAATAACAGGGGAGAATTCATCCTGGTCCCTCTTGTCGGCGACCAGAAAATAGAACTCGGTTCCGCAAGGAAATTGGATGACAAACTGAACCGCTTGAAGATTTTTTACCAGCAGGGAATGCCGTATGAAGGTTGGCGGAAGTACGAGCGGATTTATTTGAATTACAGCGGACAAGTGGTTTGCAAGCGCTGAAGGCTGGTTGATAAGGTTTATGAGGTTTATGAGGTT
>CAZPTQ010000129.1:0-15915 GCA_964589365.1 uncultured Saprospiraceae bacterium
ACCAATGACCAATGACCAATCAACCAATCACCAATCACCAATAAACCATTCACCAATAAACCATTCACCATCTCTCATGCGTATCATATTCATGGGCACGCCAGAGTTTGCCGTGCCATCGCTCGCAATATTGTTGGAAAACGGCTATGAAGTAGTAGCCGTCGTCACTGCGCCCGACAAACCGGGAGGTCGGCAGGGTCTTCAGCAATCGGAAGTCAAGAAATTTGCCGAAGCAAAAGGATTGAAAATATTGCAACCGGAAAAACTAAAAAATCCTGAGTTCTTGGAAGAACTCCGCGCTTTAAAACCTGATTTGCAAATTGTAGTAGCCTTCAGGATGCTCCCGGAAGCAGTTTGGTCCATGCCCCCGCTTGGCACTATGAACCTCCATGGATCGCTCCTGCCAAAGTACAGGGGAGCAGCACCGATCAATTGGGCCGTCATCAATGGGGAGGCAGAAACCGGCCTGACGACGTTTCTCTTGAAGCAAGAAATTGACACGGGCGATCTGCTCTTTCAGCAAAAAGTCCCCATTGGGCCGGACGAGACTGCTGGTGAATTGCATGACCGCATGATGCTAATCGGCGCTGAGGTTGTGTTAAAATCCGTGCAAGCCATCGAAGGCGGAAATATCAAACCGATGCCACAAACCGACACCGAAGCCACCCATGCACCCAAAATATTTGCCGAAACCGGCAGGATCAACTTTGACCAGCCCGCGATTCAAGTACATAATTTCATTCGTGGGCTAAGCCCTTTCCCTGGCGCCTGGACAAGCTTGGAGGGGAAGACTTTGAAAATTCTTCGCTCGACATTGGACATTGGACGTTTTACTCGCCATAGTCTTGACGAAGGAGGGAGGACATTGGACATTGGGCATCCCGTTCCCGGAACGTTTGTTTCAGACGGTAAAAACTACCTGAATATCAGCACCTTGGATGGATTTATCTCTGTTTTGGAATTGCAATTAGAAGGGAAAAGGCGGATGTCGGTGAAGGATTTTTTGAACGGAGAATACAATCGCCAAAGTAGGCCTTTGTCCGACCCCATGCCCCCTTTCTAGATCGCTGAATGTATTGGGGCCAAAATGGAAAAAGAGGTAAAACTCCAGGTCGTGCCAAGCCAACTGGGCTGGTGTCGGCCTTGACAAATTCGTTTTTTGGCAAATGGTCTTTTGAGGTAAAAAATTGAAAATGAGGAAGATGGAGAACAATAAGCGCATAAGCGAGTTCTGTTAAAGCAGAAATGTACGGCGCACTTCTAATTCCCGCTCATACGGTTTGGATGGGCTTGTAAGTCCGCCGTACATTCGCCTAAAATTTTTCAAAAATGCAAATTCTATCCATAACACGTCGCGCAAAGGCGGGAGTCACTTTAGTCGCTTTAACATTATTGGCCTCTATTTCACTTTTCGCACAAAACCTAAACACCACTTTTCGCTCAAAACTCAGCTACCCGGGGCAAACCCTTGCCAACGTGTGGGGATACGAGTCCAGAGGCAGGGAATACGCATTAGTGGGTGGAGCTCAAGGGCTTATTATTGTGGACATCACCAACCCTGACGTACCCCAGCAGATTGTGCAAATACCCGGCCCCAACAACCTCTGGAAAGAGATAAAAACATACAAGCATTACGCTTACGTCACTTCTGAAGGAGGACAAGGTATCCAGGTGGTGGACCTTACAGCACTTCCTTCACCAACGCTTCAGAGCCACTTTTACAAAGGAGATGGCGCAATTTCTGGCCAGTTGGGCGTTATTCACGCACTGCACATTGATGAGACCAAGGGATTTCTCTACGCATGGGGAGGCCCCCTTTTTAGCGGTGGCGCCAAGGTATTCGACCTTAAAGCCGATCCTTACAACCCAAAATACGTCGGCAAATACGATCAACTTGGCTACATCCACGATGGTTATGTAGACAATGATACGATGTACAGCTGCCACATTTACGCCGGACAATTTGCCATCGTGAACATGGCCAACAAAGCAGCTCCTGAGCTTATCAATACACAGACCACCCCCGGCGCATTTGTCCACAACACCTGGATTACCGACGATCGTCGCACCATCCTCGCCACAGACGAAGTGAATAATTCTTTCCTCTCGGCCTGGGATGTAAGCGATCCGACAGACATTAAATTTCTGGATAAAATTCAAAGCAATCCCGGTTCAAACAGCATGGTGCACAACACCTATGTTCGTGGCAATTGGGCACTTACTTCCTGGTACAAGGACGGCTTCACGATTGTGGATATCACAAGACCTGACAACCTTGTACAAGTGGGCAACCACGATACTTATCCCGGTTCAGGTGGTGGAAGCGAGGGTTGTTGGGGTGTTTACCACAATTTTAAGAGTGGCACCATCATCGCTTCCAACATCAATGTGGGGGGAGCTGGCGAGCTTTGGATCGTCACGCCTAACTACGTCCGCGCTTGCTATTTAGAAGGTATAATAACCCATGGTATCACTGGAGCGGTGCTTTCTAATGCGCTGATTCAAGTCATTGGCAGCAATCCGCTCCTTCAAGAGCTGAGCACGACCAACGGGATTTACAAAACCGGACAACAGGAAGAAGGATACTACAAGGTGCGCGTGAGCAAATCTGGATTTCAAGATTATGAGACCTATATCCATTTCCAGCGCGGTGAGGTAATTGAACTCAACGTGCCGCTGTTTCCCAACGGGATGTTCAATGTAAGCGGTACGGTAATCAGGCACAGCAATGGTCAACCCGTAGAAAATGCTACTGTGTGGCTCTATGGTGCCCAGAATTTTGGCCCTGTCACAACAGACGTTGCGGGCGCGTTCAATTTCAACAACATTCCGCCAGGCATCTACGACATAGCTGCTAGTGCTCCCGGCCTCGGGCTTGGCATGCTTTCGGGACAAACCATTGTTGGCAACACCAATGTAACAATCGAACTTTTCAGCACACATCGTCGCGGATCTGTGAAAGAACGGGAGGAGGGTATTCTTGAAAACAAATTTTTGAACAGCACGAAAAACCCTTTTGAAACGGAAACAGTTTTGAATTACCAAATCCCGGAAGGTGGCGCTTCGATCACGCTCTTAAACAGCCTTGGCCAAACGGTACAAACGTTGGAATTGAGCGATTCAGTTGGTCAATTGACATTTGGTGCCGGACTTCCAGCGGGGGTTTATTTTGCTGTTTTAAAGCAGCTTGGGAAGGTTTTGGAAGTAAAAAGATTGGTAAAAGACGGCAGACAATAAGCAAATCCCCAAATAACCAAATAACCACATCCCCAATTAAACGAATCCACACCAAACCATGACCCCGCTTGCCGAACGGATGCGCCCTCAAACCCTTGCCGAATTCGTTGGGCAGGAGCATCTTGTGGGCGAAGGCGCGGTATTGCGCCAAGCCATCGAACGCGGCAAAATACCCTCGTTCATTCTCTGGGGACCACCTGGTGTGGGGAAAACCACCCTTGCACAACTCATCGCCAAACTCCTCAACAAACCGTTTTTCCAACTTTCGGCCATCAATGCTGGTGTGAAGGACATTCGGGAGGCCATCGAAAGCGCCGACAAGCAAAACCTTTTTCAGCAAAAAGGCGCGATCTTGTTCATAGACGAAATCCACCGTTTTAGCAAAAGTCAGCAAGATGCCCTGCTCGGCGCGGTGGAAAAAGGGATTGTGACTTTGATTGGTGCTACCACGGAAAACCCTTCGTTTGAGGTCATTCCTGCACTGCTCTCGCGCTGCCAAGTGTATGTGCTTCAACACCTTACAAAAGACGAACTCATCAGACTCGTCAATCGCGCACTGGCGGAAGACGCCTTTTTGAAAAGCCAAAACATCGAGATCGAGGAGTACGATGCGCTGTTGCTCTACTCTGGCGGCGATGCACGGCGACTGCTCAATGCACTGGAACTCATCGCCAATTATCGCCAGCCCGGAACGGATTTTCGGGTCACAAATGATTTGGTGCGCGAACTCATTCAGCAAAACCCCGCGCTCTACGACAAGGGCGGAGAGGCACATTACGACGTTATTTCGGCTTTTATAAAAAGTATGCGTGGCAGCGACCCCAATGCCACGGTATACTGGCTAGCCCGGATGCTCGACGGGGGCGAGGACATCGCATTTATCGCCCGCCGCATGTTGATCCTGGCCTCCGAAGACGTGGGTCTCGCCAACCCCAACGCCCTTCTGTTGGCCACGACTACTATGGATGCAATTCGCATGATAGGGATGCCCGAAGCGCGGATAATCCTCTCGCAATGTGCCATTTATCTCGCCACCTCGCCCAAAAGCAATGCCTCCTACATGGCCATCGGCAACGCGCTCGAACTGGTAAAACAGACCGGTTCTCTCCCCGTGCCGCTGCATCTGCGCAACGCTCCGACGAAGTTGATGAAGGACCTCAACTACGGCTCAGGATATCAGTACGCGCATGATTTTGAAGGGAATTTTATTCAGCAAGACAATTTGCCTGAGGCAATATACGGGCATGTGCTGTATGAGCCGGGCGCGAACCCCGCAGAGGAAAAAGTGCGGCAAAAGTTGAGGCAAGACTGGAAGGGAAAATACAAGTATTGAATGGTTAAGCCCGTGCTAAAAACAGGAGCAACACTTGCACTCAATCACTTTTCGCCCCTACGTTTGCAGCAAAATTGACAACCATGAAAAAAACTTCCTTCCTATTGCTGGCTATTGCCGCACTCCTTTCCTTCCCTTCTTGCAAAGACGACCCTTACCCGATTGATCTCCACACCTTTGATGTTCGCTGGTACGACGACGATCTTTCCGGCTCTCAAACCCTGGGCGACGTACTGACTTTTGGGGTGCAGATCAACTCCACCGACCCGGATTCCGATGACCAATACATCACCGAATGGGATTTCTCCTATTTCGTGAACGACAACTTTGGCGGTATTCTCAATGGCGACGATTTCATCGAAACCAACTCTATTAGTTTTGATGCAGAGATTTTAATTGGCAACCTCGCATTGCCCGGTCCAGGTGGGCTGCTCCAAGGAGATGTCATAGAATTCCGCCTTTGGGCGCGCGATAATCGCGGTACTGAGCTGGAGCATATCCACCGGTATGTGATTGAAGAATAATCCCTTGGTTCCTTTTTTCGACCATGGGTTATCTCGGAATTTATTTGTTTGCTAAATTCCGGGCTGACCCATGTTTTTAACCATTATATTTGGGGCAAACAATTCTTTATTCCGATTTATGAAAAAAATATACTTCCCAGCCTTCCTATTTGTCCTTAGTGCATTCCACCTGAATTAGCAGTGATTGCAACGGATATACCGAACGATGCTGCATATTTCCGTATTACTTTTCGCCCATCTCCCTTTAGTGGAACATTCCAACCAGAGGGCCTTTGGAGCGATATTCTCGGCACTGCTATTTCAGGCACCTGGAAACTGGGTGTCGTGGATGACAAAAGCAACTTATCCGGGATCCTATTAGATTGGTCCATTACCTTTTCTACCTACCAACTTAGCCACTTCGATTACCGCTGGAGCACTGCCGACTCAAGTGCCTCTTTGCTGGTAAACACACCCGGCAACTACAGCGTCACGGTCAGTAATCAGCTTGGTTCGTTTTCAAAAATGTTTGTGGTTAAAGAGGGCAGTGTCAACACCCAGACACCGTTCAAGCAGGAGCTGGTTTTTCGCCTTTTACCCAATCCTTCTACTGGTGAGACCCTTTTAGTATTGGATAAAAACCTGAAGATCATTGTACTAAAGGTTTACGATATGAGCGGTATGCTCCTGCTGGAACAAAATGCGGCTGGCCAGATTTTGGGCGCAAGTAGTTTACCCAATGGCGTTTATGTCGTCGTGCTGGAATGCGCAGAAGGTATATTTGTACAGAAAATGGTACGCTGGTAAGAACCTAAGCCAACGATATTCAAAATAATCCCGGCTTGCGCTTGCATGACCGGGATTGTTTTTTAGAACCTTTGCAAGATGTTTTTCAAAAATAAAATCAGGGTCGAACCTTTCCGAAATCTTGAAACTTTGGGGAAGTTTGTGCTTGTCGTCTCGTGCTTGCTCAACTTTTCGGCTAAAGCACAAAGTATTGACAACCAAGGTGTCATTGTCGGTGCAGAACGCTTGGAAGTACTGTTCCGTTTGGTGGAAGGGAAGGAAGTAGCGCTTGTGGTGAACCATTCTTCGCTGGTAGGAAACACCCATTTGGTGGATACGCTGCATAGTCTTGGCGTGTGTATCTCCGTCATTTTTGCACCTGAACACGGGTTCCGGGGCGATGCCGATGCAGGAGAACATATTTCCGATGGATATGACCTCCGCACAGGAGCGGCCATCGTGTCACTCTATGGCAAGCAACGCAAGCCAACGCCACAAGATTTAGAAGGAACCGAGGTCCTAATCTTTGATATTCAAGATGTTGGAGCACGGTTTTATACCTACATCAGCACCTTGTTTTATGTGCTGGAAGCTTGTGCAGAACAGGGAAAAGAAGCCATTGTGCTCGACCGCCCCAATCCGAACGGACATTATGTGGATGGCCCGGTACTCGATCCGAGGCTGACATCGTTCGTAGGCATTGCACCACTCCCGATTGTACACGGCTGTACGGTGGGCGAACTGGCAAAACTTTTCGTGGGCGAGTTCTGGATTTACAAACCAGAAAGCCTGCGACTGTTTGTAATACCCTGTTTAAACTACACGCATTCAACGCATTACGAACTTCCTGTTCCGCCATCCCCAAATCTCCCCACTACTCGCTCAGTGCTGTTGTATCCCTCGCTTTGCCTTTTTGAAGGCAGCACGTGCAGTGTTGGGCGTGGTACGGATTGGCCTTTTGAGGTGGTAGGGCATCCCGATTTTCCCTGCGATTCTTTCAACTTCTTGCCGCGCGCTAATGCGAGCAATAAATACCCCGTTCATGCGGGTTGGCTCTGTGGCGGCTGGGATTTCAGAAAAATTTCGGTGGATTCCCTCAGAGCATCCAAACAATTGAACCTGAATTGGTTGCTACAATTTTATCTGCAATTTCCGAACAAGTCAATTTTCTTTCGAGCGGACAATTTTATTGACCTGCTGAGTGGCACTAGAAGTTTAAAACAGCAAATATTGGAAGGGAAAACGGAAGCAGAAATCCGTGCGACGTGGGCGGAGGACTTGGCAGCATATCGCGCACTAAGACAGAAATATTTGATTTATCCCGAATAAAAACTCACATAGTCAAACGACACTCCCCATCGCTCCAGGCCACATCCACTTTCCCGCCTTTTTTCATCCAATTCACCAATTCAGCGCCCATAAGTTCGGCACGCCAGCCTTTGAGCAGGTCGTGGTCAAAGTCGTCGCTTCCAGACTTGAGGCGGTTGAAATCGCCTTTAGGGAAAAGCAACGCTGCGCTGATCTCGTGTTCGAGGCACTGTTTTTTCATAAAATGATACAGCAGTTCCATCGTCCATTCCCGCTCAGGGTCTTCGGGGAGTGGCCTTGGGATAGAATCGAGCACTGCACGCTCATCCTCGGTGGCCGGGGCTTTCCAGAGCGCTTGCCAAGTGTCCAGGTATTTTTTCCAAACGCCTTCCGGCATGGTACGGTTGGACTTGAAAGCATTAGGGCCGCCCTTGGTGGAGCGCAACACAGTACTGATGTGACGGCTTTGCAGCACGGTTTCGCGGGGAATATTGCTGGATTGTGCCCGCTCGATACGCCAACGATAAAGTCGAAGCAGGAATACCTTTTCGCGAAAATCAATTTGATGCACCAAATCGTTGGCAAACAACTCTTTGTGCAGGTCAACCACGTAAAAACCAGGGCTTTCCCACTTGCGGTTTTCCTCGCGGGCCCATGCTTCCCGATGGTGCTTGCGGAGTTTGTTGGTCAGTTTTTCGTGGAGGGCGGGAAGGTATTTTACATCCTCAATGGCGTATTCAAGTGCTTTTGGGTCAATGGGACGAGCCTCCCAATTGGCTACGGTATGGCTTTTGGCTAGCGTGACACGAAGTTCTTTTTCTACAATTTTGCCAAACCCTGCAGGGTAATTGTAACCGACAAATCCTGCGGCGATCTGCGTGTCGAAGGTGTTGCTGGGTACCGTTCCGAAAAGTGTGTAGAGCAGACGGTAATCGTTGTCACCCGCGTGGGTGATTTTCAGGATGGAGGGGTCGGCCACAATGTCGAGCAACTTGCTCAAATCTCTGATCCGAAGGGTGTCAATGAGAAAGATATCCGTTTCCGAGACAACCTGGATAAGCCCAAGCACAGGAATGTAGTATTTTTCGCCGACAAACTCAGTGTCGAAGCCAATCCAGTGGGCAGTGGCGAGCGCGTCCATCACGCGGTCGAAGTCGGTTTGGTTTTCCAGGAAGTGTATCTGATGATTCATAGGGGGGCAAAGGTAAGACGGCTGCCGACAAGAAATGAAAATGTAAATTGCAGAATGTAAAATGCAGAATGTTCGTACTTATCTTTGCAAAAACTTGATTATCTGATGGCAAAGGAAACGCTCACAGTTAAAAATTTTGGCCCGATTCGAGAGGCGCTCCTCGAATTGGGGAAGGTGACGGTATTGATTGGGGAGCAAGCGAGCGGAAAGAGTCAGAACTCTCTCTTAAAAACGAAAATTTTGCTGTTAACCTTCGTCCAACAGAATTAATCGTAAATGTCTTAAACACCAAAATCGTCGATAAAAACAAATATCTTGAACAACTCCGGTCTGATGATTTAGTACAACTTCGTCAAATACAAGAAGCGAATCATAGAAATGACCGTGAGGCTGTTGGTAAGTATACTTTAGAAAAGGAGCACATTGTAGATGAGATGATGAGACTTGACTTTGAAATCGAAAACGAAATTGGCCGAGTTGACTATCTGCCTGCCGAAAGGATGTTAGCGAGCATATCTAATGCCTCTCAAGATGTGGGGCTTTTAGCGTTCAAATGGGAGTTTTTCCAACGAAGAGAATATAAAAAGGAGTTTGATATTCCAATCTTAGGCGTTTCTTATTTTTTTGACAGAAACAGAAAGAAAAATCTTGTCCGTCTTAAAAATGGAGAAGTAATTGATATTGAGTTCGCCGCAAGCCGGACGAACTCAGTCAAGTCCACAACAGTCTCACTGACATCAAATATCAATTCCAAGATTAGCTCACCTTATGTGCTGCGAAAAACTCCAAACGGCCTTTGATTCGCCCGAAAAGTGCTTTGACAAAAACCTTTCTTGCGAAGAAAACGGGCGCAAATTCAGCATCCAACTTTCATCATTGTCAGCCGAAGCCCATTAGCTGCTCCTGCGATTCAAAAGATGCAAAATGAGTTCAAAAAAAAGAAATATGGACGATCTTGATGGTACGCTCCAGAGAAGGGGTACATAAAATTGCAGAAAAATGATGCGAATCCAAACAACTATGTAAAAAAGTCACTCGAAGCATCGTTATCGCCGTTGCTAACGCTTTCAATCATCAAGTTGAAATTTCTCCCAAAAAAATTTGGCCCACTCAGATTCACAATTCTACCATGAAAAAAGTCCTTTTTGGCATCGCCATCTTCATTTTCCTGCTTCTTGCCGCGCTCGTCGCCATTCCATATTTCTTCAAAGACGAGATCATAGCACAAGTTAAAACTGCCGCCAACGAAAGCCTCAAGGCCAAGTTGGAGTTCGGCGACGTGAACATTTCCATTTTCCGGCATTTCCCAAAACTCTCTGTCGGCCTCGACAAATTGGAAATCACCAACGGCCCTGGCCCTTTCGAGGGCGTCAAACTCGTCCAGTGCGAGCGGCTCGATGTGACAGTGGATCTCTGGTCGGCTATTTTCGGCGATGTGGTGGTCATAAAAGGTTTGTTTTTCAAAAAACCGGACATCAAGGTGTACGCGCTGAGCAATGGGCAGGCGAACTACGACATTACCGAGCCTGACACGAGCAAATCAGCCCCCCTCAAACTCGAAAGTTATGGCATCGAGGACGGAAAAATCCTATACGACGACCGTGGACTCGACATGAAGGCCGAAATGGAAGGTCTTGATCATACAGGCTCAGGAGAATTCACTTCCACCTTGTACGATTTGGTGATGAAAACGGCCATCGAAAAACTCTCCATCAACTACGGCGGGGTTCAATATTTGAGCAATGCAAAGGCCGACTGGAGTTCTACATTGGGCGCCGACATGGCAAATATGAAGTTCACGTTCAAAGAGAACGACCTGAAAGTAAATGACCTGAAACTCCTGCTCGACGGCTGGGTTCAGATGCCAGAAAATTCGGAGGACATCCGCATGGACCTGACTTTCGGCACGCCTGCCAATACGTTTAAAAGCCTGTTGAGCATTATCCCTGGGGCCTACACAAAGGATTACAACGATGTACAAGCCAATGGTACGGTACAATTCGCTGGCTTTGTGAAAGGCACTTACAATGAAAAAATATACCCCGCTTTCAAACTGGATTTCAAAGTCGGAAACGCCGATTTCAAATACCCAAGTCTGCCGCTGGGTGTCAGCAATATCAACGTGGACGCTTCCATTGCGCTCCCGTCTGCGCGCTTGAATGACCTTACGGTGAAAATCCCGAAATTCAGTTTGAAAATCGGCTCCAACCCGCTTGAAGGTTATTTCAACCTGAAAACCCCCGAAAGCGACCCAACGGTTGACATGAAACTCAACGGCACGCTCAACCTCGGCGAACTTTCCAAAGCATTCCCAATGGAAGGTGTGCAGGAACTCGCGGGCATCATCAATGCCAACATGACCCTGAAGGCAGCGATGAGCCAGATTGATCAAGCGAAGTACGACGAAGTGAACATGGCCGGCACTTTTGGCATGAGCGGCATTACGTACAAATCAGCAGGAACGCCGACGGTAAAAATCAACTCCCTTGCTACAAGTATAACCCCACAACGAGTTGACATTCAAACTTTTGACGCAAAACTCGGCAACAGCGACCTTCGCGCATCCGGCAGCATTGACAACTTGCTGGCTTATTTCAGCACGACCAAAACCATGCGCGGAAACCTCAAATTCGCATCTGCCTATTTCGACGCAAACGAATGGATGGAGCCTGCTCCTGCCGACGGCAGCGTGGTGCCTAACGATGTGGAAGAACCTGCTACCACAGCAGTTTTTGACCGTTGGGATTTTACTGTAGATGGCAAAATTGGCAAATTGAAATACGATGCCTACGATATTTCAAACCTGACTGCGGCAGGGCATTTCACGCCAAACAAAATGGACATTTCAAGTTTCGGACTGAAACTTGGTGGCACAAGCGACCTGAGCGGCAGTGGCCAAATCCTAAATGCCTGGAATTATCTGTTTGACAACCAAACAGTTGCAGGGGTAATCAACTTGAACTCGTCTTATTTCGACTTGAATCAGTTTATGACCGAGCCGGTAGCCGCTACAACCACTAAGGGTGCAACGCCCGCAGCAGCTCCCGCTGAATCTGTCATTCCTGTCCCCGAAAACATGGACATGACGATCAATGCAGATTTTGCCAAAATAAAATATACCACTTATGACCTCAATAATCTCTCTGGTCAGATAATCGTAAAAAACAGGGTTGCCAAACTGAAAGACTGCACCGCTGATGTGCTGGGAGGACAAATCGGCCTCGCAGGTGACTACAATACGCAAAACCTCGCAAAACCTACGTTCAACATGGACATGGCGCTCCAAAACATGGGCTTCCGCGAAGCCTATCAAAACTTTGCAACCGTGAAAGCCTTAGCGCCTGTGGCTCAATTGATTGATGGCAAATTCAACACCAAACTTTCTATGTCTGGAGGGCTAGGGAAAGACATGATGCCCGATTTCAACACCCTGTCAGCGGCGGGCTTTTTGGAAACAATTTCTGCCATTTTCAACAATTTCAAACCAATGAACGCCATCGGCGATAAATTGAACGTTAGTGCCCTGAAGCAATTTCAGTTGAAAAACACCAAGAACTGGTTTGAAATCAAGGACGGAAAAGTGACTGTCAAGCCCTTCAATACGACGGTCGGCGACGTGGCCTTGCAAATCGGCGGCTCTCACGGCCTTTCTAGCGATATGGAATACCAGGTATTGACGAAAGTGCCGCGTAAATCGCTTGGAAGCGCGGCCAATACAGGGATTGATTTACTTTCAAAAGAGGCTTCCAAAGTAGGGGTTAACCTCGGACAGGGAGAATTCATCAACGTTCGATTCGACCTGACTGGCACCCTTTTCAACCCAAAAGTCGGGATGAAAGTCCTGGGTTCCGACGGCCAAAGCACCATTAAAGAGGAGGCAACTGGCGCGGTTACTGCTGTGGTTGACAAGGCAAAAGATTCGCTCACCAACATGGCGAACCGCGAAATTGACAATGTCAAACAAAAAGCCCAAGATGCCGCCAACAAGGCCGCCGATAGCCTCAAACGCTTGGCCGACAAGAAGTTGCAAGAGGCCACTGACAAAGCTGCCAAAGAGGCCAAAGACAAAATAGGGGAAAAAGCGGGCGAAGTGCTCGGGACAGAAGGACAGAAAAAAGTGGACGAGGTGAAAGACAAACTGAACAATTTCGACCCCTTCAAAAAGAAGAAAAAGAACAATTAATCAACGATGAACGATGAACTTTGAACTATAAACGCTCATCGTTCATCGTTCATAGTTCATCGTTTCATGAAAATACCCCTTTGGAAAAAATGGCTGTCGCACTTCACTCCGATTACTTTGGAAGCGCGCGCTTCGGAGCAAAACCCTGAACTGAGTGTGCTGCTCTCGCGGGGACGGGTGCAATTGTTAAGTGGCGATGCCATATATTCTTGGGATGATCTTTACAAGAATTTTTTGATCACTTTTGACCGCCTGAAAATTGGCGGCCGGAATATTGACGACGTGCTGTTGCTTGGCCTCGGCCTCGGGTCTATTCCTTTCATGCTCGAAAAGGTATTCCACTGTCGCTACCATTACACGGCGATTGAATGGGACGAAACGGTGGCCCATCTCGCGGCCAAATACACCCTCTCTCGCCTCGAAAGTCCAATACAAATCATCACGGCGGATGCCGAGGTATTTGTCCAAGTGACTGAGGAGCAATACGATTTGATCATCATCGACATTTTTGAGGATGAAATCACACCCCCGCAGTTTTGTACCGAAGAATTCCTGGAAACTTGTGCGGCACTTCTGCGCCCCGGCGGGCTTCTGCTTTTCAATCGCCTTCACGGCGAAGACGTGAGCGTAAGACAAGTGACTGAGCGTTTTTTTGAGCGCAGTTTCAAAAATGTGTTTCCAGAGGCTTGGGCCATTGATACCAAAGGGAATTGGATACTCTGTGCGGAAAAAAAGTGGCCTGAAAAAATTTCCTTCGAAAAATCTTAAGCCCACGCAGCGTTCTCGATCGCTTGGCCCGTATAGTCGAGTATATCCATTTCCGTTCAAAAAATTAGAGATCATGAAATCACTCGTGTTGGTTTCAAAAGCCATTTTTTTTGCTCAAACTGTCGGAAAGCCCCGATACTTCTGAGCGAAACACCTGGCTTTTCATTCGAGGTGCTGGCAGCATTACCGAATGTGCTGACCGAAAGTTCAGGGATAGAAATTACAGAAATTGGCTGGTTCTGGTCTTTCAATGATGGCGGCGGTAGGCCAGAACTCTACGCTTTCGACCGTTCTGGCAACTTGAAATCTACCCTGAAAATATCGAACGCGACCAATGTGGACTGGGAAGATATTACTCAAGACAGTCTCGGCAATTTATTCATCGGCGACTTTGGAAATAATAACAACGGACGGACGGATTTGAAAATTTACAAGATAGTGGCCCCAGTCTTTGGATCTCCCAGCCTTGAACAGTCGGCAGAAATAATCCAATTCAATTTCGAGGATCAAACGGGTTTCCCGCCTCCACAAATCGAGTTACAATTTGATGCCGAAGCAATGTTTGCAAACAAGAGCTGGCTCTACATTTTGACAAAAGACCGCTCCAAGCCCTTTGAAAGCGTAACAAAATTGTACCGAATCAACATTTGCCTTTAAAACGGCAATATTCTTTTTGAAATAATTCTCTAACAGTTTAAAAATCAACACAATGAAGAATTGCATCGTAATTCTAATGGCATTGCTTTGCCTTTTCACAGCCTGTAAAAAAGACCCTGTTCGGGCAATTGACGGCTCGTACAACCCTGACGTGAAACTGTCGAACTTCTCCGACCCCACCAATTTCACCAACCCTTACTGGCCGCACGAGTTTGAGAAATCCTACATCCTCGAAAGCCAGACCGCCGAGGGCTTGGAGAAAATCGAGAAAGTGCGGATTGACGAGACCAAAGTCATCCTCGGAATCACCTGCGCGGTCATTCACGATCGGGTATGGCTCAACGGAATCCTCATCGAAGAGACCTACGACTGGCACGCGCAGGACAATGAGGGCAATATGTGGTACTTCGGCGAGGACGTGACGAACTACAACAACGACGGTTCGTTCAAAGACCACGCCGGTGCCTGGGAAGCGGGCGTGGATGGGGCAAAACCAGGTATCGTCATGCTGGCCGACCCACAGGTGGGCATGAAATACCGCGAGGAATACTACTTCAACGAAGCCGAAGACCAAGCCGAAGTGGTGGCCACGAATGAGGCCGTGAGCGTGGTCTTCGGCTCGTTCACCAACTGCATCAAGACCCGCAACTGGACAGAACTCGATCCCGGTGCCGAGGAATTCAAATGGTACGCCCCGAAAGTCGGCGTAGTCAAAGTCATCAAAGTGAGCGACAATCAAGTGGAGGAATTGGTGCGCACCGAAGGCGGCTATGATCCCGATATCAATCTCGCCAATTTTTCCAATCCTACCAACATCACCAACCCATACAGACTTTTCGAGCCTGGCAAAACCTACATCTACGAAGCACAACCCGCCGAAGGGCTGCAGCGTGTGGAGGTCAAACGGCTGCCCACCAACCGCGTCATCATGGGCATCAACTGCGTGGTAGTACACGACAAAGTTTGGCTGAACAATATCGTCATTGAAGAAACCTACGACTGGTTTGCGCAGGACAACATGGGCAACCTCTGGTACATGGGCGAAGACGTGGACAACTATAACCACGACGGTACTTTCAAAGACCATCACGGCGCTTGGGAAGCGGGGGTAAACGGCGCCTTGCCGGGCATCATCATGGGGGCAAACCCACAGGTGGGCGACCATTTCCAGGAAGAATATCTCTGGGGCGAAGCCGAGGATGAAGCGGAGGTCGAGGAGGTCGGATTAACGGTAACGGTGCCTTACGGCACATTCACAAACTGTATCAAAACGTACAACTTCACGCGGCTGGACCGCGACGCGGACGAGTATAAATTTTATGCGCCCGGTGTTGGGTATGTGAAAATCATCCACGTCGAAGATGGACAGGAGTTCCTTTTGATTGACATTCAGTAACAGTTGCTTCATACTTCTGGATTGAGGGGAAGGCGGGCTTGTCTTGCCTTCCCAATTTCCGGCGCACATCAGTTCAGCATTGCAATAGATTTTTTCTAACCAACGAAATTTTTTAAAAAATGAAATTCCTCCTCGCACTTTCGTTTTTGGCATTTTTTGCCATAGATAAAAATATAGCTCAAGGGAACGCCCCGATGGGAACGATCAAAGGCATCGTACTGGATGAAAAAACACAGGAAACCATGCCTGGTGTCACCGTCGCCGTTGACGGCCTTAAAAAGGGAGCGACGACGAATATGGAAGGGGAATTCATCATCACCGACCTATCGGCTGGCGAGTACGGTCTGACGGTTTCGTTCATCGGGTACACCTCGAAAAGCCTGATGAAACTCACCATTGAACCCAATGCCGTGCTGGATGTTGGTAAAATAGGGCTAGCGGAAGCTGGCATTTCCCTGCGCGAAGTGACCGTGTCGCCGGGCAATTTTTCCATTCTTGGCAACAACAATTTGTCGCGGCAGACTTTGACCGAAAAAGACCTGAAAAATATGT
>CAZPTQ010000130.1:0-15744 GCA_964589365.1 uncultured Saprospiraceae bacterium
GATTTTGGATTTACGATTTTGGATTTACGATTTGACTTAAAATTTGGGAGTGTTCAAAAATCTGTGTAACCAGCAGTTGACACAGATTTTTGAACACTCCCTAAAATTTGACGCAATACACCAAATCGTAGTAATCGTAAATCGTAAATCCAAAATCCAAAATCGCAAATCGCAAATCTTCATGCTCCACAAAGCGCGTTCGCCTCCAGTATCACCTTGTCTCGTCGTTCGTTCGAAAGGTGGAGGAGTTCTGACCATCTGCCGGGTGTGCAGAGTGTTTTACTCAGGATGATGTTGTGTTCAAGGAGTCGGTTTTTTTCCTGGTGTGTCAGGAGCGTGAGGCAGGTGACGGGGTGCAATTTTGCTTCGTCCACCATTTCTCGGAGGCTTCCTTTTGTTGGGTAGTTCCAGCCGATCAGGTGCATCCCGGCACAACGCCCGTAGTCCATTGCGTCGTCCGAAAAACGGGTGTTCGTAACGATCCAGCCCTCTATTTTTTGTGCCTCATTTTCGCTCCGATGTTTTGCCCAATACTGTTCCAAATCGCGGAACCGCGAATGGATGTACAATGGTATTTTTATGTTGCTCACCGACCCTGCCGCCGGATGGTATTTGCATTCGACCCAAACAAGCGTGTCTGCGTTTTCAGCTACCACGTCCATTTCGTGTTGGACGCACACGCCAGGCAGTATTTGGCGTATTTGTACCTGATAGCCATGGCTTTTCAACACTTCGGCAAAAAAATCTTCAAATGGAAACCCTGATGGACCAAAATCGAACATGGCTTGCTTTAAGGTGTACCGGGCTGCGGCGGGTCGGTGCCGTCGTTTCAACATCTTGAATGCACGCTTGAAAATGGACTTTGTGCTGATGCCTTCATACCATTGCACTGACAGATCTTCCAAGATTTGGTCTATAACGATTTCGTCAGCACCCGCACGGCGCAAGGATCGGCGCAATTTTTCCTCGTTGAATGCTTCTGTTTGCCCGGAAGATTTTGTGACTTGAAAGTCCGTGTTCATTGATTGCGCTTGAAATCTATGATATTGTATTCAACGCCCGTTGTCTTGAACGTTCCGTAAGTTAAGTCGCCTTCAGGATAAGTGTAAATTGCCTCTGCGTATCCTGGGATTTTGTGCCCATTGAGTAGTTTGTAATCCTTCAAGGGTGTTGCCCAAGGAAGTTTTTTCAGGGTATTGTCGTCGGAGACGGCATAGCGATCCTCTGAAATGAAATTAATAAGCGCTCCCTGTTCGTCAAAAAACAGCCAGGCACTGACCGTAATGCCATTGTTCGTAAAGGATGCTTTCACTTTGTTGCCGCTTGTTTCCAGCCATTGAATCCGCTTGTCAATCAAGGTAGCCGGGGCCATGCAGCACATGTCATTGAAAAAAGTGACGGTTTCTGCGATTCCCATTTCATTTCCCGTCTGATATTGCACTTTGAACAAGGAAAACAAGCGGATATCCATGAATGCCTCACCGTTGATAAAGCGATGGTACCCGGCAACTGGCAGGTGTTTCATCGTTGCTTTCATAAAAAAAAGCCGGGTGGGAACTGCCATGAAATTATACTGCTCGGTGCTAAAGGGCATCCACTCGGACTGTTCATCTTTCCGGATTTGGCCCACGAACTCAACCTTAAAATTGTTCACTTTTGGCTTTCCCACGGCGCCCGTAAAATGCAGGTATTTTTGTACCGGTTCGGGCAATCCCTGTAAATCTTCTTCACTTAGTACGACGGACGGAAGATTGGCCGTTTGTTCCAATCCCGCCTTTACGTCTTTTTTATAAATATTGAAATAACTCCAGGTCCCAAATCCAATTACGATCCCGATCAGTGCGATCACATTGGCGACACTGCCAAACCTGGCATCCTGCCAACTTGTGAAAATGAGCACCTGGGAAAGAACGACTGCCGGCAATGCTGGCATCCACCAATTATCGCTTTGGGAGAGGAACATAACCGTCGCCAGCACAAATAATATCCCGGAGATCATCCACATTGCACCCGCAGACCGCGAAATGGGCTGCGTTAATTGGCTGATTTCCGCAAATTTGAATGCTTTGACAAAGCCCATCAAATGAATGAGGCCGTGGATGAGGAGGAGAAAGGCAAAGAAATAGCGCATGATACGGTTGGGGGTTGGGAAATTAGGATGTTGGGATAATATCTCAATATCTCAATATCCTAATATCCTATGAACCTAATTCGGCATATCCCTCAGTTTCTCCACCTTAAGCACTGTCACCACTCCGTCCTTGATATCCAGCATGTGTTCGTTTTTGAAATCGGTGAGGGTGCGTATGAGGGTTTCTTTGGCTGTGCCGGCCAGAGCAGCGAGGTCTTCGCGCAGCAGGTGGATTACAGGCCCACTTTGGTCGCAGAGATGGGTGAGCGCAGTGGCAACGCGCTTGCGAACAGAATTGTAGGCCAGTTCGATGAGTTGCTGCTCTCGCTCAGCGATATGTCCGGCGAGCATTTTGATGAAGCGGGCGTTCACGTCGCGGTTACCAAACACGAGGGCAGCAAAGTCTTGTTTTGGCACCAGTTTGATGCTGCAATCCTCCAGTGCGGCAGCACTTTCCGGGTAAGCATCTTCTTTGAACAGGGCTAAAAAGCCCAAGAAGTCGCCGGTTTGCGCCACTTTCACGATGAGTTCGCGGCCATCTTCGCTGGTTTTATAAACCTTTACTTTGCCGCTTTCCACAAAGTATAGCCAGCGCGGGTGTTCACCTTCGCGGAACACATTGTCTTTTTTCTTGTAGTGCCGCACCTCACGATTTTCAGAAAGGTGTTTGATGGCCTCCATGGCGCGGGCTTCGTCAATAAAGCGTTCGAGCGTGCCATTTGACTGTTCGGAAGCAATGCGAAGCCGCTCGCTTTTTTTCAAACGGTTTTCGATCGTTTGCAACAGCACCACATCATCGAATGGCTTGGTGATGTAGTCGTCTGCACCGAGCGACATGCCCCGTCGGAAATCTTCCTTTTCGGCTTTTGCCGTAAGAAAGATGAAAGGAATGTCGGCAGTACTTGCCTGACGGCTGAGTATGTGCAAGACCCCATAGCCGTCAAGTTCGGGCATCATGATGTCGCACAAAATAAGATCAGGAAGTTCCGCCTGCGCTTTGGCTGCGCCGACTTTGCCGTTTTCGGCAGAGAGGGTCTCATAGCCACTGAGCGTCAGGATTTCTGCGAGATTCTCGCGGACATCCAAATTGTCTTCGATAACAAGGATTCGTTTCATTTCAATGCAAAGTTAGAAACCTTCCTCATGCCACAAACTGATTTCAATCAATTGCTTCGGTAACCGGCGTCATTCCCGTACCGAGTGAGGAAGAAGCACCTTTGTGTCATCATTCAACTGAAAAAATAAATTTCCTTTTTTATTATGAACATCTTCGCTCCTATCTCTTCCCTCATGACCGACCACAAGCATCTGGTAACGCTTGCTCCAGAAGAAAGCCTTGCTAAGGTCAAAGAAATATTTGATGCGCACAAGTTTCACCACATCCCCGTTGTGCATTTCCGCGAGATAGTGGGGATTGTCAGCCGGACTGATTTTGAGTTCTTCATGGGTGGTTCCTCGCACTATGAAGAGGACAAATATGTGAATGAACTTCGCTTGGAACGCACACAAGTTAAAGAAATCATGGTCAAAAGGCTGGGCAAGGTTGCGCCCGATGATCGGATCAACGTCGCGCTCGAAATTTTCCTGATCAACCGTTTCCATGCCCTGCCAGTGGTGGAAGATGGCGAATTGGTTGGCATTCTCACGCCCTATGATATTATGAATGCTTTGTCGAAGCAAATACCTGCTGACTCAAGTTTGGTGTATGAAAACAAGGATTGATTATGAAAGAAATAGCAACCGTCCCTGCTGATTCCGCAGCTTGCACAGGCAACTGCCAGGGCTGTGGCAAAATCCACATCAAGATATTTGGTGCGCACGACGCATCGTCGCGGCTATTGGCTGAACGGGTTCGCATGGCTTTGGAAATCAACGCTATGGAGGCCAAAGTGCTGGAGATTGCTGATCCGATTGCCATGCAGGCATTCGGAATCACTGCCCTGCCTGCGCTCATGGTTGAAGGGGAAATTCTATCGCAAGGCTTTGTGCCGGAGCTTGCTGAAATCGCCCGACTTATGAAAAACAAAGACCTTTTTAAAAGCAAGATTTTCCACCTAAGCACCTTGAGCGTGGCGGTTGACATGAGCGTGGTTTCGGCAAACGCTATTGGGTTTGCTTGGAAGATTGCCCACAAAATGAACAGCAATTTGGAAATAGTGTATGCGATGGACAGCATTTTTGAAGGCACTGTGCCTTCTGCGTCTGGATTTTTGTCGAGCTACACTAAAACGATGCAATCCGAATTAGATGTTTTTATAAGCAAAACTATGGGAGCCCTTGGGGTTCAATATGAGCCTCCATCCCCCTTCGCTGCAGAGCCGGGCGAATTTTCTGAATCAAAAAACAAGCCGCCGCGCATTGTATCAAAGGTCATCTACGGTGCGCCGGATGTCGCGCTCGTTGAGTATTCGCGTCATACCGATTTCCTTGTGATGGGAACCACCGGGCGCGGGGGACTGGGGAAGAAGCTATTTGGTTCGGTCAGTATTGAGGTGTCGAGAAATGCCCACTGCCCGGTATTGTTCGTTTCGAAAGAAGCCGGATTCAGGGGTTTTGAGCATATGCTGTACGCCAGCGATTTTGATTCGCTCAATCCGCTGTCCGTGCAGCAAACAGTATCGTTTGCCAAACGCTTTGAAGGGCAAATCCACTTTGTACATGTTGGGCCGGGGGGCGAAAATGACCTTGAGACACAGCGGGAACGATTTAAAGCAAGTTTTGAAACATCTGGCTACAACAAACCATTTATTTTTAGCAAAATGGTGAGCGAAGACATCGTAGGTGCATTGTACGAATATGCCTTTTATCACCGGATTGACCTGATGGTGTTCGTGACACATCATCGCAATTTCTGGGACAATATCCTGCACAAAAGCGTTACCAATGAGGTGCTTACGAGCAGCGACATCCCTATACTGGTCATCCATTCGGATGATGATTTGCTTTGAGTTATAGATAGATAGAGTTCTTTTTTGTCCCTGTTGAGCGTTGCGTTCGGCGGGGACTTTTGTTGTGCGAGGGGCTATGTTAATTTTTTGAGTTATTTAACCTCTTTAAAACCTGACTTATGTAATATTAATTGATTTAAAATGGACACTTTGTTGAGTTTTATTTCAGATTAATTCAAATGCGCATTATTTGCCTTTTTTCAGAAACCTGACTTTTTGATTTTATTGTCCAATCGCCTTTCGAAAGATGTGCTTATCTTGTTCACATCAATTGATTTTGCCGGACAAAAGCCCCAATGCCCACCGCCCGGCAGTTTTCTTTAATCTTCTCGTGCCTAATCCATGAAAAGATACCCGTTCAGGCGGGTACAATTTTCACCCATTTTTACCCGCCGATTCATCTGCCGTAGCCTTGGCGCAGGTAGAAGTTTTTTCACAGGTGGGTTCTCACTCAAAACGATTCATTTAAGATGAAACACACCAAAGTTTTTAATTTCGGCCCATCGGCCCATCGTTGGGCAATCCTTTTAGGGCTTATGTTATGCTTTATGGCGTTCCCTTCGCAAAAAATGTCGGCACAAAGTTGTGAGTTTTTTACTGCCACTTGTCCTAGGCCCTCTTCACTTAGCATTTGTGACTTAGGCTTTTCGTCACCTCTAACGATTGAGCACTTTTATCCTACAGATCATGATTTTACTGTGGAGATTACATACGAGCCTGCTGGATTGAACTTGACGAATCCAGACATATTGGACGGGTTTGAGATAACCACTGACGGTATCGGTAACACGGTGGTGACAGGCACATTTACCGTCCCATTTAACCCGCCAGCGGAAGACAACCCTTCCTCAGATGTTATAACCTTTCTTTTTGATCGGATATCGACTTGGGACGGATTGGATCAATTGCTTGTAATTAGGGTGTTTGATGCTGATTGTGGTTAGGATCTGGTTGCACTTTTTAATGGAGGGATTAATATCTTCCCACAATTTGTAGATCTGAGGAGTGCTCCAAGCAATGAGGTCAGCGACCTTCAACTCTTAGGTTACCTCCAAACCTGCTCCTCTAGTTTTACTAACAACATATTGATCGGCACAGAATTGATTGTAGATTCAGGTGCGGATATGTGTTTTTTCGGCGGCGGCGGTGGCGGCCCGAACAGTTCCATCGCGTTTTTGCCTGGTGCTAAGATTGTTGTAAAAAACGGGGCCACCTTAACACTGGACAGGGTGAACGTGTTTACCTGTGGTGACAAATTGGCCAAGGGCATAGAAGTTGAGTCGGGAGGATCATTGACCATTGATACCTGTATCCTTAGCGATGCAAGATTCGCCGTTCAAGCCATGCCTGGTGCAACGTTGGAAATCAGCAGAACCAGTTTTTTGATAACTACATTTGTCTGCACCTTGATATGAGTAGGGCAGCTGAGGCAAGTAAACGAGTAGATTTACCAGTCTTCAATAGCGATCGGTTCGCTACCGTGAGTTCCGCCATAAAGCGCTTCTGGGATGCATCGTCTTACGAGCCTACGGACTGGCTCTGGGATTTTGGAGATGGAAGCCCCATCGGTCAGGATACCAGCCCGGTGCATACCTTCCCTGCGCCTGGATTCTGCACGGTGTGCCTAACAGTAGCCAACCAGTACAGTGCCGACAGCAAGTGCAAGGTGGTGGATGTTAAGACGGTGAGCAGTAATCCCGAAGCTTCAGGTCAGAATGTTGGCAAACAGGTGCTGCTCTATCCCAACCCAAGTACGGGGCAAATCTTCTGGACAGGTTTAGATGGCCAGGAGGTCCGTGTGCGAGTGTTCAACCAGCTGGGACAGGTAATGGCTGATCGCCGCACAACAGGGAACAGCCTTGACCTTAGTACCCTGCTGGACGGGGTGTACCAAGTACAATTCTCTTGTCCTGAAATCAAGCTGCTCATAAACAGGAGCATTTTGATTCAGAAACGCTAAACATTCTATTCGTCCCGGTTTTTGCCCTGCGAGGGTCTTTCGACCCCGCATTATCCGATTCCAGCCCTTTTGTCCAAACCTTGCAAAAACGATCTATTGGGGAGCATCCGAGGATTCGACAAGGCTTCCTACCTTGCGCAGCAATTCTGTAAAATTAATTTTCCAAACTTTTAGCAAGAATGCGCACGAGTTGCCTGTTTGTTTTTTGGGTTTGTTTGGCGAGCGTAGTTTCTGCCCAAACTTTTTTTGCCACGCCTGACGCTCTGCTCGTAAAGGAGGTTCAGTTCGAGCAGGCCAATGAGTGCTATATTTATTTTGAAAACCCCAGTGGCGACAGCCTGCAACTGCACTGGCGGCTGGTGGAATCTAACCTTCCGGAAGCGTGGGACGCTGATTTGTGCGATTACGGACTTTGCTATATCGGCATTCCCTCGAACGGGTTGATGAGTACCGTGTACGATACCATTCAACCGTACCTGAAACTGATCGTCCAGCCCGGCAACGTACCAGGTGCAACGTGGATTTGGTTTCGCGTGTACGAAGAAGGCAATCAAGACAATTTTGTTGATGTGTTTTATAGCCTGCACACGCCGGGTACGCTCAGCACTTTCACACAACCCGAGTCGGCATTGCAGGCTTACCCAAATCCAACGAGCGGCCAACTTTTTCTTGATAACAAGCAGTCTTCGCCGCAGCGTTCGCGGATTGCCAATACAAACGGCCAGTTGATGTGGCAGGGGATGATTCCAGCCTCAAGTGTGGAACAGATTGGGGTGGGGGAGTGGCCAAATGGTCTGTATTTCTTGCAGACTGAAAATCGAACGCAAAAAATTGTTGTAAACAAATAGAACCGGCCTTTAATGCGGGATCGTAAGACCCACGCAAGGCACATCATTCTCTTAGTACTAATACATTCAATGAAAAATTTCGTACTCTTCCTCCTTTGCTTTCTCCCCCTCAGCACCTTATTCGGCCAGACACGCATCACCGTGCTATCCAAATCAGCTGCCGAAACCACGCTCAGCCTCAGTCTATCAGACATTGATAAAACGCTCGTGACAACGCCCCAAGGCGAGGCATTTATCATTGGTTTCCAGGAAGGGACACCCTTGCTCCAGGCGGCTGCACCCGATTTGTCCAAATTTGCTGCTTCGCTTCAGATTCCCAATACCGGGAACATGGCCGTGGAAATCATCGCATCTGATTTTCGCGATATCCCAAACATTGCGGTAGCGCCCTCGAAGGGCAACTTGCTGCGCAAAGTGGATCCAGCTACTGTACCGTATTCCTATGGGACCCAATACGAACACGATGCTTTTTTTCCAGGGCGATTGGCTGATTTGCAACAACCATTTGTCATGCGCGATTTGCGCGGACAAGCACTTTGGATTTACCCTGTGCAATACAATCCGGTCACCAAAATGCTGCGGGTGTATTCCAACATTACCCTGCGCGTCTACAACACGGGCGGACAAGGGCAAAATGAGCGCATTCCCAACCGGGAACGCGGTATCAGCCGCCCTTTCCGGCAATTGTACCAAAAGTTGTTCCTGAACTACGATGAGCAATTTTTATCAGAAACCCGCAATGGGGAAGAACCAGAGCAGATGCTGGTCATTGCCAAAGATGAGTTCATTCCCAGCCTCGAAGCTTTTGTGGCTTGGAAACGCCAGATGGGCATACGAACCACGGTCGTTCCAGCCTCAGAAGTGGGCGGAACCCCTGCCTCGATGTACGATTTCGTAAAGAATTATTACTCAGAGCATAACATCTCCTACCTTTTACTGGTCGGCGACGAATACGCCCTCACCCCCATGGTTCGCCCCGGCAGCAACTACTCCTGCGACAATTGTCTCGGATACATGGAAGGCGAAGACCACTACCCTGAAGTTTTTGTGGGCCGCTTCCATGCCGCCAATGAAGCGGAACTCAACATAATGATGAACCGCAACCTGGGATATGAAAAAACACCCTTGGCAGACACCTCAAACAACTGGTGCGCTACTGGTATGGCCTCTACTTCCGACCAAGGCCAAGGCATTGGCGACGACAATCAAGCCGACTACGAACAAGGCAACGAGTGGAAATCAAAGCACTTGGCCGACGGCTTTGAAAAATACTGGGAATTCTACGATGGCGATCAGTCTGCCATTTCTCCTACCCCTGGCGACGAAACAGCGGATCAACCTGGTAGCCCGGTCAATACCCAATTGGTGGATTTGATGAACACGAGGGGGATTAGCATCTATAATTACACAGGCCATGGCTGGGAACAGGGGCTTTCGAGCGGCAATTTCAATACCAGTGCTGTTGCAACGTTGCGCAACCAACACCGCTACCCAATCGTGATCGCCGTAGCCTGTTGTGCGGGCAATTTTACCAACAACGGCGGCGGCGATTGTCTCGGCGAAGCCATGCAACGCGCCGGAAATGCTGCAACAGGAGAAGCTTGGGGCGGTATTGCAGGGTTCTATTCCAGTGATTTCCAGAGTTGGGCACCTCCAATGGAAGGCCAGGACGGGATGAACCAATACTTGTTGGATGCCGACGGCCTTACCCTCGACCCGAATATCGGGGCTATGGCAACCTACGGCAACGCGCTTATGATTGCGGCATACGGACAGGGTGGCATAGACATGGCCGATACCTGGAATCCTTTCTGCGATCCTACTACCGTGCCACGTACTTCCTTGCCCTTGCCCCTTTTAGCCACCCACTCGAGCGGTGCTATCATTGGAATCAGCTCCCTGGAAGTTGCTTGCGATGTGGAAGGGGCAATGGTCAGCCTGTACTGGCAGGGCCAGACACTGGCAGTAGCCACGGTGACAGGAGGCATTGCCTTGTTGCAATTCCCATCCTTGAACAATGTAGGTGACATGACCGTGACGGCCACACAGTTCAATCATATCCCTTATCAAGGTGTCATAGTAGTAAGTCCGGCAGCAGGTGCCTTTGTTATCAACGAGGCGCTTGTTTTGGACGATGCCGCAAATGGGAACAACAACCAACAGGCCGATTACGGCGAGACAGTAGCCCTGAACCTGACTTTGAACAACCTTGGCGACCAAGTGGCAAACGCTACCAGTGCTACCTTGGAGACCAGCGATGTAAATGTCAACATTACGGACAACACTGAAATTTTTGGAGACATTAGTGCAGGTGCTTTGGTAGAAAAACTGGCTGCATTTGTATTCACGGTTAATGATGACATAGCCGATGGTCATAACGTGGTGTTCAAGCTACGGATCGAGTTCAACAGTGGTCAAAGTTATGAGTCAAACCTGACGGTTAAACTCCAAGCGCCAGCCCTGGACCTTGGTGCTTTCCTGATACAGGATACACAAGGAGGGGATGGAGATAATCGTCTGGAATCAGGAGAGCTGGTGCTGATTACCATCAAAAACCTGAATGTGGGCAACAGCCAAAGTCCGGATGCGCTGGGTCAGCTGAGCAGCGATTCGCCTTGGCTGAGCATTGGACCTGCCGTTTCGCTGGGGCCTTTGGACCCGCTTACGGGTACTGCCGACGCAGTTTTTGAAGTTGAAGTGTCTAACGATGCGCCACAGGTAGTGCCAGCCAATTTTTATTATGTGGTGAATGCGGGCAATTATTCCGCCCAAGCCAACTTTGGGCCTTACACGATCAATGCTATCCTCGAGACTTTTGAAACGCAGAATTACGATGCTTATCCCTGGGAAATGGAAGGCAATAAACCCTGGTTCATAACCCCTAGTGCTGCTTACACTGGTACTTATTCCTCGCGTTCGGGGATCATAACCCACAACCAGCAATCCGTGATGAACCTAACGCTCAATTTTACTGCGGACGGCAACATCAGTTTCGCCCGCAAGGTGGGCAGTGAGCCGGACTACGATTTTCTGCGGTTCCTGATTGACGATGTGGAATTGGAAAGATGGAGCGGTGTGTTGCCTTGGGGCGAAGTAAGTTATCCGCTCAGTGCCGGCATCCATAAACTGTCTTGGGTCTATGTAAAAGACAATGTCTCAAGCGCCAATTCAGACCGTGCCTGGGTGGATGATATTTCACTGCCACCGCATGAGGTGCTGGTCTCAAGCGCCAGCCCCAATCAGGCTGCTTTCGAGGTAAGTGTGGCCCCCAACCCGATGCCGGGAAAAACCTGGCTGAAAGTGGTGATGCCAAGCGCAGAACGCATAGAAGTAGCGGTGTTCAACTGCCTTGGGCATAAAGTACTGCAGCACCAATCCGTGGACCAGCGACTGAATGGCACTTATTTGAGGGAACTAGATTTGATGGACTTTGCATCCGGGCTATACCTGGTGCAAGTACGGGGGGAGAGCGGGACTCTAGTGCTGAAAGTGGTGAAGGAATAGGTTCTTACCATAACGTGAGTTTTGGATAGTTCCAGCGTAAAACGGGCTTTTTAGCCGCATCGCGGCGACATTTCTGTAGCACCAGCGTTAAATTTTTTCAGAACGGCGTAGCCGTGGCATTATTTCGACCCAAAAATGTCACGGCTACGCCGTTTTTGTTTATGGCTAAAGGCTGGGGTTATCCACACGTTACCGTATCAATTTTCGACAAAGATTTGCAATGACTGTCAAGCGTTGTTGGGACAAATAGTATTTCTACATTTGCGCCCAATAAAATCAAGTCATTCATGTCTAAACAAGCATACGAAAAAAACCTCAAGACTTGGATTGAGGATGAAAAAGCAGCCCTTGAACTCATTGTAGTAGTAGGCAAACTGTGGTTCGACAAATCCATCGAGCTGGTTATTTTTCGCAATCAAATGGTGGACAGAAGTGCCTCCGAATTGCTGCAATTGCACCATTACGCCCGCGAAGTGGTGCAACACCCGCTCACCGTACACGATACGCTGGGACTTGCCAAGGCCATTTCTCGCAGCCAGATCGCGCCTTCACGACTAGATATTGGCAAAATAGGGGTGGATTGGCTTGATGATAAGGGCAAATACCCCAACGAATTGGCCTTTATCAATAAAAAACTGGAAGACTACATCGGCAAAGACAAAATCAACCTGAAGCCGAAAGACGTCATCCTCTATGGCTTCGGGCGTATCGGTCGAATCGCCGCGCGCGAACTGATCACTCAGGCTGGCAAAGGGCAGCAACTTCGCTTGCGCGCCATCGTCACCCGCGACAAAAAGCCGGAAGACATCGTCAAACGCGCCGACCTGCTGCGCACGGATTCTGTGCACGGCCATTTCCCAGGTACCGTAATCCCGGATGTGGAACAAAGTTGTATCTGGGTGAACGGTCAAAAAATCCACATGATCTCAGCGGCTAAACCCGAAGACATCAACTTCACCAAATTTGGCATCAGCAACGCCCTACTGATTGACAACACAGGCGTGTGGCGCGACCGGGAGAACCTGAGCCGGCATTTGAAATCAAAAGGAGTCTCGAAAGTGTTGTTGACAGCCCCAGGCAAAGGAGATATCCCCAACATCGTTTATGGGGTGAACAACCGGCAGTTTGACGTAGACAGCGAAAGCGTATGGTCGGCTGCAAGTTGCACCACGAATGCCATCGTGCCAGTTTTGGCCGTAATCAACAGGGCACTGGGCATTGAAAAAGGGCATATCGAAACCGTACACGCTTACACCAACGACCAGAACCTGCTCGACAATTACCACAGTAAGTTCCGCAGGGGCAGGGCGGCGGCCTTGAACCTGGTCATAACTGAAACCGGAGCAGAGAGTGCCATTGCAAAGGTGATGCCCGAGCTGTCGGGTAAGTTCACGGGCAATGCCATCCGTGTTCCGACTCCAAACGTGTCGCTCGCTGTGCTGAACCTGCAGATCAATACCCCCACAACCAAGGACACCCTGAACGAAATCATGCGCCAAGCCGCGCTGAAGGGCGATTTGGTGGAACAGATACAATATTCCTTCTCTAATGAATTGGTCTCCAGCGATTTAGTGGGCAGCCCTACCCCCTCTATTTTTGACTCGCCGGCCACGATCGTTTCCAAAGACGGCAAGGGCATCGTGCTGTATGTTTGGTACGATAACGAGTACGGCTACACACGGCAGGTAATCCGTTTGGCCAAGCAGTTGGCAGGGGTATTGAGACTGAGTTATTATTGATGCTATAATATTGGTGGGGAATGGATTTCTGGGTTCTAAAAACAATGGCCCCAGCCCTCATTTCCGCTCATATACCCAAACCTGCGCCTTGTTTTTTGGCGTGTACCCGTTCAGCGCCTCCCGCCAGACGTATGTAGGCTTGCCCGTCGGATTCAGGTCAACCAAGCCAACCATGTTGTATTGGCTGCGGTATTGGTCGTACCAGTTGAAAATATCCTTGGCAGACGCATCTGATTTGGTCCAGGAAAACGGCGAATTGACAAAAATCATGAATTTAGGCCGGGCCTTTTCGATTTCAGCGATCATCGCACGTTGCATATCCAGACTGTAGGGTTGATTTTCCATCAGGGGATAGGCATAAATGAAGCCGGTAGCTGGCAGCCGCTTGCTGTAAAAATAGATCTGCGGCTCGGAACCGAGGATGGCTATTTTATCCCGCTCGCTAGAATTGGCGCCCAGGAACCGGCCGATTTCCAGCGAGGCTTCAAAGGGGTTGGTCGGCGAGTAGGTTCTGGCCACCATTTTGTTGAGGTCCTCTTTGAAAAAGGTGGTGCCATGCCTGACAATCGCCAGAACCATCATACCGGCAAATAACAGCAACGGCAAGAAACGCACCCAGTGCTTCTGTGGCAGGCGTTCTTCCAAAAAATGCAGCCCAACCCCGACCAGCAAGGCCAATGCCGGCAAAAACACGATGAAATAGTGCTGGCGGAAATAAAGTCCCGGTACTACGCACGCAAAAGAGAAAACGGCGAAAGCCAGGATCAGCCAACGGTGTTGAACGCTCTTCCGGGGGAAAAACAAGGCCACCAAACCCACAAGCCCTGTCAGCCAAAACAAGCCATATCCTTCTATTACACCAGGAAAATTCAAATTCAACAACCGCCAGGCATCGCTGCCGGTTTTGATCCCGACATACTGCCCCGCATATTCCACCGTCCAGTGCCAGAATCCGTCAAAAGTGCCTGTCAACCAAGCCGTTAGCAACATCAGCAGGTAAGGCAAAACCATCGCACTGGAGTATCCGGCAAACCGGAGCGCCGTTTTTGTTCGCTCGGCAGGCTCCCGTTGCCGCTCGATGAGCCAAAACGCCAGAAGCCCGAACAACATCAGAAAAACCGCTTGTTGTTTCATGACGAAGGCAAGCCCGAAGCAAAACCCACTTCCGGCCAGGCGAAACCAGCTTGGCCGCTCTGCGTACTGTAACAAAGCGAGCAATCCGCACAAACCGAACAGCGCGTTGAATTGGGTGGCGTGCGCCGCAAAGCCAAAAACTCCCGGCGACAGCGACAGCAAGGCAAAAGATGCCGTCGAAAACAATGCCGAAGTTTCGTTGAGCAATTTTTTCCCGATAAAGAATACTAGCAGGATGCTCGCCAGGTTGACCACTAGCAGACCCAAATGAACTCCAGTTGCGCTTTGCCCGAAAACAGCCATGAACAGGGCGTACAAGTAAGAAGTCCCGGGCAATTTCATGCTGTACGCCATCTCATAAGGGGGGATGCCTTTCAGAATCAGCTGGCCTATGAGCGCGTATTCGCCTTCGTCGCGTTCGAGCGGTATGCCCAGGAGGCGGTAGCGTACCAAGGCGACGAACATCAGGATGACTGCGAGGCATATGTAGCGGAATCTCTTGTTCTCGGCGGGTTTTTGCGGAGCTGGGGGTGGGTTTTTCATTAAATAACTTTACATGGTAAGCGACCCAAAAGTAACCCGGTTATCCTATTTTTTTCTCCCCATCAATGACCTTATGAAACTTCTAAAATCTGTTGTGTTTAAAACTTGAATCCGCCTATCCTTTTCAATCCAAAATGACCAACATAACACATTGATTTGAACCATTTTCTAGTGTGATTCTTAGCAAATAAACCCCGGCCGGTATTCCAGAAAAATCAAGTGTCTGAATCGGCTGCCCCGGCAACCAAAAACGTTTTATTTGTCCGACTGTGCTGTTGAACAAGGAATATTCGACTTCTCTGCCCGTCCAACCCGCCATTTTTACCACGAAAACACCCTGATTGGGGTTGGGAAAAAGGCTTACTGTGAACTGCTCATTCGGCTCAAGCGTTTGGTTGACTCCAATAAGTATGGTTTGCTGATACAAGGACGCGCCACAAGTGTTGCTTACCGTCAGCGAAATGAGGTAAGAGCCATTTGTAGCGTATTCATGTACCGGGTCGGAATCTGTTGAGCTGAATGAATCTCCAAAATCCCAAAAAAATGCGTTTCCATTGGTTGCGGTATTGAAAAAAACTGCCTCCGTTCCATTGATAGAATAGGTAAATCCAGCAGTTGGGCTTTGTAAAACATTTAAGTCAAGTGTAATTGTGCTGTCGCAACCGTTTACTCCGGTCAAATTAGCTGTGTAAGTGCCTGTCGTATTGAGATTTTGCCCGTTAAACAGGTAACTCTCCCCATCACAAATGCTGGCTTGCTGTGCGGAACTTGCGGCAGGCAACACCGATAGCTGGAGCATGGCCGTGCTGTCGCAACCGTTTACTCCGGTCAAGTTAGCTGTGTAAGTGCCTGTCGTATTGAGATTTTGCCCGTTAAACAGGTAACTCTCCCCATCACAAATGCTGGCTTGCTGTGCGGAACTTGCGGCAGGCAACAC
>CAZPTQ010000131.1:0-11325 GCA_964589365.1 uncultured Saprospiraceae bacterium
TGTTCGGCTTTATCGGTGCGCAAAAATTTTAAGTAGTCGGCAAGGTTTTTCTTTTTCACAATGGCAATTCTCCGCGCTATGCGCCTGTGAAAAGTGGGCTGCTTGTAATACGTAAAATCAACCCCGCTGCGCTGTCGAAGCAACAAAAGAATTTGTTTGAAAACATCTTCATCGTCTTTAGGCAGTTCATCTTCTTCTTTGAAAAAATGACTGATTTTGTATGCGCTGTTGATTTGCAAAAGCTGCGCGGGAATTTTTTCAGGAGCTAAAATAAAATCAACTACTCCTGCATTCACCGCACTTTGTGGCATGCTGTCGTAAGCAGCGGATTCCGAGTCCTGCACAATGCTGATGCCTCCGTGTTCTTTGATGGCTTTTAACCCAATTGTGCCATCGCTGCCCGTGCCGGACAACACAACACCTACTGCACACTCTTTGTGCACATCGGCAAGCGATGTAAAAAAAATATCAATGGAAAGATTGATTTTTTTTTCGCGGTCAGAGAGCTTGAGCACACCATCCGTTGAGATGAGCATTTTGTTGGAAGGAATTACATAGATATGGTCGGGCGCAAGGTGAATGTCTTCGGTTATTTCATGTACGGGAATTTTTGTAACCCGTTGTAAAATCTCTGGTAAAACACTTTCGTGCGAAGGGTCAAGATGCTGCACCAGCACATACGCCATTCCTGAATCTTCTGGTATGGCTGTGAGCAATCGCTTGAAGGCATCAAGCCCGCCTGCACTCGCGCCAATGCCTATGATGGGAAAGTTCTGCACAGTGGCAGGCGGTTGTGGTTTCGATTTATTTTTTTTGGCTGCAGCCATTTTATTTTTTTTAATGGTTTGTTTTTTCGTCCATGCTGTCTGTCGGGTGTTATGTTTTCTGCCCTGCATGGTCTTCCCGCCGTGTTTGGTCTTTTGTCCAAATGCCATTTCTCTGAGTGGCCAAACAAATGTATACACAAAAAACAAAACCCCCGCCTCGCAAACCGCAAAGAGGGGGTTTCTCTTATTCCATCATATTTCCAACGCCTTCCTCGCACCCCAAAAATCGCCCTTCCCAAATACGTCGCCGCATCGCCCAGTTCTTCTTTAATCCGAAGCAGTTGGTGTATTTTGCCACGCAATCTGAGCGCGAAGCAGCCCCCCCTTAAAAGTTGATTTGGCGAAACACAAAAACCATAACTCGCCAAATTGTAAGAATTTATCGTACATTTGGCGAACTATAAAAAACAATTCGTCACATGGAATTGATCGGAAGGGTCGAAGAGGTGGCCCTGTTGAAAAGCCTGTTAGACAAGGATGAGTCAGAATTCGTGGCCGTTTATGGGCGACGACGAATCGGGAAGACTTATTTGGTCAGACAGGTTTATGCCAATCAAATTGTTTTTGAGTGCAGCGGATTGCACCAAAAAGACATGGCACAGCAATTGGAGAATTTCTGGCTCACACTCGCTGAGCAGAACAAAACCGGAGGGCCAATCCTGCCACCGAAAACTTGGCTTCAGGCGTTCTCGCAATTGCGTGCCTATTTGGCGGGGTTGCCGGCAGGAGGGAAAAAAGTTATTTTTCTGGATGAAATTTCATGGTTTGAGACCCCAAGATCGGGTTTTTTGGCAGCTTTGGACAATTTTTGGAACCAATTCTGTTCCAAACGCGAGGATGTCATCCTCGTCATCTGTGGTTCAGCGGCCTCGTGGATCATCCAAAAAATCATCAACGACCGAGGCGGGCTACACAACCGCATCACTCAACATGTACGATTGATGCCCTTTCGCCTCGGTGAAATGAAGGCGTTTTTGGAGGCTCGAAACGTTCAACTTTCATATAAAGACATCGCTCAACTGTATATGTGCGTTGGCGGCATACCATTTTACATAAAGGATCTGCGCCCTGGCAAAAGTGTTGCACAAATCTTGGACGAACTATTGCTTGGCAGCGGAGCAAGGCTCAAAGACGAGTTTCCCAACCTTTATGCTGCGATTTTTAAGCACAATCAGGGTCACGAAACCGTGGTGCAGGCATTAGCGCAAAAAAACAAGGGCATGACACGCAACGAAATCATCAAATCCACCGGAATGAAAAGTGGTGGCGGGCTCACTGTGGTTTTGGACGAACTTTTTCAATGCGGTTTTATTCAGCGTATCTATCCATTTTCAAAAGTCAGCGAAGATTGCCTTTATCGCTTGGTAGACGAGTTCTCACTATTTTATTTCCGTTTTTTACATAATAGGAAAGGAACTGATAGTTGGCAGCAAATCACCGCAACGCAATCGTTCAAGAACTGGTCAGGCTATGCGTTCGAGAACGTTTGTTTCAAGCACGTTTATCAGATCAAAAAGGCGTTGGGCATCCATGGTATTGTCTCGAATGAATATTCCTGGGCCCAAAAGGGCAGCACAAAGATGCCCGGAGCCCAAATTGATTTCATTATTGACCGCAGCGATAACTGCATCAACTTGCTTGAGTTAAAATTTCACAACACGGAATTCGAGGTTACAAAAGATTACGCCAGTCATTTGCGCGAAAAGGCCGAAGTTTTCAAACAACATGCGCGCACCCGAAAAAACGTGTTCCTCACGCTCCTCACCGTTTTTGGGGCAAAGCGAAATGAGCATTTTTTAGCAACAATTGCACAGGATTTGACCTTGGATGTGTTGTTTGATTGAATCTCGCCAGTCTTGCGTATCCTCACACCCCAAAAATCGCCCTTCCCAAATACGTCGCCGCATCGCCCAGTTCTTCTTCAATCCGAAGCAGTTGGTTGTACTTCGCCACCCGGTCTGAGCGCGAAGCCGAGCCGGTTTTGATCTGGCCGGTGTTCAATGCTACCGAGAGGTCGGCGATGAAAGTATCTTCCGTTTCGCCAGAGCGATGACTGATCACGGAGGTGTAAGCATGGCGGGTGGCCAGGTTTACCGCGTTGATGGTCTCCGTGAGTGTGCCTATCTGGTTGACTTTGATGAGAATGGAGTTGGCGATTTTCTCGTCAATGCCGCGCTGGAGGCGTTCCACATTGGTCACGAACAGGTCGTCGCCTACGAGTTGGATGCGGTGTCCGAGGGTTTCGGTCATGAGTTTCCAGCCTGTCCAATCGTCTTCTGCCAGGCCGTCTTCGATGGAGTAAATCGGGTAGCGGTTGCACCAGTCTTTCCAGTAAGCCACCATATCTTTGGAGGAATAACGTTCGCCAGAGGATTTTTTGAACACGTATTCACCCTTCTCAGCGTCGTAAAATTCAGAAGCAGCGGGATCGAGCGCAATCACAATGTCGTCCAAAGGCTTGTAACCCGATGCTTCGATGGCGGTCATCACCATCTGGATGGCTTCTTCATTGTCCTTAATGCCAGGGGCAAAGCCGCCTTCGTCACCGACGTTGGTGGAATAGCCCTTGTTCTTGAGCACTTTTTTCAAGTGGTGAAAAACTTCCACGCCCATCCGCAAGCCTTCGTTGAAAGAGTTTGCACCGACAGGCATAATCATAAACTCTTGAAAATCAATCCCGTTGTCGGCGTGTGAGCCTCCATTGAGAATGTTCATCATTGGCACAGGCAGCACGTGGGCGTTCACCCCGCCGAGATAGCGGTAGAGCGGCTGGCCCAGCTCTTCGGCTGCGGCGCGGGCCACGGCAAGGCTGACGGCGAGAATGGCGTTTGCGCCAATCTGGCTTTTCATGCGGGTGCCGTCGCGATCAATCATCAGACGATCAATGCGTATTTGGTCGCTCACTTCCTGGCCAAGCAGTTCTGGGCGGAGTATGATCTCTACGTTTTTGACGGCACGACGCACGCCTTTGCCGAGGTATCGGTCCTCGTCATCGCGCAGTTCTACTGCTTCGTGTGCTCCCGTGCTAGCCCCGCTTGGCACGGCTGCGCGGCCAATAAAGCCCGCTTCTGTCCACACTTCTGCTTCAATGGTGGGGTTGCCTCGGCTGTCGAGGATCTCTCGGGCTAATACTTCGCGGATTGCGCTCATGATTATGGTGGATTGGTTGAAGTAGTGACTGGTGATGGGTGATTGGTGACTGGTTTTTCAATGCTTTAAATAGTAAAAGGGGGTCAGCCCAATCACCGATATATCAGTCACGAGTCCACTAGTCACCAATCACCGATATACCAATCACCAATTAACCGGGGCGCAAAAGTAGTTTTACTTTGTCATTTTAGCCGTAAAACAGTCCTGTGCTTGTTCATTTTATCTGACAATTCAGTATTTTCTCTCCTTCAATGAACCCTTCGAGCAGATCGCCAATTTGTACAGGCCCCACCCCTGCCGGAGTACCCGTGAAGATGCAATCACCTTTTTGCAGCGTGAAATAACGTGAGAGGTGCACGATGAGGGTTTCAAAAGGAAAAATCAGGTCGCGGGTGTAGCCGTCCTGCACCAGATCACCGTTTTTTTTGAGTTGGAAATGGATGTCTTTCGGGTTTTTCAAATTTCCCAGCGGCACGAATTGGCTCAGGGGGGCTGAACGATCAAAGCCTTTCGCAATTTCCCAAGGGTGGCCTTTCGATTTGAGTTTGTCTTGCAAATCGCGGGCGGTGAAGTCAATGCCGAAGGCAACCGCATCAAAGTACCGATGGGCAAATTCGGGTTGAACTGAGCGGCCATTTTTACAGACCCGGAGCACAATTTCCCCTTCATAATGAAGGTCTTGGGTAAAATCAGGGTGGTAAAAGGGTCTGTTGGCGAGCAGCAGCGCCGTAGGCGGTTTCATGAATACGAGCGGCTCGGATGGCACAGGGTTGTTCAGTTCTTTGGCGTGGTCGGTGTAGTTTCTTCCGATGCAAAAAATCTTCATGGAGGAGGAGGATTAACTGGATTAAAGCCCATAAGAAAGGGTGAGCGCCCAAGTGGAGTTTTTTAAATCGCCAAACGACGCTTTCACCGTTTGGGCTTCCACTTTCTGAAGGCCTCGCGAAAGCCGGAAGTGCAAACCAAGGCCACCAAAATCAATGCCGGTCCCAGCGTGCCATCCAAAATCGAATGCTTCAAAATCCGCCTTAGCCAGTGAGCCCGGGATTCCCTCAATGGTCCCATCAGCCGTGGCGAGTAAAGAGGCGTACCCTCCGGCATGGAGGTTTATGAATCCGAGCAAGCGATATTCAATGGAGAGCGGCAATTCGATATAGTTGATCTTGAAATCTGTGCGGTCGCCATTGGCAAAATCATACGCGCCACCTTTGGTCGTGAACAACAATTCGGGGCGGAGCGACATACGGCCTTTGGCAAGGGGGATTTGGGCAAATACGCCGCCCGTGATGCCGATTCGCGATTTTTTGTCGGTAGCATCGGCATCGTCATAAAGCTTGGAGCCATTAACGCCGGCCTTGAATCCAATCCGCGGCCTGCCATCGGTCATTTGTGCGTGCAGAGCGCCAAAACCAGTGATTAAAATGGTGGAGATCAATAGGAGATTGTGGATAATTTTCATTGTAGATGAAATTTAATCTTGTTAGGTACCGATGAAATACTGACAAAAGTAAACTGGAATTTTTGAACGCTCGAGAAAGGAAGAAACTTTAGACACCCTCAAAGAAAAAGGCCGAATGCGCGTTTCCGCAATCGGCCTTTTTTAGAATTATTTGGTGGTATCCCCACCAGTGGATTCTTCTGGCGAATCCTCCTCCTCGCCTTTTTTCTTCTTGCTCGTGGATGGATGCCCTGTAAAGTGCTTGAGCATAATGACCTCACGTTGGGTAAGTTCGCGGAATTTGCCGCGCTCCAGGTCTTTTTTGGTCAAACCTGCGAAATAGAATCGGTCAAGTTTAAAAATCTCGTACCCCAAGGTCTCGAATATTCGGCGCACAACGCGGTTGCGACCCGAGCTGATTTCGAGTTCTACAATATCCCGTTCTGGATGGTCTTCTGAAAAGCGAATCCAGTTGACTTCCATAAGTCCGTCTTCCAGTTCTACGCCCCGTTCGATGTGTTCCAAATCGGCTTGTGTAAGGCCTCGACGTAAGCCTACGCGATATTGTTTCTGTACCGCGAAGCTTGGGTGGGTGAGTTTTTGCGCCAATTCGCCATCATTGGTCAAAAGCACCAGTCCAGTGGTATCTCGGTCCAAGCGACCTACAGGGAATATCCGCTCTGGAAAGCTGGAATCTACAATGTCAATCACAGTAGGCCTTCCACGATCATCGTCGGTTGTGGTAATGACATTTTTTGGTTTGTTCAACAGCACATAAACCAAGCGCTCTTGCACTTTCATCAGTTTGCTGTCGCAGATGACGATGTCGCCGGGTTGGATACGGTAGAATGGTTCTTTTTTGACTACACTATTTACCGTTACTTTTCCAGCCTCAACATAATCAACTGCTTTGCGGCGAGATGAAAGTCCACAGTGCGCCAAATATTTATTTAAGGGCATTCCCTCACCTGTGGGAAGATTGGGCTTGGGTTTCCGTTCAATAAAGAAGTCGTCTTTTTTGCGGAAGGGTTTTCTGCCGAAGTTGCCGCCGCCGCCGCCACTCCTTTGTTGGTAAGGCCTGCGTTCATAATTACCAGCACCTTGACCTCCACCCTGATTACGGTCTTGCCAGGGCTTGCGCTCGTAGTTGCCGCCACTACCCTGTTGGCCACCGCCGCCTTGACTGCGGTCTTGCCAGGGCTTGCGTTCGTAGTTGCCGCCACCACCCTGTTGGCCGCCACCGCCTTGACTGCGGTCTTGCCAGGGCTTGCGTTCGTAGTTGCCGCCACTACCCTGTTGGCCGCCACCGCCTTGACTGCGGTCTTGCCAGGGTTTGCGCTCGTAGTTGCCGCCACCCTGACTGCGGTCTTGCCAAGGCTTGCGCTCGAAAGCACCGCCTTCCCGGCCTCTGTCGGGACGCTCAACAGGCTTGTCTGGTTTTTCGGCAAATGGGTCTTCTGGTTGTTCGGATTTCGTTCGCTCTTCCAGCGAGGAATCCACGTCCGGCTTAGAAAGGCGCGGACGGCGCTTTTTTTCTTCTTCCATTGAAAGCGGATGTTGTTGTTGGTATTGAACTGCTGCTATGAATCTGGGGCACAAATTTCCGTTTTTTCCTCGGAACCGCCGCAGGGAATGGGTTTTATTTTAGAGGCTGTCTAAAGTTTTTTGATGGAATGATTTTTCAAGGATTTTTGAGCGAGGCAGGGCAAATTTTGCAGCCATAGTTGATTTCTAAGGCGAAAAATTTAACGAAGCCGAAAAGACTGAAAAAGCATCCATTGAAAAAACTTTAGACAGCCTCTTAATCTAAAATTCTCGTTCAAGTTCTTCCAAGCGAACTTTATAGATGTGCTGCGGAGTACGTGCATACATGGCCCGATAAAGTGCCACAGCCCGAAGATGGTGGGGAGTAGGGTTGTCGGCAACTCGGCGGAGTTCAAAATGAACCGCAGCTTCTTCACGCTCGGTGCGCACAAGGCTGAGCATTTGTTGTAGTTGGCGTATTGCTTCGGGGCGGTTGCCTTCGGTAATGATGACTTGAGCGCGGAGGATATTGGCGCCAAATGTCAGCTCGGCATTGCCCAAGGCGAGTGCGATGTCGCGGCCTTCTTCCACATATTGTCTTGCGGAAGCCACTTCGCCTGCCTGGATATGGACCAAGCCTTTTTCGATGAGCGAATAGCCCAGCACCAGTCGGTTGCCCATTTCGCGGGCATGGTCAATAGCTTCGTTGTAATAGCGGATGCTACGGGGGTAATCGCCCTTGTAAAACCAGGTATCACCCAAAGTATTGAGTGCTTTGGCGATGCCTTTTTTGTAATTGAGTTCGCGGCTAAGTGCAAGGTTTTGCTCTAAATATTCAATAGCCCGGTCAAAATCACCCATCACCGAAAGCAGGTCGCCAATGAGTCCGCAAGCGATGGAGAGGCCCTGTTTGTCGCCGAGTTCGCGCACGAGTTGCAGGTCGCGCTCAAAGTTTTGCATGGCTTTGGCATAATCTCCTTTCCGTTCCCAAACAGAGCCAATTGAACCGATGCAAATGGTCATAAAGAGTTTGTTGCCCAATTCTTCTGAGAGGGCCAATCCTCGCTCCAGGCAGAGCAGCGCGGAATCCAACGAGCCTTTTTCAAGGTTGATGATGCCCAAGTTGGTGTATAAGGTAGTGAGGCCCTGTTTGTCGCCAGCACGTTGGGCAATGTCTAATTGTTCTTCAAGCCAACGGATGCCTTCGTCGTAATGGCCCTGGTTCATAAAGATGAGGCCCAGGTTGGCAACGATGGCCGCGTTCTCAGCCTCGCGCCCATTGGCACGGTTGATCTCAATGGCTTTGGCAAACCAGCTTTTAGCCGATTCGTAACTGCCTTGCCGAAAAAAGAGCGTGCCAAGATTGCCATAGGTTTTGGCGGTACCCACGGGGTCTTTGGCAAAGTCAAAAAACGTGGAGGCCACGTCGAGATGCTTTTTGGCCTCTACATAATCGCCTCGAAGCATACGCAACTGACCCAATCGGCGGTTGGCCCGTCCGATGAGCAGCCAATCGCTCAAATTCTGGGCGCGTTTGAGCGCGATTCGGTAGTCTTTTTCTGCTTCTTCCCATTGGCCTACCAACTCGTGTACCGCCCCTTTCCGAAGCATGAGCCTTATGACTTTTTTGGTTTCCTTTTCTTTGCTCAATAGGTTGGAAATCAATTTGTCGTAGAACTTCAAGGCTTGCCTGTTCTGATAATTCCGCTGGGCATAACGGGCGGCTTTTTCGAGGTATTTGTTGGTTTTTTTCTCGTCCTCCGCTTCGTCATAGTGGAAAGCGAGGTCTACATAACGCTCCTCAGAATTGGGATACAGTTGTTCAATAGCCTCCGCAATGAGCTGGTGAAGTTCGCGCAAACGGGTGCGCAACTGCATATCGTACGCGGCTTCGCGGAGCAGCGAGTGCCTAAAAATGTAGCGTAGTTCGTTCATCGCGTACCACACCTGCCATTTTTCTGCCGTTTGTATTTGTTCGCGAAGCACCACGTCAAGGTCGCCGTTTCGGCGTACGAAATCTTCCTGCCGCGCCATTACCGCCGAAAGCACTGGCAACTCAAATTCGCGCCCAATCACTGCTGCTGCTTTCACGGTTTCTTTGACCAGCCCACTTAGGCGGTCTATACGCGCCATCATGATTTCTTTGACGGAATCAGCGATTTGGAGGTCTTCGTTTTTGAGTTGCAACACCCCTTCATCGGTCAATTTGAGCAAGTCTGCCTCTCGGAAATATTCGGCCATTTGTTCCACATAAAAGGGGTTGCCCTGTGTCATTCGGTGGAGCAATTCATATAGGTCGGGGTGCATCGGGTTTCCCAGTCGCGCCTCCGCAAATGATTTTAGATCGTCGTTTTGCAGAAAATTCAGGTCTACTTCACAGAACGGTGCGCCGATCTCATCCAGCAGATTTTTCTTGAAAACATAGTTCTTGGTGCCATCGTCCTCATAGCGGCTTGTGACCAAAAACAGCAGGGGGTAAGTCTGGGCTCGTCGGGCGAATTGCGCCAAAAATTCGCGGCTCATGTCGTCATACCAGTGCCCGTCTTCCAATTCTATTACTACTGGCTGAAGCAGCGATTCGGCCACAAAAAGGTTGGCCATAGCAGCGAGAGCGTTTTGGTAACGGCCTCTAGCATCGAGCTGCTCCCACAGCGTACCCGTATAGTTGATGCCCACCATGGCAGCCAGAACACTCTGTGTTCGGGCTATTTCGCGGCGCACCGCATCGGCTTCGGGGTGCTGGCTTTCGGTAAGTTCGTATTGGAGTTCGAGAAAATTTTGCTCGAAAAGTTCTTTGTTGCGCTCCGGGGTATTTTCGGGGCTTTGGTCAAAATAGTTTTTAAGAAAGTAGATAAAAGGGTTGAATGGCTTGCGCAAAATCTGGTCGCTGGCACAACCGAACCAACTGACCGCCATGGTGTCACGCAGACGGCGGCGCAGTTCGTAACTCAGCCTGCTTTTTCCGATGCCTGCTTCGCCAAAGATAAAGGCCATGCCGGCAAAGCGATTTTCGTGCAAGGGCTGCGCAAATGCAAACAGCCGATCCAAATCCCCTCCCCTTCCAAAACAATCCCCTGAAAAACTTGCTTTGCCCGCCAAATTCCGACCTGTGAGCAGGTAAGTCGGCAACTTGTTTTCAAAACCTTTGAAATAGCCGTCGCCCCGGTAACTGAACTTGAAGTTTCGGTTGCGCGACACATTTTCGTCGCTCAACACCTCGCCCCATTCGGCCTGCATCATTAGCCTTGCTCCAAGGTTCACTCGAGCACCCACTGCTGCGTATTGACAGCGTTCGTTGCTGCCAATCACGCCGGTGAAAGCCTGCCCGGAAGCCATGCCCACTCGAAAGCGGGCGCCTGTGAGTTCGGTCAGTTGAGACAGGTCGTCGCGAACAGCGGCCACAAATTCAAGGGCACGCTCGGTGTTGTTCTCGAAAGCAATCGGCGCACCGAAAAGGCAGAACATTACCCCTCCCTTGTCGCCAAAATCAATTTCTTTGAAGTAGCCGCCGAAGTTCTCGCTTTGGTCGAGCACAATGGAGGCAAAGTGATCGAGCGATTCGTGGGAGCGCACACCTTCAAATGAAATAAATACACTCACTACGTTGCGGAATTCGCCAATTTGCTGGTTTTCAAACACTTCTTTAGGCAAAAAATCCGCAGAGACTTTGGCATCTGGCACCGGGAGTACGATTGCTCGTTCGGGTGTATTCGCGGTAGGCTGTTCAGGATCAATGGCTAGTTTGAAAAATCCTTCTCCAAGGTCTTCTACGTCAAAAACAGCGGGGTCGAGCAGCCGGAGAAACTGGGCGTCTGCCACGGCTTCGAGGCTGCTGGCATGGGTTTGGGCCTGTGCGCAAGCGTCAATCGGGTCGCCTTGAAAGTAGTACCCCTTGCGGCGTTGGCCCACAATCCCCCATTCCACCTCACCTTGGGAGAGGCCGATCTTGATCCCGATACCATGTTCCAAAAGGATAGAGTCCGGGTTTTGCCGATTTTGTGAAAAACGGGCAAGGATGGACTGAGCAGAGTTTAAAGCCCCAGTTAAGCCACCTGTTGAACTCGGAAAAATGGCGGTAAAACTATCTCCCGCGAAATAAGGGATAAACCCACCCTGCTGATACACCAACTCCACGGTAGGCTGAAAGATGTGGTTGAGCACATCGGAAAGTTCTTCCGCGCCTACCGGGCCTTTTGCCATGAGCGATTCAGTCAGCCGGGTGAACCCACTCAAATCAACAAACATCGTGCAGGCCTGTAGGCTGCCCTGAACTACCCCGTTTCGGTAATTTTCCTGTATAAAGTGTGGCAAAAAGTGTCTCAAGACGAGGGAAGTTGGTGATTCGTGGATTTGGTGATTGGTGGATTGGTGGATTGGTGATTGGTG
>CAZPTQ010000131.1:11425-15650 GCA_964589365.1 uncultured Saprospiraceae bacterium
GATTGGTGATTGGTGATTGGTCTACTGGTAGGATCAGGGAGTGTTCAAAAATTTGTGTCAACTGCTGGTTACACCCCCCAACCCCTAAAGGGGGGCAAATTCGAAAGGTGGATTATTGTTTGTTATTCATTGAGTATGCACTCGACGGAATAAACTCCCCTTTAGGGGTAGGGGGTGTAACCAGCAGTTGAAACAGTTTTATGAACACTCCCTAGGATAATTTCCTAATGCACCAATCCACCAATCACTTATTTCGTGATTCCTGGGCAACGGATGCTGCCAAAATAGTAGTTCAGTCCTATCCCGATAGTGGCATAAGCATCGTTTTTTTTGCCGTTTCCGCGTTGTCTGCCTGGAAGGCCAATGGGTGGCTCACCAGATCGGTCGGCGAAAGCGGCGGCGATGTCGCCTCGTTGCGAACGAATATCGCGGATATCAGCGTAAACACCATGCACATCATCAAGATAGTCGGTAAAAATCTTACGCCCACTGAGGGCGAAATCAAGGCTCCAGCGATAAGACAAGTCTATTTTGAAACCTATCCCATAAGAGAATGCCCCTTGAGCAGTATTGTATTCCTCGCCGCGAAACTGGCCCTCGGTGCCCATTTCTCGCAAATTATAGGTCTGTCCGTCTAGTTCAGCTTTGGGATTGAACCAGAAAAAGGCTGGGCCTGCAAACATATACGGGGTGAAAAAATACTCTCGGTGGCCGTGCACATAAGGGAAAAAATTGAACTCAAACTGTGCAGTAGCATCCGCGACGGTGCTCCAAAAATGCAAGTTTCGGCGCAGTTCATAAACGTTTTTGGAATCGGAATCGTAGGCACTGATTTTACCAGCGTTAAGCCCGAGACGCAGGGCCAGGCGGTCGTTGAAGTTGTAACGCCCTGCCGCACCACCTGCAAGATGCAGGCGGTTGACCCGGAAGTTGGTGTTCAAATCACCAAAATAATTGGAAGCCCCGAGCCAGCCCCCTAGTTCCCAGCCTCGCATTTGAGCAAACGAGGTTTGGCTTGAAAGCACGAAGCCACAAATAAGCAGGGCACAGAATCGCAGATGTTTGTTCATGTAAATCGAAATTTTTGGATTTTGGTCTTGGACGAGATTGTGTCTGAAAAGGATGCTTTGACTGTTTTTTATAAAAATTTTTGACAGGATTTACAGGATGGACAGGATTTATCCTTTCTCATTTTGAGTATAACAATCCTGTTGATCCTGTAAATCCTGTCAAAAAACAATACCTGTCCACAGCGCTTTTCGGCCCGCAAAAGTAAGCGGGTTTTTTGACGCTTTCTTTCGTTTTTCAGCCGTTCCCGCCAAAAACGTGCCGAACAGGAATATGGTATGGGGTTAATACACCAAACCGACTTTCTCTCGGATGGTATCAAGGGTTTCCACAAGATCAAGTGTGAATTCGAGCGGCAAGGTCTCACTTTCAAACAATTCGTTTTCAAGGCACTGCATCACATGGGCAGCTTCATAAGAATAGCCTCGACCCACATAAGGGATATCCAAATCGCGAAAAGACTCCTGCCTGCCCTGGTAGTGCGAAACCGTAATTTTTTGGGTGTGGTGCCAGCGCGGGTGCAAGAAAATAGTGCCCTCCGTTCCGTACAAATGCGCACCGAGCGATGTATTGGCGGCGATGGTGGAATGGCCGATAGCGAGACGGCCAGCAGGATATTGAAAAGTAAAAGCACAGGACTCATCCACATCGGTGGCAGTAAAGGTGGCGGCGGCAAAAATATTTTCGGGTTCCGGCTTCCCAAAAAAAGAAAGCGCAAGCAAAGCGGGGTATATTCCCAAATCCATCAGCGATCCACCACCAAGCGCTTTGTTGTAAAGGCGAGAAGCAGGGTCAAAAGGCATTTTGAAGCCAAAATCGGCTTTAATGGTATGTAGTTCGCCAATTTCTCCCTGTTCTACCATTTGGAATACCTGCTCGATGGCCGGGATAAACCTCGTCCAAAGGGCTTCCATCAGAAAAACCCGGTTGCGACGGGCAGCGCCGACCATACGCCGGGCTTCGGCCATGTTCATTGCAAAAGGTTTTTCGCATAGTACCGGAAGTCCGTTCTCAAGACAAAGCAGGGTGTTTTCGCAATGAAAAGGATGGGGCGTGGCCACATATACCACATCCAAATCGGGGCAGTGTACTATGTCTGCGTAGCGATTATAAACGTGGCTTGCACCAAATTCGGCAGCAAATGCCGTTGCACGTTCCTGCGAAGTGGAAGCCACTGCATGCAGCCGGGCATTGGGCAGCAGACGAAGGTCGTCGGCAAATTGCCGGGCTATTTTTCCGAGTCCTATGATTCCCCAGTTGGTCATGAAGTGATGAAGGGATGAAGGGAGATGGTGGGTTGTTGTTTATCCTTGCATTGGTAGTGTTTGTTTGTTGCGCGGTTACGCTTTGGCTGCTGAGAGGAGAGATGAGGGCTTTTGTTCTTCGAAGCAAATAGAAATTGCTTTTTTTCACAAAAAGTGAAACCTCCTGAAATTAGCGCCTCTCTGCGGTGAACCCCATCACTCAATTTTCAAAGTCTTGACTTCTCCGTTGGGCGTAACGAGCAGAAATTCTTTTTTCATAACGGTTTTTTCCGCAGGCACCCGTTCTGGCAGGGTAAAACGCACCACAAGGTTGTATGAGAACTGCACTGCTGGCTCAAGTATTTCCGGGTTGATAACGATGTCGTAATCGTTGGCTGGCACAGCATTGTAGAAGCGCGATGTGATCTTGTCGGCGGAATTCACCTTGCTGTTTTCGTCTATGTCGAGACGTTGGGTACTGAAAGCCTGATAACTTTCGTAGCGATTGATCGGGTAGGCCACCCAGGCGTTTTCGGCGCTGACCATGTAGGCAGAATCAAGGCGGATGCCAAGTGTTTTGTATTGATTTTCAATGTTTTTAAGGTACTTGAACGTTGTTTCCCGCAATTGAGCATAAATACTCTCAGAGTCTTTGACAAAGTAATCAACCTTCACAATGTCATAGATTTCCTGACGGGCGGCGGCAGTCACGATGCGCTCTAACAACGCAGGATTGGTATATCGTATGTGGATGTTTTTCTGCATTTCAAAACCTTTGGGAATCTCTGTGTATGTCTTGCGGGAAAACAGTTTTTTGCTAACATCGTACTCATATTTGGGCAGAAAATTGACCATGTCCACATAAATATCGGTGGCTGGAATGCCGAGGTTTTTAAGATCGCTGAGGAATCCATCAAGGCGGGCATTGAGCAGGGTGTTGGTCTCTTCCGCAGTTTTTCCAGCCTGTGTTACGCTGAAAATGGCCGTGTAAGCACTGGCCTTTTGATTGTACAACGTGTTGACGCTGATTTCAATCTGGTTGTCGCCGATGAAAAAAGCGGCCTTAGGAACTGCGCGATACTGAGCGTTTGGAACGATGTTTTGGTAGGTTTGCTGTTTTTCGCCATAATTGCCCATTACCTGAGCGGTGAGGGATTGGCATATGATCGTGAGGAGTGTAAGGAGGAGATAGTTTTTCATTGTAAGTCTGTGAAATTGAATAGTTTAAATATTGAAACGCCAGAACGTCCGGCTGTCTCAAAAAATTGCCATCTCAAACTTTCGACCCTGGCTTTGCCGAGAGCTTCTACTTTTGCAACCGAATACGGGCTTTGGTTGTTTTCCGAAGCCAGAAAAAGAAAACCATGTTCATCGAAGTTTTCAAAAGCAAAATACACCGTGTCCGCGTTACGCAAGCCGACCTGAACTACATCGGCAGCATCACCATTGATGAGGACTTGCTCGAAGCAGCCAACATCATGGAAGGCGAGAAAGTGCAGATCGTGAACAACAACAATGGCGAGCGTTTCGAGACTTACACCATCCGGGGCGAGCGCGGAAGCGGCGTCATTTGCCTGAATGGCGCGGCAGCGCGGCGTGTGCAGGTGGGAGACGTTGTCATCATTATTTCTTATGCGTATATGACGCCAGAGGAGGCTAAAGACTTTCGAGGAACGGCGGTTTTTCCGGATGAGCATAATCGGTTGGTGAAGGGAAGCGGGCTGTAAAACCAAATATTGAAAACGTGTTTCAATTTCTAATCCTTTTAACAAAGTAAGGCAATTGCTTTGTTTTGCAAAAAAGTATCCTTCTTTTATGTCAGAGTTTATACCCTGCTAAGGTGAAGAACATCCGCCTTAGGAACGGTGTCAAAATAACTTTCCAATTTCAGGCCAATTATTTTGGCGTTAGCA
>CAZPTQ010000132.1:0-15644 GCA_964589365.1 uncultured Saprospiraceae bacterium
TTCCATCATACGGCCGCTATTTTTCTTTAAATAGCCCCACTATTCGCAGAAAAACAGTGTTGTCTGATGAAAAAATGCTTGACCTAAAATGACTATGTTATTGGTGCCGCGTTCCTTAGGTAAAAAAGGGTTGATTTTTTCATAGTGCGGTGCTTTTAGGTTTTGGTAAAAATTGCGTTTAAAATTGCTGCAGTTACTAGATTCGACAAGAAGGTCAGGGCAGCACCTCAAAGTGGTCTAACCCCCGCCCGCTCTCGCCCACCATCTTCTTTACCTCCTGATTAAACCCCTCCGATTTCATCAAATCCTCTAACCCGATATGCACCCGATAACGCCAATAATGTTTTGAATTGGCGGGAATGTTGATGCGCTCGTCGTGTGGGTTTTTGCGGCGGAGCGTTGCGTCCATGCCCAGCAGGTCCTGTAATTGGAAAATGGCCCACATGGCTGGGGAATGGAAATGTTGTTCGAGCAGGATTTTATTCACCCATGGCTCGCAGAAGTAGGGGGCATCGCCCGGGCGTTGTAGCATTTCGTTGTAGAACCGTTGTGTAAGCGCGCGGTCTTCTTCCCACCAGCCGCGTAAGGTGCTCATGTCGTGGGTGCTGGGTGTCACGACGGAAAGGTAGGGTGCGTCTTTTGGGTGGAAAAACGTTGCGCCCGCCGCCTTTGGCATCCGCTGGATTTCGAGGCTGAGGATACCAAGTTCTTTCATCACATCTGGGACACATCCTGGAACCATGCCAAGGTCTTCGCCACAGATAAGCATCTGCGTGGCGGCTTTCAGAGCAGGCAGTTTTTCCATGGCTTCCCCTTGCCAAAAATCATCTTGCCGGCGGTAGAAATAATCAACATACAAGGCTTTAAGCGCAGCTTTCACGCCATCTGGAAGGTGTTGGAAAGAGGAGGTTTTTTCCATGCCAAAGCGGAACGCGTAGCCGCCCCCTCCCTCATGGGTGGGCAGCAATATCACGTTAGAAATAAGGCTGTAAAGCCCATCACGAACCAGGCTGAGAAAATCGTTCGGGGCTTGGCTTTTCATCCAGGTTTTTATTTCACGTTGCGTGTCAAATTTGGGCTTTAAATCGTAACGGCCATCGGGTTGGGCCACCAGAAATTGCTCGGCTACCTGGGCCGATTCTCTTCCAAAAACCTCGTGCAACACCGCTTCCGTGATATAAGGACGGCACAATCGGTCGTAATCAAAACCAATGCCCGCCTTTATAAACGCTTCTTCTGTGACAGGTATGGCCGGATTGAATTGTCCTAAAATCCCCTCCACAGCATCCATAGGAATGCTCCAGATGCGGAAAAACCCGAGGATATGGTCAATTCTGAACGCGTCGAAATACAGGCTCATTTGCTCGAAACGCTGCCGCCACCAGGCAAATCCGTCGGCTTTCATTTTGGTCCAGTTGTAGGTAGGGAATCCCCAATTCTGGCCTTTTTCGGCAAAATCGTCGGGCGGAGCGCCAGCCTGAGCGTTCATGTCGTACAAATCAGGCGCCACCCAGGCATCGCAAGAGTAACGGTAAATGCCGATGGGGATGTCGCCTTTCATGCATAGCCCCTGGGAATGGGCGTAGTCGGCGGCGGCTTTTAGCTGCAGGTGTAAATGCCACTGGACAAAAAGGTGGAGGCCGATCTGGTCGGAGTTGTTTGTAGACCTGGCTATGTCTTTTTTGACAGGATGGACAGGATTGGCAGGATGGAGCGGGGCTAAAAGTTGTTCGATTGCTGTGGGTTTAAACTTGGAATGTTTGCTCCATTGACTAAAATCCGAAGTGCCGTTTGTATCTCGCAGCCAGCAAAACACAGCATAGGGCGCGAGCCAGTGTTTGTTTGATTCGTAGTAGGCCTGATAGTCCTTGTCTTTGATCCAGTCTGTTTTTTGCAGGTCATAGAGTTGCCGGAGAATATCCCATTTGGTTTGCAAAACAGCCTCATAATCAACCACGTCTAGTGCGTTCAAGGCCTTTTGTTTTTTCAGAAAAGGCTTCAACACCGCCGCGTGTTTTTCCCCTGCCACCGCTTCTACATTCACATAAATCGGGTGCAATGCAAAAGCCGAAATAGATGCGTATGGATACGAATCTTTCCAGGTATGTGTGGCAGTAGTGTCGTTTATTGGCAGTAGTTGGATGAGTTTGAGTCCCACAGATTTTGACCAATCCACCAGCAAGGGAAGATCGGTGAATTCGCCCACACCCCAACTTTTTTTGCTACGCAAACTGAATACTGGAATGGCTACGCCCGCACCTTTCCAGGCGGGTAAAGGCAGGCGGACAAAATTGTCGTGGAGGATGGTTGACGGTTGACGATGGACGGTGGACGGTTTACCCGCCGTAGGCTTGCCGGAGGAGGGGGCATATATCGGACGATTCCCGCCTTCTTCAAAGCCGAGAAACTTGTTTGTTTGCCAATTCCAAACACCATACTTGTAACTCAGCGGGAATTCCTCTTCGGGAAGCTCAAGGCGGGCTTCCCACCAGTCGCCCGTGTTTTTCAAAAGAATGGGAGCGGCGGTGTCCCAATTTCTCAAGGCTTTTCCATGGCCAAGCATGCAGATTGCCTCATCAGTTTTTAAAAGCGGGGCTTTCGTACGGAAAATATGTGTGGCTCGCGAGGGCTTTGTTGATTTCTTTTCCACCCTCATCAGCTCCTGAATGCGAAAAGGTTGTGTCGTAAAGACATTTTCCAACAAGCCCATAGGGTTGAAAAAGTCATAAACATCTAACACACCAGCATCCAAATCAACAAAATCGAGTCGGCGATGGGGATTCGCTTCGGGTTTGGCAAGGCCCTCGGCAGTGTGAAATTCGTAGGAATAAGCTAAGCCATCCGGGTATTGGGCAGTATCTATGTCTAGGCTCGCTATACAAAAGTCGTCGCTCAGGTATTCGAGCGGATGCCGGATGTCATTTGGAAGACAGAGCGAAAAGGATTCGCCAAACTTGGTGGCGTAGCGCAGATAGAAGTGGACTTTCATGGAAATGTTTGAAGCGGTAAAGTTCGTTAGGATTTTTAAAATGCGATACTACCTTTGGCGCGAACCTGATGTGTATCTGCAATCCCAATGCATTAAAATTTAAAATGTAAAACAGGATAACCGCAAAATGCAAAATCACACAACAACTGTCCTATGTTACAATCCGCTACACCTAAAAAGGTTTCTCTTTTAACCGCTACTTTCATCGTGTCGGGCAGTATGATCGGCTCCGGTATTTTCATCGTGAGCGCCGATATGGGCCGGGTACTCGGCAGCCCATTTCTCCTGTTGCTGGCCTGGGGTATCACAGGGGTTATGACGCTTATTGCCGCGCTTTCTTATGGCGAATTGGCGGGGATGTTCCCCAAAAGCGGCGGTCAATACCAATACCTGAAAGAATCCTATGGGGAGATGGTGGCCTTTTTGTTTGGCTGGGCCATGTTCGCCGTGATTCAAAGCGGCACGATTGCGGCGGTGGCGGTGGCTTTTGCCAAGTTCACCGGGGTGCTCGTTCCTGCCCTTGGCCCGGATAATATTCTGGCGGACTTGGGCTTTGTAAAACTCTCCGCGGCCCAATTGATGGCCATCGCTTCCCTGCTCGTGCTGACATATCTCAACACCCGTGGGCTGCAAACGGGCGCCCTGATTCAAAACGTGCTGACCACGGCCAAAGCCCTCTCGCTGGGACTGCTTATTATCCTCGGATTGTTCGTGTACAACAACCCCGAGGTGGTGTCTCTGAACTTTGACAACTTCTTCAACAATTTGAAATCCACGGAATCCATAGGCTTGTTGGCCATTAGTTCGGCCATTGGTGTGGCGATGGTCGGCTCCCTGTTTAGCAGTGATGCCTGGAACAACGTGACCTTCATCGCTGGAGAAATCGAAAACCCCAAGCGAAATGTGCCACTCGCCCTCGGGATGGGTGTGATAGGGGTCACCATTTTGTACATGCTGGCCAATCTCGCCTATCTCTGCGTACTGCCTTTCTGGGGCGATGCTGCTGGTGGCGACGTGCTCAGCAAAGGCATCCAATACGCCACGCAAGACAGGGTAGGCACAGCCGCCCTCACGGCAATGCTCGGACTTGGCGGCGGGGTTTTGATGGCGGTCATCATCATGATTTCCACCTTTGGTTGCAACAACGGCCTCGTGCTTTCCGGCTCGCGGCTCTATCAGTCTATGGCCATGGACGGACTTTTCTTTGACAAAATGAGAAACCTGAACGCCAACGGCGTACCTGGTTTTGCACTTTGGATACAATTCGCATGGTGTTCCGTGCTCTGTCTTTCCGGGAAATACGGCGACCTGCTTGATTATGTGATGTTTGCCGTAATGCTGTTCTACATCCTCACCGTGGTGGGCATTTTCATCCTCCGCAAAAAACGCCCGGAACTGGAGCGGCCTTACAAAGCCTTTGGTTATCCGTATTTGCCTGCGTTGTATATTATCCTTGCGGGGTTGTTTACGGTGAATCTGCTGTTTACGAAGCCGCAGTTTACAGTGCCGGGCTTGGTGATCGTGGGGCTGGGGTTTCCGTTGTATTTTTGGGCTAAGAGGAGGCGGGGGTAAAGGATTGATCCGTTGCAGCAGCGGTTGACAGGCACTAAGCAAGCGTCGCCTTTCGTTACCTTTGCCCACTAAAAATTCAGCCCATCAATACTTCCATACTTTGAAAGTTAAAACCCATTTTTCATTTCTATTCTGCTGTATACTCCTGATTTTCAACGCTTGTAAGGAAGATAACCGCAGCCCCCATCCGAATGTATCAGATATAAAAGTGGACCTGCAAATCCTCCGTTTTGAGCAGGATGTTTTTGCGCTTGATACCGCCAATCTCCAATTGGGGATGCAAAGCCTGTTGGGAAAATACCCCGTGATGCTCCCGCTTTTTTGCAACGAAATCATTCACGATCAGTCAAACCCGAACGAGACCCCGCGTGAAGCATTGGCTGGGTTTCTCTCCATCCCTCAGGTGCGCCACTTGTACGACACGGTGCAACAGGTGTACGGCGATTTACGCTGGCTTGAAAAGGATTTGGGTCAGATGTTTCGCTATTTCAAATACTATTTTCCAAATAAACCGGTGCCGCAGGTGGTCACTATGGTGTCGGAATTTGCTACCGATGCATTTACGGCAGGCGATAGTTTATGCGGCATCGGTCTGGATATGTTTTTAGGAGAAAACTACCCCGGCTACGATCCAGAGGTGTTCCCTTACTTTATGCGGCGACAGTTTCAACAAGAATATATCGCGGTGCGTTTGAGCAAAGCAATTGCCCAAAATTGCGCCGAGGCACCTCCGGGCCAACGATTGCTCGATCTGATGCTGCACAACGGCAAACAACTTTATATCGGTGATTGCCTCTTGCCCGACGTGGCCGACAGCCTTAAAATGGGCTACTCCCGCAAACAAATGGAAGGCTGTTACGCCAATGAAGCAGAAGTGTGGGCGCGCTTGCTCGGCGAAAAACTGCTTTATTCAACTGACTATGACAAAATCCGAAAACTCGTGACCCCCAGCCCCAACGCGCCCGCTATTTTTCAGGAAGCACCTGGCGAAATCGGCAACTGGATAGGCCTGCAAATAGTGCGCTCCTATATGAAACGTTTCCCCAATACTACGATGGACCAGTTGTTGCAAATGACGGATGCGCAGAAGTTTTTGGAACAGGCGAAGTATAAGCCAAAGCGGGATTGATTTTTAAACCACATAGTTCACATAGCACACATAGTTGGAAAATCAACGCACTATGTGAACTATGTGGCTTAAAAATCACCGCATATCCTTCGCATAAATCTTCACGGTCCGCCTCCCCTGCCACTCGTCTTCCCGGAGGTTGAAAATTAGCCCAAAAGGCTTTCCCTGGACTTTTTCAAAAGCCTTCCCCAATCCAAACCCAATGCCCGTCATCTCGAGTTTGCTGCCTGCCTGCCGCAGGGAAAGTTTGACGTGGTTGTTATCCAACAATTTACTCTGGCCAGTGTCTGAAACCTCTTCGGCCCAGAAAACCGGATTTCGATTATACGGGCCAAAAGGTTCAAAGCGGTTTAGCATTTTCCAGAATTCTGGAGTGATCTCCTCAAACCTGATTTTGGTGCAAACATCAATCTGTGGGTCTTCCATTTCGGGTGCAATGGTTTGACTCACCACAGTTTCAAAACGTTCGATAAAGGCATCAACATTCTCCAAAGGCATTTGCATCCCGGCAGCGTGCGCGTGACCGCCGTAGGTAATGAACAAGTCTTCGCACTGCTGCAATGCGCTGTACAGGTCGAAACCTGCCACGGATCGCGCTGAACCGACTGCCTTTCCATTGCTTTCCGTAAGGATCACTGTTGGCTTGTGAAAAGTTTCCACAATACGGCTGGCCACAATTCCAATAATGCCTTTGTGCCAATTTGGTTCGAAAAGGACGGTGCTTTTGCGGCCACTCCAATCGGCCATTTCTTTGAATTTCCGATGGGCTTCGTCGGCAGTGGCGTAGTCTATTTCGCGGCGTTGTTTGTTGCGCGTAACGAGTTGACTGGCATTGTCCAGTGCGCTGTTTTTGTCTACGGAAAGCAGCAGGCGAACGGCCTCGCGGGCATCGGCAAGTCGCCCTGCGGCATTGATGAGCGGACCGATGCCAAACACTATATCGGTAATATCCAAGGGGCGCGGACGATTGATACGCTCGCAAATGGCCCAGAGTCCGAGTCGTGGGGAGCGGTTGAGCCGTTGCAACCCGAAATGTGCGAAGATTCGGTTTTCACCAGTCATCGGCACAATATCACAGGCAGTACTGACTGCCACCAGATCGAGCAGCGAGGCGATTTCTTCAGAAGGGGTGTTATAGTGGAGGGCCAGGGCTTGAGCGAGTTTGAAGGAAATGCCGCAGCCGCTGAGCTCCTTGTAAGGGTACGGACAATCCTCGCGCTTAGGGTCAAGACAAGCCACTGCATCGGGCAATCCGCCTTCGGGCAAGTGGTGGTCGCACACGATAAAATCAATGCCATAAGTCTTGGCGAGCGCGATGGGTGTGTGACCTTTTATGCCGCAATCCATCGCAATAATGAGCGTGCAGCCCGTTTCACGGGCATATTCCACGCCCAAAAGACTTACGCCGTAACCTTCCTTGTCGCGATCGGGCAGGTAATAATCAAGGTTAGCATGGAAACCGGAAAGGAAGGCGAACATCAGCGCGACGCTGGTGGTGCCGTCCACGTCATAGTCGCCGTAAAGCAGAATTCGTTCGTTGTTTTGAAGCGCGGCGTCGAGGCGTTGTACAGCCAAGTCCATGTCCTTCATCAGGAATGGGTTGTGGGTGTTGTTCAAATCATGTCGGAAAAAGGTACGCGCGTCTTCGATGTGCATAATACCTCGCTGAATGAGCAGGCGGCAAAAAAGGAGCGGGATTTTGAGTTCTGATTGAAGCTGTTCGGCGGCGACTTCGTCTGTGGGCATTAAATTCCAGGTAGCAAGTTTCATTGGTTGAAGCGGATTTTACGTGTTTGCTACGAAGTTAATAATATTTGTGCAAATTCACGCAGAAAGATTGGGGCACATATTAAATTGCTGGCGAAGGGCCGGGCAAAGCATTCCGAACCCTGATGCGCACTCGGCCATTTTTATTTTCCGCAGAAAGGAAAAATGGCGGGTCAATGTCAGGGTCTGCTTTCACAATAGCCGAAAGCGTTTGAACATGAAATTGAAGGAAAAATGATCCGGGTTTTAGATGAATCACACCAATAAAATCACGGCGTTTTTTGAAGACAATTTCACCAAAATCGTTGTCTTCGGTCACGATAACTCGGTTTTCTAGAAAGGCTTTTTCCACCAAATCTTCATCACTTGACCCTTGAAAACCTGACGCTTTCACATCCCAAACATCAAAGCCATGTTGTCTGAAAAAATCGACAACCCCAGGGTCAATGTTTTCAGCGGTAAGCAGCAAGAAATCGTGGAGTTTCATGCTTGCGCAGGTTCTACTTCAACATCAATTAGCACTTCGCTTGACCAATAATTGGAGGCATAAAGCAACGCCTCCTTGACAGCCTCCTCAGAGAGGTGTGGGTATTTTTTTACAATATCTTGAATCGTTGCTCCTGAAGCCATCCACTCCAAAATCAGTTGAACACTGATACGACTACCTTTGATTACAGGCTTGCCGCCCAAAATAGCAGGGTTGGATACGATGTGTTTGAATACAATGGCGATTGGATTTTGAACCTCAAAAATACAGTAAAAACTTTGCACCGTCTGATGTACAAGCATCAGACGGTGCAAAGTTATATCCAAGACAACTCAAATCTTTACAAAAGACCCCTCGTGCAGCAAAGTGCCCATCCTGCATTGAACACGGTAGATACCCGCAGGCCAGTCGCGCAGTTCTAGTGGGAACAAAAATTCTGGACCAGATTTGTCTACAGCGTACGTTCCGACACGTTGTCCGGCCTGGTTCCACACCACTATTTCTGCTTTGCCATTAAGGTCGTTTTGAAGACTCAGTATCGTGCGCTCACTGGCCGGGTTGGGAGAACAAGTCATTGCAAGTACTTGAAAACCAAGATTCTTTACGCTATTAACACCCAATTCGTAGCATCCGCGGTCGGGCAATCCCTGACGGGGGTTTCCAAGGAGATCGGTAGCCGGAGCGCCTTCGGCCACACCGCCATCAACGGCTGGGCCTATGGTAAGTCGGAAGTCATCGTTGGCAGGATCGAGAAAAGTAGTTGGCAAATTATGGTCATCTTTACTGGCTGTCAGGTAATCTTCGAGCGAAGCGTCGCTGCTCTGGTTTCCGTTGAGCGAGCTGACTGCTGGCGCTCCTTGTTCGATGGAATAATTTTCTCCTCCAGGGTTTTGGAAAAGGCAGTTTAGAAGCGAAAGTTGGGCGTTGCCCAGCGGAGCTTCCCATTGAGCGATTCCTGCTCCGATCATGGCAACATTATCTGCGAATGTGCAGTTGACAGCTTTTACAATACTGGAAAGGCTATCAGAGGAATTGATAGAAATGGCGCCGCCCGCGCCGATGCCGAGGTTAAGGTTTCTGGCAAAAAGGCAGTTGGTGAGTACGGTTTTTGTATCGTTTATATTGAGCGCAGCGCCTTGCGTACCCGCAAAATTGTCGCGGAAAATGGTATTTTCTATAATAAGTGTACTATCTCCGTATGCTTCCAAAACGCCCCCGAAATTCGCTGTGTTGAAAGTGAACTCACTGTTGCGGATACTGGTGGCAATGTTCGGGTTGATGTAAATGCAGCCGCCACTTCCCGCACTGGTATTCTCACTGAAAAAGCAGTTTTCAATACTCAAACGTGTCCCATCATTTTGGGTAAAAATAGCCCCGCCAAAGCCTGCTTCATTCTTCGTGAATGTACAATTTTGGTACAAAACGTCCGCTTCAAACCCGTTGCTCACCGCTGCTCCGCCTTGTGTGGCCCTATTGTTGTGGAAGGTGCAAGATTCAAAAGTGCCGTTACAATCGAGGCCATAGTTAGCAACCGCGGAAGCAAAAGCACCAGTATTGGCCTCAAAAAGACAGTTGGTAACAGTAAAAACAGTGGAGTCGCTGTTGTAAATGGCTGCCCCTGAAGTGGGCCCCACGTTTTCTCGGAAAATTGAATTGCTGAGCGTATAGTTTGTACCGTTGTTGTAGATAGCCGTTGCGCCATATCCCGACGCAATATTGCGCTCGAACAAGCAACTGTCAATCGTTACTTCACTATCAAACTCGCGGCCCTGAAAGTACATACCCGCTGCGAGTGGCCCGTAGTTGTCCCGAAAAACAGTATTCTTAACAATGGTTGTAGCCTGCCAGCCGTAAATACCTCCACCGCCAAAATCCGTTATGGTATCCCGTTCAAACAAACAGTTGTCTACTGTCGAAATATCCCCGCCTTCACGGCCGTCGATGTAAATCCCGGCCGCATTGGCCGATTTGTTTTTTCTGAAAATGCTGTTCGTCATGGTCCAGCTAGCTTGCCACGAAAACATGGCCGCGCCAAAATTAGCGCCTCCGTTATTGCTCTCGAACAAGCAGCTGTCAATCTTAACCGCAGTGGTTTCGAATGGGTAGAGTGCTCCACGGTTGGTCAGGTTTTTGCGAAAAACGCAATTGTTTACCTCCCCAGTAGGTGTTTGGAGCAACAAAAGGACGCCTTGTTCGGTGGCTTTGTTTGCCTCGAACAGGCAATTGTCTATCAAAATGCCATCGCTATCGGCTCCAATGGCTGCAAGGGCTGCTCCATTTTCGCCAAAATTGTCTGTGAAACTACAGTTGCGCACCGTAAGTTTTGTGCCTGCAAGAATGCCCCCGCCTTGACGACTGAGCGGAGGATTGGGATCGCTCAGAAGCGTATGGCCTCCGCGAAGTACAAAACCGTCCACCACGGCTTTTGCCGGAGAAGTGTTGAAAAAAGCAATCAGAATGTGTTGCACGTTGTCAGTGCGGTTTAGATCAAAATTGCCAACAATGTCATTTCCAGCAATGTCGCCACTGAGCGTAGTCACATTGAGCGTCGGATTGCGCTGACTGAGCTGCGTTTCAGTGCCAGCAAAGCCGCCATAGAGTTCAACCCCTGATTGAAGTGGAAAGGAGTTGTCGGGGACTGGGTTGCTGGGCTTGTAGGTGCCGGAAGCCACCCAAACTGCCTGACCTGGAACTGCAGCACCGAGTGCAATGTCCAGAGAGGTGTATGCATTGGCCCAGGAACTGCCGTTGTTGGAGCCTGATGCGTTCGCCTTCACAAAAATAGTTTGTGCGTTCAAATAGCAGGTCAACAGAAGTAAAAACAAAGTAGAGATTTGCTTCATGGTTAGATAAAATAAGTCGTTTTGTGAAATTGTTTACCCACCGTAGCCTTTTTATCCGCTTAAGATTTAAGGACGGAAGAGGCGAAGGTGGAGCTGTGGTGAATTTGAACCTCAAAACTACAATGTCAGGCTCGATACCCCTTTTTTAATTCCCACATTTGACCAAATTTGCTCAGTGTACCTTTGCCATCCCCAAATCCCCAAATAAACAAATCAACCCAATTATGAAGTTCGAAGAATACCGCATCGCCACGGAGATAAAGCGAAACCTCGAGGAAATGGAATTCCGGCGACCGACGGACATTCAATACAAAGCCATTCCGCCCATTCTGAAAGGCGAGGATGTACTGGCCATTGCCCAAACCGGCACGGGTAAAACGGCGGCGTTTGCCATCCCGATCATTCACCTCTTGCACGATCGCAAAGTGTCGGGACGTTCCGAAGGCATCAAATGTGTGGTGATGGTACCGACGCGTGAACTGGCTTTGCAGATCACTGAAGTCTTTGAAAAACTAGGCCGTTTTACCCGTGTGAAAACGTTTTGCGTGTTTGGTGGCGTGGAGCAAGGGCCGCAAATAGAACGTTTGGAAAAAGGGATTGACATTCTTGTCACTACGCCCGGACGGATGTTCGACCTTGTGAGTCAGGGTTTTATCCGGCTGGAGCGTGTGGAAATTTTGGTGCTCGATGAAGCCGATCACATGCTTGATCTTGGATTTATCCGCGACATCCGGGATTTGATGAAATTCCTCCCACGCAAGCGGCAAACGCTGTTTTTCTCTGCTACCATCAACGAATCCATCAAAGAGTTGGCCTATTCGCTGGTCACCCGCGCCATCCGAATCCAGATTTCGCCCAAAGACCCGGTGGCTAAAAACATCAACCACTCGGTGGTTTTTGTGGAAATGGACGACAAGCGTTTTTTCCTTGAACGGCTCATCAACGAGAACCCTGAAAGCAAAATCCTTGTGTTTGTGCGTACCAAGGTCCGCGCCGAGCGCGTGATGAAGGCCATGGAACGGGTTGGCATTCAAAGCATTACGATTCACGGCGACAAGGAACAAAAGGACCGTTTGACCGTAATGACCCAATTCAGAAGCGGAGCGGTAAAAGTGCTCGTAGCTACCGATGTAAGCGCCAGAGGCATTGATATCCCCGACGTGGATTATGTGGTGAATTACGACCTGCCCGATGTAGCTGAAAACTACGTCCACCGTGTGGGCCGCACCGGTCGCGGCGACAAAAAAGGCTTGGCCGTGTCGTTTTGCAGTCCGGAGGAAAAGGAGATGCTGGCGGAAATCGAAGCATTTCTCGATAATCCGATCCAGGTCATGAAACTAAACAAAACGGAATACTCCGAGACGCTGGTGCTCACCAAAGAAGAGCCGGACAAGTGGAAAGCAGTGATGCTGGAGATTGAGCAGGCGGAAGCTTGGAAGGCTGCGCATCGGAAGAAGAATAAGCGGAATTGAGGTAACAAATCAATGCGCCTCCAACCAACTCTCCACCAAAATTGCTATTTCCGTCAAACGAATTCTACAGGATTCTCCATGCCTTCAGCATGGGCTGTTGCTATCTTGGAAGGGAACTGTTTTTTCAATTGAGTGACCAGATCCTCTTCGGCTTGAATCGCCTCCATGATTTCTGTCCGATGGTCAAAAAAGTAGGAAAGTGCAGCGTAGATATCCGCCAATGAAAGGCCATATTCCGAGGCAATTTGGTCAACACCCAAGCCCATAAATTCGTGCCAAACGGCAATTTGTTTTACCGTGAAACGAGTTCCTGTTATGTGCGGTTGACCTCCAACAACGCCTGGTATGGATTCTATTTTAAAAGAAAATTGCAAGTCAGACACAAGGTCGAATTTTAGCGCAAGTTAATGGTATTTGTCCAATCAATGCGCCTCCAACCAATTCTCTCCAACCCCAATTTCCACCAAAATCGGCACTTTCAAATTGGGCAGCGCGGTGGTCATTTTGTCAAAAATCAAGGGCTTCATCCGTTCCAATTCGTCCTTCCGAACATCGAACACGAGTTCGTCGTGTACTTGCAGGATCATTTGCGATTTCAATTTGGCCTCGCGCATGGCTTCGCGGATGTTGATCATCGCTACTTTGATCAGGTCAGCAGCAGAGCCTTGGATCGGCGTATTTATCGCCACGCGCTCGCTCATGGAACGCATCATGCCATTGCCCGAATTGATGTCCCGGAGGTATCGGCGACGGCCCAGCATGGTTTCGACGTAGCCGTTTGCGCGGGCGAATTCCACAATGCTGGTCATGTAACCACGCAGGCCGGAATATTGCCGGAAATAGTTCTCAATCAATTCTTTGGCCTCCGTGCGTTTGATGCCAAGTTGCTGGCTCAGGTTGCTGGCACCGGCGCCGTAGATGATGCTGAAATTGACCGTCTTGGCAGCCCGACGCTGTTCGCTGCTGACTTGATCAAGCGGCACACCGTACACGCCGGCGGCAGTAGCCGTATGGATATCGAGTTTGTTTTGAAAAGCATCCAGCATGGCTTTATCGCCGCTGATTTCGGCGATAAGGCGGAGCTCAATTTGCGAATAGTCAGCACTGAGGATGACATGCTCGGCATCGCGGGGAATAAATGCCTCGCGGACTTTTCGACCCTCAGCGGTGCGGATGGGGATGTTTTGCAGATTGGGGTTTTGGCTGCTGAGTCGGCCAGAAGCCACGAGGGCCTGATTGAAATTAGAGTGTACCCGACCGGTACGTGGATTCACCAAAGCCGGGAGTGCATCCACATACGTAGATTTCAATTTCATCAATCCGCGGTGTGAGAGGATGTCGGCACAAATCGGGTGATTTACAGCCAGTTCCGAGAGTATTTCCTCATCCGTGGAGTATTGGCCCGACTTCATTTTTTTGCCTGGATAGGGCAATTTCAGTTGGTCAAACAAAGCTTCTCCCACCTGTTTCGGGCTGGCAATGTTGAAATTAAAGCCTGCTTCCTTCAATATTTTTTCCTCCAAAGCCACGATCAATACCGCCAGTTCGCTCGAATATTCCTTCAAAAAATCGGGGTCAATCCGTACCCCAGCGTGTTCGATGTCAGTCAATACCTTCACGAGCGGGGTTTCTACTTCTTCAAACAGTTTGACCAAAACAAGCCCGCCTTCTTCGAGTTTGGGTTTCAAAACATCCCGCAAACGCAGCGTCACGTCGGCATCTTCGGCGGCATATTCTTTGATAGTTTCAATCGGCACATCACGCATACTGCCTTGAGCCGCGCCCCCCTTTTTCTTGCCAATGAGTTCTTCAATCTTGACGGGCACATAATTCAGCAGGGTTTCCGCCATGTAGTTCATGTTGTGGCGGAGATCAGGCTCAAGCAGATAGTGCGCCAGCATGGTGTCCCAATAAGGCCCGCGGAGTTCGCAGTCGTAGTTTAGCAGTACTATGGCGTCGTATTTCAGGTTCTGTCCGATTTTTACGATCTTTTCATCTTCAAATACTTGCCGGAATTCCTCCACGATTTTTTGTGCCTCCGTGCGATCAGCAGGAACAGGAACATACCAGGCCTCAAAGGTTTTAACGGCAAAGGAAAATCCGACCAGATCGGCTTGTGGCGCTTCTAGAGCGGTGGTCTCTGAATCGTAGGAAATCGCTTTGGATCCTTTCAGGATGACAAGGAGTTCGGCTCGTTTCTCCGGCGTATCAGCCAGGTGGTAGACGTGCTCTGTGTTGTGGATGTTGTGCGTGCCCCTCGTGTGAAAGGTGGTATCTTGAGGTTCCGGGTAATCAATTGATTGGGACTCCATTTCTGTTTCGCCAAACAGATTGCCCTGAGTGCCGGCTCCTGTAGCGGGGGCTTTAGTTTTTGTTCTACCGACGGCTTTAGCCGCTGGACTTTCACCCGATCCTCCTGCGGCTAAAGCCGCCGGTATAGAGGCCCCAGCCCAAGGGCTGCGCAGGATCGCATCGGCCAAGGTTTTGAATTCCAATTCTTTAAAAATCTCCAGCAATTCCTCGCGGTTGAACGGCTCGATTTCAAATTCTTTTTCGTGAAATTCAACCGGGGAATTGATGTCAATCGTAGCAAGCCATTTCGAAAGCGTGGCTTTTTCGTGGTGGGTTTTTACGATTTCCTGCTGCTTGCCCTTGAGTTTGTCGGCGTTGGCGAGCAGATTTTCGATGTTGTCGTATTCATCAAGGAGTTTTGCTGCGGTTTTTTCGCCAATACCGGGCAGTCCGGGGATGTTGTCCACTGCGTCGCCCATTAGGCCGAGCATGTCCACTACCTGATCTACGCGCTTGATTCCCCAGCGTTCGCAGACCTCCTTGGGGCCCCAGATTTCGGCGGGTTCACCGCCTTTGCTGGGTTTGTAGAGTTGAATGTTGTCGGACACCAACTGTCCAAAATCTTTGTCAGGCGTAACCATATAAGTGGTGTAGCCCACTTTTTCAGCCTGTTTGGCCAGGGTTCCGATCACATCGTCGGCCTCATAGTTGGGCACGATGACGACAGGGATATTCATGGCCCGTACGATCTTGTTCACCCATGGTAGTGCGAAAGTGATGTCCTCGGGCTGTGCCTCGCGGTTGGCTTTGTAGGCCTCATATTTTTCGTTGCGGAAAGTGCCGCCCCTGGGGTCGAACACGACGGCTATGTGGGTGGGTTTTTCGTGCTGCATCAGGTCCCACATGGTGCGCATGAAGCCCTGCACGGCGGAAACATTCCAGCCTTTGGAGTTCATGAGCGGTCGGGTGATGAATGCAAAATGGGCGCGGTAAATCAGTGCGTGGCCGTCGAGGAGGAAGAGTTTTTTCGTCATTGTAGTCATTATGGTCATTATAGTCATTGTGGTCATTGGGTCATTGTGGTCATTGTGGT